>DATFWF010000104.1:0-25687 GCA_035259605.1 Thermoanaerobaculia bacterium
GCGGCGGGCGAACCCGCCGCATGTGCGTCCCTCGGCCGCTGATGCGGCCGACGACGCTCGGTACGCGCCCTCCCGCCCCTTGTCGGCGGTGCGGCCTCAGAACCGCGCGAGCTTATTGGTGCCCGGCAACGTGATCCAGAAGTTCACGCCGTCGCTGCAGGCGCCGTAGGGATTGGTGCTCGCCCCGGTCGCGAAGGTACCCAGGGTCGTCAGATCGGCTGCCTTCCAGAGCGAGACGCTGTTGCCGCCGTTGTTCGTCACCAGCACACGTTGTCCATCGAAGGCGGCCGACTGGGGAGAGTTCAAGCCGTTGCCGGTCAGCGTCGCCAGCACGTTGCCGGTCAAGGGCCGGACGACGGACACCGAGTTGGAGCCATTATTTGGCACCCAGATATTCGAGCCGTCGTAAAGCGGGAAGAACGGATTGGAGCCCACCGTGGCAGTCGCCAGGATGGCCCCGGCGCCGTCGAGCTTCTGCATGATCCCCTGATTGAAATCCGTGACCCACACGTTCGCCCCGTCGTAAACGACGCCGCTCGGGGCTGACCACGATGAGACCAGCGTCACGGTCCAGGGAATCGACGCGCCGGGCGTCACGATGGAGACGGAACCGTTGCTGATGTCCGCGGTCCAGATCCTCGATCCGTCGAACGCGATCCCGGCACCGCCGCCACCCAGGTTGCTCGCGACCGTCGTCACGGCCCCCGCCGCCTGGTTCGGGACGATCCGGAAGAGACGGCCGGGAATGCTGTCTCCCGCGACGAAGACGTTCCCCATCGCGACGAGCACGCCGCCGGCGGCGGTCGCTCCCGTCCAGGTCTCCAGGAGCTTGCCGTCGCTCTCGCGCACGCGCGAGACCGAGTTGCCGCTGTGATTGGCCACCCAGACGTCAGCCCCGTCGGCTTTGGCGCCCTGGGGGCTGTCGCCAACGGTGGTCAGCCCCAGGACCGTGTCGTTCTGCGGCGTCGAGAACTGGTTCAGGGAGGCGCGCCGGCCTCCTCGTTTCAGGGCGCCGTCCACCGTGCGCGAGAGAAACGCCGCCATCTGAAGCCGGGTCACGTTGGCCCCGGGGTCGTACGTCGTCGCGGTCGTCCCGGTCGTGATCCCGAGATAGAAGATCTCGAGCACGAAGGGGCAGAAGGCGTCCGCCGCGACGTCGGTGAAGGGGCCGCAGACACTCAGAAGGGAGCTTGTCGCTCCGCAGAACAAAGCGACGGTTGCGACGCACACAGCGAGGCCGCGCTGAAAGATCCGGACGCGCTTCATTGGGACCTCCTTGTCCAGCGAAGAGTACGCTACTCCCTTCGTCTTCTCAAGGTCAGAAACGCGCGAGCTTGTTCGCGATCTGCAGCGTGACCCAGAAATGGACGCCGTCGCTGCAGGCGCCGATGGGAAAGGTGCCCGCGCCCGTCGAGAAGGTCCCGAGGGCGGTCAGGTCCGCCGCCTTCCAGAGCGAGACGGCGGGGCCGAAGGAGCTCGCCACGAGGACACGCTGCCCGTCGAACGCCGCCGCCCGCGGGACGTTCAAGCCGTTGCCGGTCAGGGTCGCCAGCACCGCGCCGCTCGAGGCCCGGACCACCGAGACGGAATTGCTGTCTCGATTCGCCGCCCAGATGTTCGTGCCGTCGAAGACCGGGAACTGCGGGCCCGCGCCGATCGTGACCGTCTGCAGGACGGCGCCGGAGCCGTCGAGCTTGAGGAGGGTCTGGCCGGAATAGTCGGTGACCCAGACGTTGGCCCCGTCGAAGAGCGCGCCCCGGAGGCTCGAGAGTCCTCCCATCGCGATCGTCGTCACGGTCCAGGGGATCGCCGCGCCGGGGGTGACGATGGAGACGGAGCCGGGAGCATCGCCGCCGGCCGTCCAGATCCGCGAGCCGTCGAAGGTGACGCCGCGCGGACCGTTCCCCAGGTTGCTCGCGACGGTCGTCACGGCCCCCGCCGCCTGGCTCGGATCGATCCGATAGAGGCTGCCGGGAGAGCCGTTTCCCGTGGCGAAGACGTTTCCCGCCGCCACGAGCACGCCCAGGGCGAGCGTCGCTCCCGTCCAGGTTTCCAGCAGCCTGCCGTCGCTGCCGCGCACCCTCGAGACGGAAGCGCCTTCATTGTTGGCCACCCAGAGGTCGGCCCCATCGGATTCGACGAGATACGGACCCGCGCCGACCGTCGTGAGCTTGACGACCGTGTCGTTCTGCGGAGTCCAGAACTGCTTCAACGCCGCCCGGCGGCTGCCGCGCTGAAGCAGCCGGTCGGCCGACCGCGACAGGAAGATCGCCATCTGGAGCCGCGACACGTTCGAAGCCGGGTCGTAGGTCGTCGCCGTCGTTCCCGTGGTGATCCCGAGGTAGAAGATCTCCAGGACCTCGGAGCAGAACGCGCTGACATCGGTGAAGGGTCCGCACACGCCCAGGAGCGTGCCCGTCGAGCCGACGAGCAGCGCGGTTGTCGCGATCGTGACGGCCGCAAGGCCACGGCGGGCGAGTCCGGAGAGTCGCATGGCTTTCCTCCTCCTGCGGTCGCTCAGAACCGAGCGAGCCTGTTGGCAGTCTGCAGGGTGATCCAGAAGTGGATGCCGTCGCTGCAGGCGCGGACGGGACCCGTGCCCGCGCCCGTCCCGAAGGATCCCAGGGGAGTCAGGTCCGCCGCTTTCCAGAGGGAGACGGTGTCGGCAGAGCCGTTCGGCATCAGGACCCGCTGACCATCGAAGGCGGCCGAGTTCGGTAAGTCGATTCCGTTGCCGGTCAGCGTCGTCAGCACCGCGCCGGTCGACGCGCGCACGACCGAGATCCTGCCGGTCTCGCCGCCCGGCACCCAGATGTTCGTGCCGTCGAATACCGGGAAGCCCCCGCCGACGCCCGTGACCGTCTGTAGGATGGCACCGGCGCTGTCGAGCCTCAGCAGGCTGCCGCCGGCCGCCGTCACCCAGATGTTCGTCCCGTCATAGAGGGCTCCGTACGCGAAAGACAATCCGGTGGTGACCGTCGTCACCGTCCAGGGGATCGTCGCGCCGGGAGTCACGATGGAGACGGAGCCGGGATCGTTGTCCGTCGTCCAGATCCGTGACCCGTCGAAAGCGATTCCGAGGGGAGCTCCGCCGAGGTTGCTCGCCACCGTCGTGACGGCTCCCGCCGGCTGGCTCGGGTCGATCCGGTAGAGCCGGCCGGGAGTGGTGGGGCCCGCGACGAAAACCTTCCCGACGGCCACGAGCACGCCCTCGGCGCCGGTCGCCCCCGTCCAGGTCTCGAGCAGCCTGCCGTCGCTCCCACGCACCCGCGAGACGGAGTCGCCGAGGTGATTGGTCACCCAGAGATCCGCCCCGTCGGATCCGACGTCCTCGGGGGCGGTTCCGACCGTCGTGAGCTTGAGGGCCGAGCCGTTCTGCGGCGTCCAGAACTGCCTCAAGGCCGCCCGGCGGCTCCCCCTCAGCAGCAGCCGGTCCGCGGAGCGCGACAGGAAGATCGCCATCTGGAGCCGCGAGACGTTGGAAGCCGGGTCGTAGGTCGTCGCCGTCGTCCCGGTGGTGATCCCCAGGTAGAAGATCTCCAGGACCTCGGGGCAGAACGTCGTGACGTCCGCGAACGGGCCGCAGACGCCGAGGAGGGCGCCCGCGGCGCCGACGAGAATGGCGGTCGAGACGGCGAAGAGGCGAGCGAGGCCGCGCCGGCCCGGCGAGAAGAGTCGCATCTGGTGCCTCCTGCTGTGGGCCCCTCAGAACCGCGCGAGCTTGTTCGCGAGGGACAGCGTGATCCAGAAGTTGACGCCGTCGCTGCAGACGCCGAAAGGAGCGGTGTTGGCGCCGGTCCCGAGAAAGCCCAGAGCCGTCAGGTCCGCGGCTTTCCAGAGAGAGACGACGTCGCCGGAATTGTTCGTCACGAGGATGCGCTGCCCGTCGAAGGCCGCCGTGGTGGGAAGGTTCAAGCCGTTGCCCGTCAGCGTGGCCAGCACCGCGCCGCTCGAGGCACGGACGACCGAGATCGAGGAGGACAAGCTGGGCACCCAGATGTTCGTGCCATCAAAGACCGGGAATTCCGGGTTGGAGCCGACCGTGACCGTCTGGAGCACGGCGCCGGCGCCGTCGAGCTTCAGAAGAGTCCCCGGGGTCGTGTCGGTGACCCAGATGTTTGCCCCGTCGAAGAGCGCTCCCTGAAGGTTGGCGAATCCCGTCGTCCGCGTCGTCACGGTCCAGGGGAGCGTCGCGCCGGGAGTCACGATGGAGATGGATCCCGGGACGTAGTTTGCCGTCCAGATCCGTGACCCGTCGAAAGTGATTCCGTAGGGAGAATCCCCGAGGCTCGCGACCGCGGTCACCGCGCCTGCGGGCTGGCTCGGGTCGATCCGGTAGAGCGTCCCGGGACTCGCTTGTCCCGCCACGTACACGTCCCCCCTGGCCACGAGCACGGAGTAGGCGTTGGAGGCGCCGACCCAGGTCTCCAGCAGCTTGCCGTCGCTTCCGCGGACCCGCGAGACGGAGTTGTCGGTCAAGTTGGCGACCCAGAGGTCCGCCCCGTCGGATTCGACGTGCGCGGGGATTGCGCCGACCGTCGTGAGATGCAGAACCGCGTTGCTCTGCGGTCTCCAGAACTGCTTCAAAACAGCCCGGCGGCTGCCCCGCAGCAGCAGCCGGTCCGCGGAGCGCGACAAAAAGATCGCCATCTGGAGCCGGGACACGTTATCCGCGGGCGAGTAGGTCGTTGCCGTCGTCCCGGTGGTGATCCCCAGATAGAAGATCTCCAGGACCTCGGGGCAGAACGTGGTGACATCCGTGAACGGGCCGCAGACTCCCAGGAGAGCGCCCGTCGCGCCGACGAGGAGAGCGGCTGCTGAGATGGAAACAGTCGCGAAGAGGGGCCGGCCGGATGGGAAGAGTCGCAGTGCGCACCTCCTGAGGCCGGGCTGACGCGCCCAAGGACATTCTCTAACAGTTCAGGACTCGCCCTTCGCAGAGAACGCGCAAAAGCAGCCATTCGGGATCAACTTTTTCCGGCTCGCCATGCCCGAGCGCCCTCCCGGCAGCTAGATCTTCTCGAGGCGGACGAGGGCGTTGTAGTCGGGCTCGCCGGACTGGGGGTCCACGGAGCAGGAGGAGAGCAGGGGCATCCCCTCCGGCCAGTGGACTTCGAGGTTGCCGGGTTTGATGGGGGCGATGAAAGCGGTGCCAGTGAACTCGCCGCTGTCGGAGACGAGGCGGATCGGATCGCCGTCGGCGAGGGAGAGGGCGCGGGCGTCTTCCTCGCTGACGAGGATGTCCTTTCGAACCGCGCCGGTCAGAGGGTCCAGGTCGCGCTGGACCATCGAGTTGAATTGCTTGCCGCGGCGGGTCGAGACGTGGAAGAGGCCTTTTCGGTCCGGGCGCGACGGCAGCCCGACCTGGGCGAAGCGGGCCTTGCCGCCGGGCGTCGCGAACCGGCCGTCCGCGTAGAGGCGCGGGCCGCCCCACTGGAAGGAGTCGCCCCCCTTCGCCAGGCTCTCGATTCCGCGATACAGCGGGACGGCCTTCGCGATCTCTTCGCGGATCGCCGCGGTCGATGGGAATCGGATCTTCGCCGCGGACCCGGGCTTGGCGCGGGCGGCGGCCTGGCAGAGGACTTCCCACTCCGGGCGCGCCCCGGCGATGCGCCGGCCGGGGATCTCGGGCGAGAAAATGATCCGGCGCTCGGTCGAGGTCTCGGTGACGCCTCCAGGAGTCTCGTAGCGCGTCGCGGCGGGGAGGAGAAGTACCGTGTCGGACGGCTCAACGAGCATCGCGCTGGAGAGGACGATGTCCTGGTGGATTCGAAGGCCTGGCTTCTCGAGCGCCTGCCGGGATCGCGCCTCGCCGGGAAGGGTCTCGAGGAAGTTGCCGCCGATCATCCAGAAGACATCGAGCCTCCCGGCCGCCGCCGCCTCGATCTGTTCGACGGTTGCCATCCCGTGCGAGCGCGGGACCTCGAATCCCCAGGCCTCCCGCCAGCGGTCGAGCGTCGCGGGATCGAGATTCGGAATGCAGCCGACCTCGGCGCCTCCCTGGACGCCGGAGTGGCCGCGGATCGGCGTCAGGCCCGCGCCGGCCTTCGCCGGCAATCCCCGAGCGAGGCCGACGTTGACGAGCGCGCGGATCGTGTCCACGCCGTGGGCGTGCTGGGTCAGCCCCATCGCCCAGACCAGCTGCGCGCGCGGATTCGCGATCAAGAGGCCGGCGAACCGCCGCATCTCCATCTCCGGGGAGCCGCTGGCGCTCGAGAGCTCCGCCCAGCTCTGGCCTCTCACGGCGGCGGCCGCGGCGTCAAAGCCCTCGGTCTCGCGCCGGACGAAGTCTTCGTCGATGCCGCCGGGCTCTTCGAGGAGAGCCTTGAGGACTCCGTTGACGAACGCCAGGTCGCCCCCGGTGTCCACGTCGAACCAGTGGTCGGCGAGCTTCGTCCCGAAGAGCGCGCTCTCCGCGACGGACGGGACCCAGTACCGCTCGAGGCCCGGCTCGCGGTACGGGTTCACCACGGCGATCCGCGCGCCGTTCTTCTTGGCGTAGTAGAGGTACTTGGTCGTGACCGGCTGGTTGTTGGGGACGTTGGAGCCGAAAAAGACGATCAGGTCCGACTCGAGCCAGTCCTTGTAGCTGCCGGTCATCGCGCCGTAGCCGAGCATGCCCTTCATTGCCGCGGTCGAGGCGGCGTGGCACAGGCGCGCGGAGTTGTCCACGTGGTTCGTGCCGAGAAACCGCGCCGCCTTCTGCGCGGCGTAGTAGGTCTCGTTGGGGATCCCGCGGGAGGTCAGGTAGAACGCGATCCGGTCGGGATCGGCCGCGCGCAGCCGCGAGGCCGCGAGGTCGAGGGCTTCATCCCAGCCGATCGGGCGGAAGCCCGCGTCTCCATGCCGCCGCACCATCGGCTCGGGAAGGCGGCCCAGCTCCCGAAGCTCCTGCGAGGACATTCCCCGCAGACGCGAGACGTCGGACAGCTTCGAGGAATCGAGCGGCGGCATCGTGTTGAGCGACAGCAGCTCGAGCCGAACCATGCAAAGGTGCGTGCCCTCGATCGTCCAGTCGCGCATGCCCGTGGTGCCGAGCGCGCAGCCGTCGCAGACGCCGTGGGAGAGGATCCTCCAGGCGAAGGGCATCTCCCTGCGGTTCTCCCAGAGGATCTTCGCCATCTCGCGGTAATGGCGAGGGCCTATCTCTTCGAGGCCGAACGGGACCCACGAGACGCGATGTGAGCGGCGGGACATACCGGAGAGGCGACGGGAAATGGGAGGCGGCAAGCCCCTCCCCTACATGAGTTCCTCCATCATCTTCCGGAGCGCCTCGCGCGGGGGGCGGACCCGGTCGAGGGGGAGGGTGGCCAGCGGCTCCTCGGGCAGGTCGAGGAGCGAGAGGAAGTCTTTCTTGACGGGGTCCACGTAGATCAGCCCGGTCAGGAACTCGCCCTTGTCCTGCGCCTCGTGGAGCAGGTCGAACGCCGCCTTCTTGTCGGTCGGGTCGTAGTCCTCGCGGAGCTTCTTCAAGCGGATGTGCGAACCGTCGTGGAGGGCGACGTCCTGCGTCGTGCCCGGGTCGTACTCGACGTTGATCTCCTCGAAGTACGGGATGAACCCGATCTCCTGGATCGGGATCTCGTGGTCCTTGGCCCACTTGTAGGACTTGGTCGAGTCCTCGTGGTTGTTGAACGTGACGCAGGGCGAGATGACGTCGAGGAGCGCGGTTCCCCGGTGGGCGATCGCGCCCTTGAGAAGCGCCAGGAGCTGTTTCATGTCCCCCGAGAAGGACCGCGCGACGTACGCGCAGCCGAGCTCGATCGCCATCGCGCACAGGTCGATCGCCGGCAGGTCGTTGACGACGCCGGTCTTCAGCTTCGATCCCAGGTCGGCGGTGGCGGAGAACTGCCCCTTGGTCAGTCCGTACACGCCGTTGTTCTCGACGATGTAGATCATCGGGATGTTGCGGCGCAGCAGGTGCACGAACTGGCCGGCGCCGATCGAGGCGGTGTCGCCGTCGCCGGAGACGCCGATCGTCAGGAGCGTCGTGTTGGCGAGCATCGCCCCGGTCGCCACCGCCGGCATGCGGCCATGGACGGCGTTGAACCCGTGGCCCCGGTCGGCGAAGTACGCCGTGGTCTTGGACGAGCAGCCGATGCCCGACATCTTGGCGGTCTTGAAGGGCGCGACGCCCATATCGTAGAAGGCCTGCGTGATCTGGCGGGTGATGACGTCGTGGCCGCAGCCGACGCACAGCGTGGACTTCAGCCCGCCGTATTCCTTGACGGTCAGGCCGATGCGGTTGGTCGGCGGGGCCTTGGGCTCGGCGACGGAGGACATGCTTATTTCTCCCCGGCTTCGATCCCCTCGATCACGGTCTCGGCGTCGAGGGGGAAGCCGTCGAAATGGCGGATCGAACGGAGCTTGCCCGCCTGGTCCGGCAGCTCCAGCCTCAGGATGTCGAACATCTGGCCGTCGCGGTTCTGGTCCACGACGTAGACCCGATCGTGCGAGTCCGCGAAGCGGGCGACCTCGTCCCCGAAGGGGAGAGCGCGCATCCTCAGGTAGTCGGTCGCGATTCCGCGGCGGCGGAGCAGCTCGCGGGCCTCCTCGACGGCGAAGTCGGAGGATCCGTAGGCGACGATCCCGACCCGGGAGCCGGACCCGTTGGAGACGACCGGCCCTGGCACGAAGCTCCGGGCGGTCTCGAACTTCCGCTCGAGGCGCTCCATGTTCGCCTTGTAGTCCTCGGGCTTCTCCGTGTAGGTCGCCCGCTCGGAGTGGCCGGAGCCGCGGCAGAAGTACGTCGCGGCCGGGTTGTCGATCATGCCGGGGAGCGTTCGGTACGGGATCCCGTCGCCGTCCACGTCGCGGTAGCGGGCGAACTCCTTGAACTTCGCGATGTGCGCCTTCAACTCCTCTTCGGTCCGGATGACCTTGCCGCGGTCGGTCCCGTTCTCCGGGTAGGGGAAGGGATCAGCCATCCAGTTGTTCATGCCGAGGTCGAGGTCGGTCATGAGAAACACCGGCGTCTGGAACCGCTCGGCCAGGTCGAAGGCCTCCATCGCCAGCGAGTAGCACTCCTCGACGGAGCCGGGGATCAGCAGGATGTGCTTGGCGTCGCCGTGCGACAGGAAATACGTCGAGAGGATGTCGCCCTGCATCGTCCGGGTCGGAAGCCCCGTCGAGGGGCCCACCCGCTGCACGTCCACGATGACCGCGGGGACCTCGGCGTAATAGCCCAGGCCCACGAACTCGGCCATCAGCGAGATGCCCGGCCCGGAGGTCGTGGTCATCGCCCGCGCCCCGGCCCATCCCGCCCCCATGACCATGCCGCAGGCGGCGAGCTCGTCCTCGGCCTGCACGACCGCGTAGCTGGGCTTGCCCGTCACGGGATCGCGCCGGAAACGATGGCTGTACTCGATGACGGCCTCGGCCAGCGAGGAGGACGGCGTGATCGGGTACCACGCGAGCACGTTGACGCCCGCCATGACGCAGCCGATCGCCGTCGCGGCGTTGCCCTCGATGATGATCTTCCCGGCGGTCTTGTTCATCCGCTCGAGGCGATACGGGTCGGTCTTCTTCAGGTTGGCCTTGGCCCAGTCGAATCCTCCCTGGATCGCCTTCCAGTTGATCTCGACCGCCTTCTCCTTGTTCTTGAACTGCCGGGCTACCGCCTTGTGGATCTCCTCCATCTCGATGTCGAGGAGCCAGGCGGCAACGCCGACGTAGATCATGTTGACCGCCAGGCGGCGGAGCTTCCCGTCGTGAACGAGCTCCAGCACGAGCTTGGAGAACGGGACGGGGTAGAAGTGGACGTCGTCCCGCATCGTGTTGAGCTTCAGGTTCTCCTCGTAGATCACTGCCGCGCCGGGGTGGACCGTCCGGATGTCCTCGTGGGCGGTCTCCGGGTTCATGCAGATCAGGACCCCGATGTCCCGGCGCCTCGCGATGAACCCCTCCTTCGAGGCCCGGACCGTAAACCAGGTCGGAAGCCCCTGGATGTTGGAGGGGAAGAGGTTCTTGCCCGAGACGGGGATCCCCATCTGGAAGATCGCCCGCATCAGGATGTTGTTGGACGACATGCTCCCCGAGCCGTTGGCCGTCGCCACGTGGATCGAGAAATCGTTGACGACGCTCGAGCGGTTGGCCTGCTCGAGAGCCTTCTCTTCGAGAACCGTGCTCACCGGATCACTCCTTACTGTGTGTTCGAAACCGCCCGCCGGAACCGCGGATCATACCAAACGAGGCCGAAAAACCCGCGTCCAGGACCGCGCGGGCGCACCGAATAGAATTCAACCGGAGGTTCCAAGAATGCATTTCCAACGACTGGTGGCGGCCGTCGCTCTGCTCGCGGCGGGCGCTGGGTCGGCGGGCGCGGCGCCGGCAGGAAGGCCGTTTCGGTTCGACGAACTGGCGAGCGTCAAGCGGGTCGGAGGATTCGCCGTCTCGCCGGACGGGCAATGGGTCGCGTATTCGGTCGGGATCGCCGACGTGGACGAGAACCGGGTCAGGAGCGGCCTCTGGCTCCAGGCGGTCTCAGGGGGGGAGCCGCGGAAGCTGACTCCGGGCGACAAGCGCGATTCCGATCCGAAGTTCTCGCCCGATGGGAAGAAGCTCGCGTTCCTCTCGAACCGCGGCGGCACGTCCCAGATCTACGTGATGGACCTCTCCGGCGGCGAGCCGGTCAAGGCCACCGCGTTCCCCGCGGACATCGGCGGGTTCCGGTGGTGGCCGGACGGCGGAGGGTTCGTCTTCACCGCCGACGTTTTTCCGGAATGCGCCGACGCCGCCTGCAACGACAAGAAGTTCCAGGAGCGTGAAAAATCGAAGACGAAGGCGCGGGTCGCCGACCGGCTTCTCTTCCGCCACTGGGACTCCTGGAAGGACGGGCTTCGGACTCACGTCTGGAAGGCGCCGGTCTCCGGGCCCGCTTCCGCCGCGGTGGACCTGACGCCCGGCGATCGCGACGCGCCTCCCTTCTCGGTCGGCGGCGGCGACGACTACGAAGTCTCGCCCGAGGGAAAGGAGCTCCTCTTCGCCTCGAACCCCGACAAGGTCGAGGCCGCCTCGACCAACGGCGACATCTGGCTCACCTCGTTCGACGGAAAGGGGCAGGCGCGCGACATGACCGCCTCCAACAAGGCGTATGACGGCACGCCCAGGTTCTCTCCGGATGGAAAGTGGATCGCCTATCGCTCCCAGAAGCGCTCGGGGTTCGAGGCGGACAAGTTCACGCTGATGCTGATGGACCGCGCCTCCGGCGCCACGCGGCCGCTGACGGAAGGAATCGACCAGTGGGCGGAGTCCTTCGCGTGGGCGGCGGATTCGAAGGCCCTCTACGTCGTCTCGCACTCCGGGGCGCGCGGCACGATCCTGCGCGTCGGCCTGGACGGAGGGTCCTCGGAGATCTGGCGGGGCGGCTCGGCGTCGGGACTCGTCGCGTCCAAGGACGGGAAGAGGATCTTCTTCTCCTCTTCCACCCTCTCGAGGCCGGCCGAGGTCTGGTCCGCCGGCCCCGACGGCAAGGGCGCCGCCGCGATCACGCACGCCAACGACTCCCTGATGGCGCAGGTGGAGATGGGAGAAGTCTCGCAGCGAAGCACGAAGTCCGCCGACGGCCGGACGCTCCAGGCGTGGGTGGTGAAGCCGCCCGGGTTCGACGCCTCGAAGAAATACCCGGCGGTCTTCTTCATCCACGGCGGCCCGCAGGGCGCCTGGACGGATTCCTGGTCGTATCGCTGGAACCCGCAGGTCTGGGCGGCCTACGGCTACGTGATCTACGCCGCCAACCCGCGCGGCTCGACCGGCTTCGGCCAGCAGTTCCTAGACGAGATCTCCGGCGACTGGGGGGGCAAGGTCTATGACGACCTGATGCGCGCCGCCGACGACCTCGACTCGCTCCCCTTCGTGGACAGGAGCCGCGTCGGCGCGGCGGGGGCTTCCTACGGCGGCTACATGGTCAACTGGATCGCCGGCCACACGAACCGGTTCAAGGTTCTTGTCTGCCACGACGGAACCTTCGACACGGTCTCTTCGAGCGTCGAGACCGAGGAGATCTGGTTTCCGAACTGGGAGTTCAAGGGCATGCCGTGGGACGCCGGCAACGTCTACCAGAAATGGAACCCGATGCTCTCGGCCGACAAGTTCTCAACGCCAACGCTCGTCATCCACGGGGAGAAGGACTACCGCGTGCCGTTCGGGCAGGGCCTCCAGTTCTTCACGGCGCTGCAGCTGCGCGGCGTCCCCTCCAGGCTCCTGATGTTCCCCGACGAGGGCCACTGGGTCTTGAAGCCCGGCAACTCTCGCCTCTGGCACAACACGATCATGGACTGGCTCCACCGCTACCTCGGCGGCGCGGAGGCCGACCCGAAGGCACTGGACACCGCTTACAGCGTCACGAAATAGGAGAACGGCAATGGCGAAGAAGGACCCGCGCGTGGATTCCTACATCGCGAAGTCGGCGGATTTCGCGAAGCCGATCCTCGTCCACCTCCGGAAGCTCGTGCACGAAGGGTGCCCCGACGTCGAAGAGACGATCAAGTGGGGGCTGCCGGCCTTCGAGTACAACGGATTTCTCGGAGGGATGGCGGCCTTCAAGGCGCACTGCGCCTTCAACCTCTGGAAGGGACCGCTCCTCGGGGCGAAGAACGAGGACGCGATGGGGCAGTTCGGGCGGATCACGTCGGTCTCCGACCTGCCGAAGGACTCCGTACTAATCGGCTACGTGCGCGAGGCGGCGCGGTTGAACGCCGAGGGCGTGAAGGTGCCCAGGAGCCCGAAGCCGCCGAAAAAGCTCCTGGCGACCCCGCCGGACCTCGCGTCGGCGCTGAAAAAGAACACGAAGGCGCGGGCGACCTTCGAGGCCTTCTCTCCCAGCCACAAGCGCGAGTACGTGGAGTGGATCACCGAGGCCAGGACCGAGGAGACCCGCAAGAAGCGCCTCGGAACCGCGATCGAATGGATGGCCGAGGGCAAGCCGCGGATGTGGAAATACATGGCGAAGCGGTAGCGGGCCAGAGCTATACTCTCGCGAGATTCGTGTCGCGGAGGGAGGGTAAAAATGATGTCTCATCGCCGGGTCGTTCTCGCGGGCGTTCTGATCCTTCTGTCGGTGGCAATGGGTCTCGTTTCCGGCGCCGTCACTGCTCCGCTGGTCACCGTTCCGGGAAGCTCCGATCCCTACCTGGCCGGAATGCCGGACGGATCGACGTGCTGCGGCGGAGACTCGGCGCCGGCACAGTCGCCCGTCCTCGTGGGGAGCGTGACCGCCGGGTCGGTCCTGACGTTCAGCGTGACCGGAAGCGTCAACTTTGTTCCCAACCCGCCGACCGACCCGCCCGACGGAAGCGGTCTCGTCTCGACCCCGGCCAACGACGGGATCGCGGCGATCACCGCGCCGGCGGACTCGCTCGTCGGGGTCTTCCTCGGTCCGAGCCGGCCGGACTCAACGGCGGCGCCCGCCGGGCTGGATTTTTCCCCGGGCGGCCTGACGACCTCCTTCACGGCCCTGTCGCCTGCGCTCAAGCAGGTCTTCTTCATCGGGGACGGCCTGACCGGCAACGGCACCGGAGCCGCCCAGCGCTTCACCGTTCCTGCGGGCGCGACGCGCCTCTTTCTGGGGACCGAGGACGGCTTCGGCTGGTTCAACAACAGCGGCAGCTTCAACGTCACGGTCAACCAGGTCTCCGCGGTCAGCGTCCCGACGCTCGGCCCGGCGGCGCTCGCGGGCATGGGACTGCTCCTGGCCGGACTGGCCGCCCTCATCCTGACGCGCCGATAAGCCCGGCATCTCCGGCTCTTGGGTTGGAAGCCGTTCGCGGATTCCGGAGTCGCCACCGACCGCGTAGACTCCGGCGATGCCGCCGCGCCGCGTCGTCTCACTTTGCCCGTCCATCACCGAGACGCTGGTCGCGATCGGCGGTTTGAGCCGGCTCGCCGCGGCGACCCGCTACTGCGTGAGGCCGAAGGGACTGCTCTGGGGCCTGCCCCGCATCGGTGGGACGAAGGATCCGGACGTGGGGAGGATCCTGGATCTCAAGCCCGATCTCGTCTTCGCCAACCAGGAGGAGAACCGCCTCGAGGACGTGCGGGCGCTCGAGCAGGCCGGCGTCGAAGTGGACGTGACATTCTCGAAGACGGTGGCCGATGTTCCGGCCGCGGTGCGCCAGTGGGGAAGGCGGCTGGGTTCAGGCTCGGAAGCGGAGGCCGAAGGTCTCGCGCGGTCGATCGAGGACGCCCGGGAATCGCTGGCGCGGGAAAAACCCCCGAGACCCTTCCAGTACGCCTACTGGATCTGGAAGGACCCGTGGATGACGGTCTCTGATGACACCTACGTCGCGGATCTGCTGCGGCTGGCGGGCGGCCTGAACGTCTTCGGAGCCGAGACCGAGCGCTATCCAGCCGCGAACCCGTCCGACTCGGAAGGCCGCGGCGCCTCGGTGCAGATCTTCCCCAGTGAGCCCTATCCCTTCCGCCGTTCCCGGCACGACGAGATGACCCGCGAGCTCTTCGGCCCAGGCGCCATCCGCCTCTTCGTCAACGGCGACGACTACTGCTGGCACGGAGTCAGGACCCTGGACGGCCTGAAAGCGATGCGCGAACTGAAAGAAAAACTGAATAATTCGTGATCGGTGATTGGTGATCGGGCTGGAGCAGATTGTCCGCCCTGATCACAAATCACAAATCACAAATCACAAATTCTCCAATCAACCTCTCCGGTTCAACAAGTCAAGAAACTCCTCCCGGACGGGCCGATTGAAGAAGATCCCCCGTATCGCGGAGGTCACGGTCAGGGCTCCCGGCTTCTTGACCCCGCGCATCTCGACACACAGGTGCCTCGCTTCGATGACGACCATGACTCCCTGCGGGCACAGCTTGTCGGCGAGGAACCCGGCCACCTGCTCGGTCAGACGCTCCTGGAGCTGCGGGCGCCTCGCGTAGAACTCCAGGATCCGGGGCATCTTGGAGAGCCCGACGATCTTGTCCCGCGGGATGTAGGCGATGTGGGCCTTCCCGTAGAACGGCACGAAGTGATGGGAGCACAGCGAGTAGAACGGGATGTCCTTCTCGATGACCATCGCCGTGTAGCGCTCGTCGTTGGGGAAGAAGGTGATGTCCGGCTCGGCGCCTTCGGCAAGCCCCCGGAACAAGTCGATGTACATCCTGGCGACCCGCTCCGGAGTCTCCGCGAGGTTGGGATCGGAGAGGTCGAGGCCCAGGATCTCGATGATCGCGCGCATGTGCTCCGCCACGGCGCGGACGCGGTCTTCCTCGGCGAGGGCGGCTGGAAGCGGAGGCGCGAGGGTCTCGCTCATGACGCCCTGGCCGCTCTCTCGAGAAGTCCGGGGATGTCGCGGGCCACGGGAACCTCGCTCGTCACGACTTCCTTGACCTTCCCGTCCTTGCCGATGATGAAGGCGGTCCGGGCGGAGAATCCCCTCTCCTCGTTCCAGGCGCCGTACTTCCTGGAGACCTCGCCCTTGGGATGGAAGTCGGCCAGCAGCGGAAAGGTGATGCCGTTCTGCGGCGCGAACGCCTTGTGCGCCCACAGCGAGTCCACCGAGATCCCGAGGACCTGCAGGTCGTCGTTTCCTCCCGCCGGAAGGAGCTCCCCGCACTGTTTCGTCTCCTTCGAGCACGTCGGCGAGAAATCCAGGGGATAGAAGAGCAGCAGGACGTTTTTCTTCCCCCGGTAATCCGACAGCGTCGTCTTCTCCCCGATCGTCGAGGGAAGAGTGAAATCCGGGGCGGTGTCGCCGGGCTTTAAGTGGCTCATGTCGGCTCCTGACAGCAATTTCGCGGCCAGCCGCCGCGGGGCGGAATTCTATCTTCCGGATCGGGTGATCTGCGATCCGGTGATCGGGTGATTGCAGGCTCCGGCCGATCACCCGATGGCTCGATCACCCGATCACCCGATTCTCCTAGCTGATCGTCTTGTGGAAGGCGCGGGTGCTTCCGGCGACGAGCACCGCCGCGATCGCGATCAGGGCCGCGACGCTGTGCCAGAGGTCTCCGAAGGAGGCGCCGCGGATGATGATCCCCCGCGAGATCGCGATGAAGTGAGTGGCCGGGAGGACCTGGGCGAAGACGCGCAGGGGGGCCGGGAGCGAGGAGAGAGGAAAAATGTAGCCAGACAGCATGATCGAGGGGAGAAGGAACATCTGCGCGAGCTGGATCGCCTCCATCTGCGAGCTCGCGCGCGACGAGACGAGCAAGCCGAGAGAGAGGAGCGCGAAGACATAGATGATCGACAGCGCCAGCAGCAGCAGCAGGTTGCCGTGGATCGGCACTTTGAAGACGACGGTCATCAGGAAGAGGATGAAGAGGAGCTGCACGAAAGCGAGGACCAGGTAGGGGAGGAGCTTGCCGAGCACGACCGCGACGGGCGACGCCGGCGTGACCATCAGCTGCTCGAGCGTGCCGCGCTCGCGCTCCCGGACGATGGCGAAGGCGGCGAGAAGCGTCCCGGAGAAGGTCAGCAGGATCGCGACGAGCCCCGGGATCAGGAGGTTGGCGCTCCTCGAATCCGGGTTGAAGAGGAAGAGCGGGTGGGTCCGGATCGGCAGGTCCTTCGCGCCGGCCCGCTCGGCCAGCTCCGTGACCGACCGGGCGAAGGCCACGCCGTTGGCCGCGGCCAGGCTGGCGCTCGAGATCGTCGAGTCCGAGCCGTCGATCAACACCAGCACGTCGGCGGACTCGCGGTTCAGCCGCCGCCTCGCGTAGTCGGGCGGGATCTCGACGCCGGTTGAGGCCCGGCCGGCCACGATCGCCTCCTTCATGGCATCCCGCGACCCCGCGAAGGAGACGATGTCGAAGTAGCTCGTGTTGACGAAGTCGTTCAAGAGCTGGCGGCTCTCCTGCGTGCGGCTCTGGTCGAAGACGACCGTGCGGACGTGCTTGACGTTGGTGTCGATCAGGCCGAAGAGGACGAGCTGGAACGCGGGCACGAGGAGCGCGAACTGGAGCGTCCCCTTGTCCCGGATCATCTGGACGGCCTCTTTCTTCAGGACCGGGAGGAAGCCCCTCATCGCCGTGCCTCCGCGGCGGATGCCGGGATCTCGCCGCGCTGCTCGATCTGGATCCGCGTCAGGCGGACGAAGACGTCCTCCAGCGACGCCTCGATCGGCCGGATCGTGACCTTCGCGTGGGCCGCATCCTCGAGGTCCCGGGCAATCCGCTCGTCCGGAACGTCGGCGCGGACGAGCAGGTGGAGCGCGTTGCCGAAGATCGTGACGTCGTCCACGTACTCGAGGCGGCGGGCCTGGTTCATGACCGCGGCGGCCCCCTGCTCGCAGTCGGCCTCGACCCGGCGGGTTCCCTCGGGCGTGATCTCGGGCAGCCTGGTCAGGTCGGCCGGGTCGCCCTCGACGAGCATCCGGGAAAGATAGAGGTACGCGACCCGCCCGCAGCGCTCGGCCTCGTCCATGTAGTGCGTCGAGACGAGGAGCGTGACCTTCTCCCCGGCGAGCGTGAAGAGCAGGTTCCAGAGCTCTCGCCGCGCGACGGGGTCGATTCCGGCGGTCGGCTCGTCGAGAAAGAGGACGCGCGGCCGGTGCATGAGCGACGCGGCGAGCGCGAGGCGCTGCTTCCAACCGCCGGAGAGCTGGCCCGCGAGCCTATGGCGGTAGGGGCCGATCGAGGTCAGGTCGATCGCCCACTCGCGCCGCTTCTTCAGCTCCTCGCCCTTCAAGCCGTAGACCGACGCGAAGAAGTCGAGGTTCTCCAGGACCGTCAGGTCTTCGTAGAGCGAGAACTTCTGGGGCACGTAGCCGATCCGCCTGCGGATCTCTTCTCCCTCTTTGACGACGTCGAGCCCGTCCACGGTCGCGCGCCCTTCGGTGGGCGCCAGAAGGCCGCACAGGATCCGGATGAGGGTGGACTTGCCGGACCCGTTGGGGCCGAGCAGCCCGTAGATCTCGCCGCGCGGAACGGTCAGGGAGACCTTGTCGAGCGCCCGGACCGGCCCGAAGTCCCGGGAGACGCCGTCCACGAGGATCCCGAAATCGCGGCCGACGCCGACGGTCGGCCGCGGCGCCGAGGCGCTCATTCGACCAGCCTCACCGTCGCCGCCATCCCGGGCTTCAACTCCGGCGCCGGATCGATGGCGACCTTGACCCCGAAGACCTGGTCCATCCGCTGGTCGAGCGTCTGGACGTTGCGGGGCGTGTACTCGGACTGCGTGCGGATCTCGACGACCTTCCCCGAAAACTCGCGGTGGGGCCACGTGTCCACCTTGATCGCCGCCCGCTGGCCGACTCGCACCCGCCCGAGCTGCGGCTCGGGGACATAGACGCGAACCCAGATCTGGCCGGGCTCGAGGATCCGCGCGACCGGCTGGTTGGGGCCGACGAGGTCGCCGGGGCGGAGCTCCATCGATTCGATGACTCCCGCCGCCGGCGCCTTGACGGCCGACTCGGCGCGCTGCCGCTCGAGGTACCCGGCCTGCTTCTCCTCGGCCTCGAGCGTCGCCTTCGCGGCGGAGATGTCCTCGGGACGGTTGCCCCGTTGGAGCTCCAGCAGCGCCTCGCGCGTGGTCCTCGCCTGCGTCGCCGCGGCGTCGTAGCTCTGCTGGGGCACGACGCCCTCCCCGAGAAGCCTCTTCTGGCGCAGGCGCTCCGTCTCGGCGTTCTCGGCGAGAGCGCGGGCGCTGGAGATCTCTTCCGTCCGCGGGCCACGGAGGGCCTTGGTGAGGTTGGCCTGCGCCTGGGCGATCTTCGCCTTCTGTTGCGAGATCTGGAGGTCGATCAGGTCCGTCTCGAACTGGAGGATCGGCGCACCGGCGGCCACCGCCGCCCCTTCCTCGACGAAGATCTTCGCGATCCGTCCGCCCAGGAGCGATCCCACCTCGACGTCGCGGGCCTCGATCGTGCCGGATAGGACGAGCGGCTTGTCCTTGCGCTTTGCCCCCAGCCACCAGCCGAGCGCGCCGGCGGCGGCCAGGACGGCGACGACGAGCAGGATCACCCTCTTGCGCTTCATTCTTGCCCCCGCCTCGAAGCGCGGATCGCGCCGCGCTTCCAGATTTGCAGGAGCGTGTCGAGGTACCGGTCGAGGGGGACAGGCGGATCCAGATGCAGCACCCTGTGGAGAAAGACGTACGCCTGGAGCGAGCCCAGAAACGCCAGCGCGGCCGCCCGCGGATTGCGGACCTCGACGGCGCCGGCTTCTCGGGCCCGCCGGAAGTACCCCTCGAGGGCGCGGATCGCGCGGGCCGGGGGAGAGGTCTTCTTCCTGGGATCGAACGGGAGGCGGATGGTCCGGGCCTCTTCCTCGTTGCGGGCCCGCAGGAACCGCGCGATGTTCTCGCCCATCTTCTGCTCGATGAAGGGAACGAATTCGCGGGCGAGCCTCTTGAGCACCCGCGCCGGATCGTCCTGAGGCGAGACCGATGCCAGGAAAGCCGTGGGCAGCACCTCTCCGGCCTCCGGTTCCATCGCGAAATGGAAGAGCGCTTCCTTGGAAGGCGCGTGCCGCAGCAGCGCCGCCGGCGAAATACCGAGGCGAGCGCCGATGTCGGCCAGCGTCGTCCCCTCGAATCCCCGTTCGGCGAAGGCCTTCCGGGCCTCGACGAGGACCTGCTCCCGCGTGACTCTCTCCGGCCGTCCCATGACAGACTAAATAACTATACACTTATTTATTAAATTCCCGTCCCTCCTCCCCCGGCGGGCGGGCTGAGGGGCCGCCTGGCCCGCGTCTCGGAGTTACCTGGAGAGGGGCGAACCTCGCCGCTTCACCAGCCAGCCTTCCAGCCCGGCGGCGGTTTTCGCGTTGAGCGTCGCCTCCGGCGTGACCCACCCCTTCCGAGCGATTCCCACGCCGAGCGAGACATAGGTGTACTCGCGGGTGGAGTGGGCGTCGGGGTCGATGGAGAAGAGGACGCCTTTTTCCATGGCGCGCTTGCAGTGGCGCCAGTCCAGGTCGAGGCGCTCGGGAGAGCCGTTGATCTCCAAAGCGCAGCCGGATTCGGCGGCGGCGTCGAGAACCGCCTCCACGTCCGCGTCCAGGCCCTCCCTGGAGAGGAGGAGGCGCCCGGTCGGGTGGCCGAGGACCGCGACGCGGGGGTTGCGCACGGCGGCGATGAGACGCGCGGTCTGCTCCGCGCGGGGGAGGCCGAAGCGGGAGTGGACCGAGGCGACGACCAGGTCGAAGTTGGCCAGGAACTCGTCGCCGTAGTCGATCGAGCCGTCCGCGAGGATGTCGGCCTCGGTGCCGTGGAAGATCCGGAAGTCCGGGTTGCGCCGTTGGAGCGCGCGGATCTCCTCGCGTTGAGCGAGCACTCTCTCCTCGGTGAGTCCACCCGCGTATCCGGCGGACTTGCTGTGGTCGGTGATCGCGGCATAGGAGTAGCCGGCGTCGCGCGCGGCCGCGAGCATCACTTCGAGGGTGTCGCGGCCGTCGGACTCGGTGGTGTGGACGTGGATGACTCCCTTCAGGTCGGACTCCGAGACGAGATGCGGAAGCTGCCCGCGCTCCGCCGCTTCGATCTCCCCGAGGCCTTCGCGAAGCTCCGGCTCGATGGAATCGAGGCCGAGCGCCCGGTAGATGTCGGCCTCGCTCCTCGCCGGCACTCGCACCTGCGGCGGCCCGGCGCGGAAGAGGCCGTACTCGTTCAGTTTCAGGCCCATCTTCTTCGCGCGCCCTCGCAGCAGCGTGTTGTGCTCCTGCGATCCGGTGAAGTACTGGAGCGCCGCCGGGTAATCCTCCTCGGAGACGACGCGAAGGTCGGCGGCCAGGCCGTCGGCGAAACGCACCGAGGTCTTCGTCGGCCCGTCCGCGACCACCTCCGAGACCCATGGCAATTCCCGGAAGGCCTCTCCGAGCGCCTCGGGACGGCTCGAGGAGGCGACGAAATCGAGATCGCGCACGATCTCCTTGCGCCGGCGCAGGCTCCCGGCGATCTCCAGCCTCCCGGCGAGGCCGGTCTTTCGCAGAGCGTCCAGCACCTCGTCGGCGCGCGGCCGGGCGCGCGTGTACCGGTGCAGGCCTGCCGTCCCCCGCAGCATCGCGATCCCCCGGAGGATCTTCTCGGCGCTCTTCGGTCCAAAGCCCCTGACCCCGGCCAGCTTTCCTTCGAGGCAGATCCTCTCCAGGCTTTCGATCGAATCGATCCCGGCGGCGTCGTGAAGCTGCTTGACGCGGCGCGCGCCGACTCCGGGGATCCGCAGGCACTCGCGCAGGCCCGGAGGGAAGAGCGCGCGGAGCTCTTCGTGGTAGGGCAGCGACCCCGTCGTGACGAGCGTCTCGATGTTGGCGAAGAGGCTGGCCCCGATCCCGGGGACCTTCATCAGCTCCCGGCTGGCGACCGCTTCCTGGAGGTTGCCCGGAAAGGCGAGCACCGCGCGCGCGCCGTTCTCGTAGGCCTTGACCTTGAACGGATTCGAACCCTTCAGCTCGAGCATCGCCGCGATGTCCTCGAGCACGCGGGCGACGTCTCTGCGGTCCACGCGGCCATTCTAGGTTCCCGGTTGGCCTAAGATCCGCTCGTGCGCGTCGACCTTCACACCCACTCCTCCGTCTCCGACGGGCTCGATTCGCCGGCCGAGCTCGTCCGGAAGATGAGGACCGCCGGGATCGAGGCCTTCGCGCTGACCGACCACGACACGCTGCAGGGGCTCCCCGAGGCTCGCGAGGAGGCGGCGAAGATCGGGATCGAGCTCATCCCGGGCGCGGAGATCTCCGCCGAATTCCAGGGACAGGACGACGTCCACATCCTGGCTCTCTTCGTGGACGAGAAGAACGGCCGCTTCAACAGGCGCCTCTCCGAGCGGCAGGAGAACCGGCGCCGGCGCGGCGAACTGATGGCGGAAAACCTGGTCCGGGCCGGCTACCCGCTCGACCTCGACGCGATCCGGCAGGACGTGGGGGACGGCGTCTGGGGCCGCCCGCACATCGCCCGCGCGCTCATCCGGGCCGGCCACGCGAAGTCCAACGACGACGCCTTCGACCGCTTCCTCGGGCGCGAGCATCCCTGGTACGTGCCCTCGACCAAGTGGCCGGCGGCGGATGTCCTCGAGGCGATCCACGAGGCTGGCGGCGTTTCCTCCCTCGCGCACGCCGTCTGGTACCGCGACGCGGAGGACCTCGTCTCCGCCCTGGCGGCCGCGGGCCTCGACGCCATCGAGGTCTTCCACCCCGACCACGACGCCGCGCAGGAGGCGCGCTTCGGAGCCCTGGCCCACGCGCTCGGCCTCCTCGTCACCGCAGGCAGCGACTTCCACGGCACGCCGGAAGGCCGCAAGCATCCCGGCGGGGTCTCTGGGACGGCGGAGATGCTGGGCCTGCTGGCCGCGCGCGCCCGCCCGCGATGACCGCCGGCGGGAGCGGGGCGCAGCCCTTCTGGGTCCTGCTGCTCCAGCGCGATTCTCCCGACTCCCTCTACGAGGCCGCGGCGATGACCGCGGCCGCCGTCTCGCTCGGCCTCGACGTGACGCTCATCTGGTTCGACGCCGCGCTCGAATCGCTCGCCTCGGGCCGCCTCGCGGAAGACGATCCGGACCTCGGCGCCGCCGCCCGGCTCCTGCGCGAATCGCGGGAGACCGGGAACCTGCGCTCCCTCGCCTGCTCGGCGTCGCTCGTCAACCGGCGGCTCGACCGGGAGGCTCTCGCGCGCCGCGTGGACGACCTGATCGGCTGGCCGACCGCGATCTCGCTGATCCGTTCCGCGGAACGCTCCTTCGTCTGGTAGCGCGGCAAGCCGAGGCGCCCGGACGTCGTTTGTCCGGGCGGCCGCCGTGGAATGGCTTCTGTGGAAAACCTCGCCCCTGTGGAAGAAAAAAATTTTTCGCGAGATGACGGGCGACGATCGGGGAAGGGCACCCGTGCGGAAAACTTTCGCATCGTTGACAGCGCCCCGGGCCGCGAAAAGAATCGCAGCAAACCCGGTCAATGATGCTCGAGGAAGCCGTCACCGAAAAAGGGCTCCCGCAGAACGCCGAAGCGGAGCGAGCCGTGCTCGGATCGATCCTGCTCGATCCGTCCACGATCTCCCTCGTCGTTCCGATCCTCCAGCAGGAGGACTTCTACACCGACAAGCACCAGCGCATCTACCGCGGGATGCTGGAGCTCTTCGACCGGTCCGCCGAGATCGACCTGCTGACCCTCAAGGACGAGATCAACACCGGACAGGCGGAGACGGTGGACGCCGCGTACCTCTCCTGGCTCCTCGACGGCGTTCCGGACATCGGCAACGTCGAGCACTACTCGAGGATCGTCAAGGAGAAGGCCACCCTTCGGCGCCTGATCCGCGCGGGCCAGCGGATCGTGCGCGACGGGTTGACCCAGGAAAAGACCGCCGAGGAGCTGCTGGGCGAGGTCACGGGCGAGATCTTCGAGATCGCCGACGACTCCGTCCGAGAGGCCTTCACCCCGATCGGGAAGATCGTCAAGCACAACCTCGAGGTCATCGAGGAGGCCCGGGCCCGGCAGGGGATGCTCTCGGGGCTCGCGACGGGGTTCACGGACCTGGACCGGATGACCTCGGGCCTCCAGGCTTCCGACCTGATCATCCTGGCGGCGCGGCCGTCGGTCGGGAAGACCTCCTTCGCGCTGAACATCGCCCAGCATGTCGCCCTTCGGCTGGCGAGATCCATCGGGTTCTTCTCGCTGGAGATGTCCATGGAGCAGCTCGGCTTCCGGGTGCTCTGCTCCGAGGCGGACGTGGACGCCAAGAAGGTCCGCGACGGCTATGCCTCCCAGGAGACCATCGGCCGGCTGGTCCTCGCCCAGACGACGATCGCCGGAGCGAACTTCTTCATCGACGACGGCGCCGGCCTGACCGTTCCGGTCATGCGCGCCAAGGCCCAGCGCCTGAAGCGCGAGAAGGGCCTGGACCTGATCGTCGTGGACTACCTGCAGTTGATGGCCGGCCACGGCCGATTCGACAACCGCACCCAGGAGGTCTCGCAGATCTCCCGGGGACTGAAGCTTCTCGCCAAGGAGCTGAAGATCCCGATCCTCGCGCTCTCCCAGCTCTCGCGGCAGCCCGAGCAGCGCAAGGGGGAGCTGCGCAAGCCGCAGCTCGCCGATCTGCGGGATTCCGGATCGCTCGAGCAGGACGCCGACGTCGTCATCATGCTCTACCGCGAGGAGCTCTACGACCGCAACACCGAGCGCAAGGGGATCGCCGACGTCATCATCGCCAAGCAGCGAAACGGCCCGACCGGCGACTTCGAGACCGTCTTCCTCCCGGACCACATGAGCTTCCGCAACTACGCCCGCGAGGCTCCGCCCTCTTCGGACCAGCCCTTCTGAGCGGGCCGGCGCAAGTCACGCAACGGCGGCGCGGCGGCGGGAACTTGGGCGGCGCTTCGGGTTTCTATACTCTCGACCCTTGACGCTCGACCCGCGCCACCGCTCGCGCCCCACGGAGGCCTTCGTCGATCTCGGCGCGATCGCCCGCAATTACCGGCGGCTCCGGGAGCGCGTCGGCGCGAAGGTCGAGGTTTTCCCCGTCGTCAAGGCCGACGCCTACGGGCACGGGGCGGTGCCGGTGGCGCGTCGCCTCGCGAGGGAAGGAGCGCGGACCTTCGCGGTCGCGATCGAAGAGGAGGCCGTCGAGCTGCGGCGCGCCGGCGTCCGCGGCGAAATCCTGCTGCTGAACTACTCGGATCCCGGCTCGGCGGCGGTCTTCCGCGACTACTCGATCACGCCCGCCCTCTACGACCTGAGGCACGCCGCGGAGATGGCCCGCGCGGCCTCGGGCTTCTCCTCGCCTCTCTCCGTGCACGCGAAGTTCGACACCGGGATGGGAAGGCTGGGAATCCCGCCCTCGGAGATCTCCGCGCTCGTCGAGACCCTGCGCGGCTCGAAGCTCTCGCTCGCCGGCGCCTTCGCGCAGCTCTCCTCGGCGGAAGACCCGGAGAGCCCCGCGACGGCGCCGCAGATCGCCGGCCTCCTCGAGGCGGCGAGGGCGCTGAAAGGCGCCGGACTCGATCCCGGGATCGTGCACGTCGCCAACTCGGCCGGCATCCTCGCGCATCCCGGCTCCCATTTCGACGCGGTGCGCCCCGGTCTCGCGCTCTACGGGATCCTGCCTTCGCCCCGGATGCCCGACGCCGGGCTCGAGCCCGCGCTGTCCCTGGAGACACGGGTGATCTCGGTGCGCCGTTTTCCGGCGGGCACCCCGCTCGGCTACGGCGGGCTTTTCGTGGCCACGCGCCCCTCGACGATCGCGGTGCTTCCGATCGGCTATGATGACGGCCTTCGTCGGTCCTTCTCGGGCCGGGTGTCGGTCCTGCTGGAGGGCAAGGAGGCGCCGATCGTCGCCGCGGTGAGCATGGATCTGACGCTGGTGGATGCGACGGACTGCGGCGCGCGACCGGGGGACCGGGTCGTCTGCATGGGATCGGCGGGAGGCGCGCGGGTGTCCGCGTGGGACCTCGCCCGGGCGGCGGGGACCATTCCCTACGAGATTCTCTGCGGGATTTCTCAACGGGTGCCGAGAAGGTATCGGGATTGACGCGGATTCTCGACGCGATCGGCCGCGTCGTCCTTCGCGTCTTCGAGGAGGTCGGCCGCTTCTTCACGATGCTCGGGAGCGTCGCCGCGTGGGCGGTGCGGCCTCCCTACGATTTCGCGGAGCTGCTGCGCCAGATGGTCCGGGTCGGCTACGACTCGATCCCGGTCGTTCTCGTCACGACACTCTTCACGGGCATGGTCCTCGCTCTCCAGACCTTCAACGGCTTCGCGCGGTTTCACGCCCAGAACCTCGTGGGAAGCGTCGTCGCCCTGTCGCTGACCCGGG
>DATFWF010000105.1:0-12720 GCA_035259605.1 Thermoanaerobaculia bacterium
CTCGGCGTTCTGCGCGCCCGCCCCGAGGTCCACGATCACCGGGAAGAGCCCGATCAACAGGCCGACCGGGTACGACAGGATCTCCACGGCTACTCCGGCTTCGGCGCGTCGAGCGTGACGACAGCGTGCGCGCCGGTCTCCTCCTCGATGACCACGGCGACGATCCGCGTCGCCCGCTCCGGCCAGCGGATCGGGACGCCGAGCGTCAGACGGGTCACGGTCCCGTCGAAGGGGATCGTCTGCTCGAGGCCGCCAGCCTCTACGCGCGACAGCGTCGGGGAATCCGCAGCGACGATCAGCCGCAGCCGCGCGTGTCCCTTCTCCGCGAGCGCGTCGCGGACGGAGTCGAGCTGGACCGCCGCGTCGAGGCGGGCGCTGACCGTTCCTTTCGCGCGGCGCGCCCCCTTGACCTCGGCCTCGAGAGGGACCTCCGGCCCGTCGGCGGACGCCGGAACGATCGCTTCGGGCGTGCCGGGAAGCGCCTGGAGCCAGCCCGCGCGAAGCTTCTCCATCTGGCTCTCCAGGACGGCCACGCGAAAGACGAGGACCCCTTCTCCGAGCGTGCCCGCCGCGAGCTTCTCGCCGTCGCGATCGATGGCTAGAGAGGTGATCGGGATCTCGACTGACGTGAAGCGCTTCCAGGACCGGCCCGCGGTCTCGCTGACGAAGAGGCCCGAGGCGGTGCCGGCGAAGATCCGGTCCTTCTTCGGGTCTATCACGAGCGCGTAGGCGACGGCGCGCGGCAGTCCCGCGCCGGCGAGCTTCCAGCTTCCGCCGTGGTTCGTGCTCGCGAAGACGCCGCCGTCCGTACCGGCGTAGAGCGTCCCGGATCGGCCGGGATCGAGCGCGAGGCATCGGACGGCCGTGTTCTGAAGCTCCGCGCCCGACGGGTTCCAAGACTTCCCCTGGTTGCGCGACTTGAAGACCCCGCTTCCTGCCGTGCCGGCGAACACGGTGCCGGGATCTTTCGGATCCACCGCGAGGTCGAGGACGAACGAAGTAATGTCGCCGGAAACCTCGGACCAGTCGCCGCCGGAGTCGGTCGTGCGGAAGATCCTGCCGCGGCCTCCCGCGTAAAGCACAGCGGGATTGCTCGGGTCGGTGGCGAGGCCCATCACGGCCGGGAGATCGAAGGTGGTCCACCGCGGCGACGCCGGGTCGCTGCTGACGAGCGCGCCGCTCGCGCCGGCGAAGAGCTTCTCGGTGGCGCCGCCGCCCGAGAATGCCAGCGCGAAGATTCCACCGGGGGTGCCGGTCTGGGCGGGCTTCCAGGTCAGGCCGCCGTCGGAGCTGTGAAGAAGACCCGCGGCCGTGCCGGCGTAGAGGCTCTGCGGATCACGCGGATCGAAGGCGACGCTATACACCGAGCCGGCGCCCGGAGCGGATGCCGGGGATCGCGGCGGAACCGGGTTGGCTTCCGTTTTCGAGCGGCCGGCGACCGTGATCCCCGCCGGAAGCCGCGGCTCGATCGCGTCCAGATCCACGGCGTCCTCGACCCAGACGATCCTCTGCCGGTCGAGGACCTCTCGCAACCGCCGGATCGCCTTCGGGAAATCGCGGGTCCCCCGGACCCAGTCCCCCTCGGGCCATTCCGGCCACTTCGGGGAGACGTTGGACTTCTTTCCTATCGGGGCACCGCTCATCGCGACGCGCCAGACGACCAGCGGGACGCCGCTCTGCCGCAGGCAGTCGAGGGCCTGGGCGGGGGAGAGCGTGCTCGCGTCCGGCTGGGTGACCTCGTCGGCGCCGAGGACCAAGACCATGATCCGGCGCCGGGGCGCGTCCCCGAGCCGGTAGCCCGCCGCCGCGACGGCGTCCGCGATGCGGATCCGCGCCAGGCTGGCGCGCGACGTCATCGCGATCATGCCCTTCAGCCAGTGCTCGATCCGCTCGCCGACGGCGCGCGGCTGAAGGAGAGACAGCGACTCGTCCGCCGGCAGAAACCAGAGCTGGCCCTGCCCCTCGAGCGAGCCGCCGTACACCATCGCGTTGTCGGCGATCTCGGTCGCGCTCGGCGCGTAGCGCGAGATCGCCTTGGGTTGGAGAACGAAGAGGATCTCGGCGTCGCCTTCCTCGATCGCCCGGACCGTCAGTCCCGCGCCGCGCAGACGGTCGGCGAGCCCGTCGGACTCTTTCGGCGAGTCGAGCTCGATCGGAACGGGATGAAGCGAGGCGGACGCGGCCTCCGGATACGAGCCGTGCAGGAGCTGGGTGAAGTCCGCCCGGTGCCCGTCCGGGAACTCGGCGTCCACCGTCAGGACCTGCGGCGACTTCCCTTTGGGAAGCGAGTAATGGACGAGCGGCTTGACCCCTTCGCTGATCCTCTTTCCGTCGAGCGCCACCGTGACGGCCGTCGGATCGAGCTTGGCCGGGTGGGCCCACTGGACGTGGAACTCGCACTGCCGCTTCTTCTCGTCGCACGACCCGACCGCCCGAACCTTTCCGACCGAGCTCGGCCGGTTGATCCACCGCCGGATCGATTCGACCACCGCGCCCTTCTCATCCAGCCTCTCGAGATCCAGCGAATGAATCCGCGGATCCGGCCCGACGTCCACCAGGCAGGCCGGCGCCTTCGCCGTCACCTCGCAGACCTGCCTCCCGTCCAGCAGCACCCGTGCCGGCCCCGCCCGCCCCCCCAGATCCACGATCACCGGAAAGAGCCCGATGACCAGCCCGACGGGGTAGGTCAGAATCTCCACCGCTTCACTCTAGCGTGGCGGCAACTCGCGTTTCGACGGCGTTACGGCCGCGCTTCGACGACGACGTAGGAGACGAGACCGGTGGGGACGTCTCGGAGGGCGATGCTCCACCGGTAGGTGCGAATGGGCGTCTTCAGATCGACGTCCGCGGCGAAGGTCTTCCCGGTCCCGACTCGCCGCGCGTCGCCGTCCCATTTGGCCGGCTCCGAGCGTCCGCCGGCATCGTCCACGTTGGCGAAGAGGAGCGAGATGGGTCGCGTCTCGTCCGCTTCGATGCCGCGCTCCTGCGGAGGCTCGAACTCGAGATGGAGGCGCAGCGGAGCGGTCGAGCTGTCGCTGCGGGTGATCCGGGCGGTCACCGAGAGGGGGTTCGACTGCGGCCGCGGTCCGACGAGGCGGGCCATTACGGCGTCCAGTGTCTCCTCCTCGTCCGTCGGCGTGCGGTAACCGCGGCGATACCGCAGGATGACTTCGGGGCGTATCGCCAGGATCTCGATGCGGTGGTGCTTGTGGTCGTCGGCGTAAGGATCCCGGAAGGTCAGCACGTATGGCTCGGCAGCCTGCTGGCCGGAGAGCCGCTGGGCGGTCTGGCCCGGCTGGAGGATCGCTTCGCCTCCCGTCTGGATCGCCATGGTCGTCATCGTCTGGCCCACGGCGAGCCGCGGCGAGAGGCCGGAGCTTCCCGGAATTCCCACTCCCGGCATCGGCCGCGCCGCCCACTTCGGAGAAGCACCCGGCGCCGTGTTGGTCGCCGACGTCGGATTCGTGCCCCGGTCGAAGGCTTCGGCGGCGACCGAGGTCAGCGCGACGTTGTTCTCCTGCGCCTTCGCCATGACATCGGCGAGCCGCGAATGCCAGTCGCGCCGCTGCGTGTTCGTCCAGACCTCGAAGCCCGTTCGCGCCAGCTCGATTTCGCGCATCAGATCCGGGAACTGCGGCCGGCCTCGCTGGGGCTCGGCTCCCGCGAAGTTGGCGCTCCCCAGGCTCGCCGCGAAATCCTCCGGTGACAGCAGCGCCGTCCCACCGCTGACGAGCAGGAGCGTGCGGCGCGCTGGCGCGGATGGAAACGCCGCCAGCATGATGAGGATCGCTCCGAAGAGCTGGTCCCTCGCGACGAGGACCTCCTTCTGAATGCTGTTGCTCTCGGCGCCTCGTCCGAACGCCGCGGGCTCATAGGGGCTCGCGATCTTCTGCATGCGCGGTTTCGACGCGAGCACCTTGAGCGCGCCTCGCGAGCTCTGAACATCCGCGGTCCAGGCAGAGAGGACCTCGACCTTTGGCCCGTTGAAGCGGGCGATCATGACGGAGCGGTCGGCGGAAGCGCCGTCGCCCAGGTACTTCTCCAGTTCCCGATAAACATCGCGCCGGTCGAACGTGCTGGTTCCGTCCTCGTCGATGAGGACCGCGAGCTGCGACGGCTCATAGGTCGGGCGCGCGGGTGCCGGGGCCGGCTGCGCGGGCGGCTGTCCCACGACCGGCGCGTCAGCGGGAGAGGGGGCGGGAGAAGCAGCTTCGGTTGCTGCCGAGGACAGGGAGTCGATCGGAACGGGCTGTCCGTCAACCTTCAAGGCCAGATCGGCGGCTGTCAGGCCTCGGATTGCCTTGCCCGCGGATGTCTGGGCGGTGACCGAGATCCGAATGGCGCCGACGCGCACGCGCTCTCGGACGGGTTGTTCCTGGCCGGCCGGCTTGTCCTGGGAGGCGAGGGGCAGCGAGACGAGGAGAAGGGAAACAACCAGGGCCGCTGGTTTGCTCATCGGCTTCCTCCTCGGGAAACGATTGTTAATACAACCGCGGGAGGTTCCGCCAGATCAAAGCAATCCAATTGCCGCCGGAAAGCGGCGTGGAATCGAGGAAAACGAGCGGTCCCGGATCTTCAGATTGGCTTCCCGCGAGGACGCAGGTGTCCCCGGGCGGGGACGGAGCGGGTCAGGTTCGGGGGGTGGCGGCGGGGGTTGGAAAGCGGCCGGTGATTGGTCGGGTTGGGGTCGGATTGGCGACCGAGGCGCCCGCGCGAGCGCGCTGCTCGCAGTACCAGGCTTCGCCGTGCCCGGCGGGCAGCAGGAGGAGAACGTTACCGCCCATCTCGACCACTCGCTGCCAGAGCGTTCCGGCGTTCAGCGAGCCTCCTTCTTCGGCGCTCGGCCCGGTCACCCGCCCCAGGAACGAGCAGCCGCGGACATCTCCCGGATGGGACGTGACTTGCAGGGGGCTCGTCGCCGCGTCCGTGGCGGCGTAAACGCGGGCATCGCCGGCGGAAGCGGACACCGAGATGCCCTTCGTTCCCGAACCGCAGTAGCCGACTCCGGCGGCGCCGGCGATCAGCAGGACGACCACGATCACGCGGCTTGGAGTTGACACGGGACGGACTTTGGGGTTCCGTATGCTCTCGTTTCTCATCTGAATTCATCGAGGAGGAATGCATGCGTCGTTCCAACTCCATCGCGGCGTTGTTGTGTCTGCTCCTCTCCGCCACGGCCGCTGCCGCCGAGAAGAAGCTGCTGACCGTCGAGGAGATCTGGACCCTCCAGCGTGTCGGGTCGCCGGTCGTCTCACCGGATGGGAAGAGCGTGGCCTACTCGGTCAGCGTCTATGACATGGAGGCCGACAAGTCGAACTCGGACATCTGGGTCTCGCCGGTCGCCGGCGGAGCGGCGCGGCGGCTGACCACGAACAAGGCCCCGGATACCTCGCCCGCCTGGAGCCCCGATGGGCGGCGGATCGCCTTCGTCTCCAAGCGCGACGAGGACAAGGCCTCGCAGATCTACATCATGGCCGTGGACGGCGGCGAGGCCGAGCGGCTCACGGACATGCCGCTCGGCGTCTCGAACCCGAAGTGGTTCCCGGACGGGAAGCGGATCGCCTTCGTTTCCTCGATCATCGCCGGAAACGAGTCGCTCGAAGCGACCAAAAAGGCCGCCGAGGCGCGCGAGAAAAGCAAGGTCAAGGCGCGCGTCACAGAGAACCGGCTCTACCGATTCTGGGACCACTGGCTGACCGACGGCGAGTACCCGCGGATCTTCGTCCTGGACGTCGCGACGAAGAAAGTCACGGACCTGCTGCCCGGCTCGAAGCGGATCTTCGGGCTCGACGAGGGGGCCGGCTCCTTCGACATCTCGCCCGACGGCGCGTGGATCGCCTTCGAGGCGAATAGCTCCCCGGAGCCGTACAAGGAATGGAACACGGACATCTTCCTGATCGCGACGGCCTCGCCCGGCGAGCCGAAAAACCTGACCGCCGACAACCCCGCCGAGGACCGCAACCCGATCTTTTCGCCTGACGGCAAGAGCCTCGCCTACGGGCTCGAGAAGAAGGCCGAGGGCTGGCCGGACCAGACGCGCCTGGGAGTGCTCGATATCTCGTCGGGGAAGCGGCGGATCCTGACGGATGGGTTCGACTTCAGCGCCGGAGGCTGGAGCTGGACCACCGACGGCTCGACGATCTTCTTCCAGGCGGAAGCGAAAGCGCGCGGCAACCTCTACTCGATCCCGGCGGCGGGAGGGACCCCGAAGGAGGTCTACCGCGGCGGCTCCGTCACCGGAGCGAAGGCGACGCGCGAGGGAAAGATCGTCTTCTCGACCAGCACGCTCGACAAGCCGGCCGAGATCGCGGTCATCGGCATGGACGGCAAGGGGCTCAAGTACGTCACGACGTTCAACGATGCCGCGATGGCAGGCTACAACCTCGGACCGACGAAGGAGATGACCTTCGCCGGGGCCGGCGGAGACACCGTGCAGATGTACGTCGTCTATCCGCCCGGCTTCGACGAGAAGAAGAAATACCCGCTCATTCAGATGGTGCACGGTGGCCCGGTCGGGACCTGGGGCGACACCTTCGGCTACCGCTGGAACCCGCACGTCTTCGCCGCGCCCGGCTACATCGTCGCGATGGTCAACTTCCACGGCTCCTCCAGTTTCGGCGCGGCGTGGATCGAGTCCATCCTCGGCGCGCATCCGGACAAACCCTTCACCGACGTGATGAACGCGACGGATTTCCTGATCGCGAAGGGCTACGTGGACGAGAACCGCATGGCCGCCGCCGGCGGCTCCTACGGCGGATTCCTCGTAGACTGGATCGAAGGCCACACCGACCGATTCAAGTGCCTGGTCTCGCACGCGGGCGTCTACGACCTGCTTGGCCAGTCGGCTTCCGACGCGACCTACGGCCGGCACCACTCGTACGGCGGCTATCCCTTCACCAACCTGGCGAACGTCGAGAAGTGGAGCCCCAACCGATTTGCCGCGAACTTCAAGACGCCGATGCTCGTCGTCCACGGCGAGCGGGACTTCCGCGTCCCGGTGACGCAGGGGATGGAGCTCTACGGCGTCCTGACGGCGAAGGGAGTGCCGGCCCGCCTCGTCTATTTCCCCGACGAGCACCACTGGATCCTCAAGGGACAGAACTCGAAGTTCTGGTACGGCGAAGTCCTCGGGTGGTTGCACAAGTACCTGGAGGCCTCACCGCGCTAGAATCCCGGGTGACCGGAGCACAAATGGAAAAAATCGCGCGGCTCGTCGGCGGGCGTTCGCGGTTCGTGTTTCTCGTGTCGTCCTGGATCCTCGTGGCGGGAGTTGACCACGCCGCGGCGGCCACGTGGGCGCCGGCCGGCTTGCCCGGCGGCCGGGTGGTCGCGCTTGCCGACGACCCCTTCCATCCGGGAACGGCTCTGGCCGCGACGGCCGAAGCGGGGATTTACAAGACCGTCAACGGCGGCGCGGCGTGGTCGCTCTCGCGCGCAGGGCTGACCGACCTCGACATCCTTTCGCTCCTGGCGGACCAGAACATTCCGAATATTTTCTACGCCGGGGGCGCCGGGGGCCACATCTTCAAGAGCGTGGACGGCGGCGCCACCTGGTCCGCGACGCCGGCCGATCCGGGAGCGCCGGTCAACGTCCTCGTGATGGATCCTCGGCCGGGCCCGACGATCTTCGCCGGCACGGGCGCGGGGATCCTTCGGACCACCGACCGCGGCGCGACCTGGGTTGCCAGGGACGAAGGCCTCGTCGACGTTCACGTCCAGGCGCTGGCGATCGACTTCAGCCTCCCACAGACGACGCTCTACGCCGGCACGCCGGCGGGCGTCTTCAAGAGCACCAATGGCGCGGACCTCTGGTTGCCCGCGCGGGATGGGATCGAGCAAACGAGCGTTCACGCCTTCGCGATCGATCCCTTCGCCGCCGGCAAGGTCTACGCGGGAACGCCAGCCGGGGTCTACAAGAGCGTCAACGGAGGCTCAACCTGGACCCTCGCGGGCTTCGGGCTCGCCACTCCGGATGTCCGCGCCCTGGCCGTCGATCCTCAGGACGGGCTGACGCTCTTCGCGGGGACCTTCGGGGGCGGCCTCTTCCGGACCGTCAACGGCGGCGCGAGCTGGACCGCCGCGAGCACGGGCCTGGGCAACAGCGTGGTCGAGGCGCTCCTGTTCGTGTCGGCTCCATCGCGGGCGCTCTACGCCGGGACCGGCGACCGCGTCTTCAAGAGCCTGGATGGCGCCGCGAGTTGGTCCGCTTCCGGCGAGGGAATCAACGCCGCTCTCGTCACGGGGATTGCGGTGGATCCGGCGACGCCGGCGATCGTCTATGGGGCGACTCTTGGCGGCGGGGTGTGGAAGAGCGTCAACGGCGGCCAGACCTGGGCCGCGGCCAATAGCGGACTGGCGAACCTCTTCGTGAAGTCGATCGCGATCGATCCCGCCGCGCCCTCCACGCTCTACGCGGGAACCGACGGCGGAGGGATCTTCAAGTCTTCCAACGGCGCAGGCGCGTGGTCGCCCGCCAGCGCCGGACTGACGAGCCTCACCGTAACCGTGCTGGCGATCGATCCCGTGAGCCCCGCGACGGTCTATGCGGGAACTCCCGTGGGGATCTTCAAGACGCCCAACGGCGGCGCGAACTGGACCGACTTCAACAGCGGCCTGGAGACCCTCGAGATCCTGTCGCTGGCGGCCTCTCCGTCGTCTGCGGGAACGGTTTTCGCGGGGACTCCCTTCGGTCTCTATCGTTCCGCCAACGGCGGCCTGGCCTGGGCCCTCGTCAACGGAGGCTTCAGCAGCCCCGCGGTGTCGGCTCTCCTGTTCGATCCGCGCTCCCCCGCGACGCTCTATGCCGGGACCGGCGACACGCTCTTCAAGAGCGTCAGCGGAGGCGCCGCGTGGTCCCCGGCCGGCGCGGGGCTGACCGCGAAAGGCATTACCGCGCTCGCGATCGACCGGCTCGATTCCTCGCGGCTCTACGCGGGCAGCGCCGCCGGCGGCGTCTTCCGCAGCGTCAACGGCGGCGCGAGCTGGGACGCGATGAACGACGGGATGACGGACCTTCGCGTCTCCTCGCTCGCGGTCGATCCGGCCTCTTCAGCGATCGCCTACGCCGGGACGGCAGGCGGAGGCGCCTTCCGGATGGGCGCCGCGACCGGCTGCTCGCCCGGGCCGGCGACTCTCTGCGTGAATGGCGGCCGGTTCCGGGTCGAGGTTGCGTGGCGCGCTGCGAATCTCGGCACGAACGGCAAAGGGCAGTCGGTCCCACTGACGGGGGACACCGGCGCGTTCTGGTTCTTCTCCGCGAACAACCTCGAGCTGGTCGTCAAGGTCGTGGACGGCCGGGCCTTCAACAACTTCTTCTGGGTTTTCTACGGAGCCCTTTCCAACGTCGAGTACACGCTGACCGTCACCGACACCGCGACCGGCGCGGTCCGCAGCTACTCCAATCCTCAGGGCACCCTGGCGAGCGTCTCCGACACGAGCGCTTTCCCCGGAGGGCCCGCATCGATGGCGACCGGCGGCGCGGGATCCTCCGAGTTTCCCCTCACCCCAGCCCTCTCCCGCCGGGAGAGGGAGAAGAGCGCCGCGTGCGCGGCGGACCCCACGACGCTCTGCCTGAATGGGGGCCGCTTCCAGGTCCGGGTTTCCTGGCGGGCGCCCGGCTACCCGGCCGCCAACGCGGGACAGGCGGTTCCCTTGACGAGCGACACGGGAGCCCTCTGGTTCTTCTCGAACGGGAACCTCGAGCTGGTCGTCAAGGTCGTGGACGGCCGCGCCGTCAACGGGAAGTTCTGGGTCTTCTTCGGGGGACTCTCCAACGTGGAGTACACGATCACGGTCACCGACACGCAGACCGGCGCGGTTCGAGCCTATTTCAATCCGCAGGGGCAACTCGCGAGCGTCGCCGATACCTCCGCGTTCTGAAGGAATTCTGAACCGCCGGCACGGGGTTGGAGACGGTCGATGCCGCTCTCCCGGAGGACTCGCTCCGCCTTCCTCGCGGGGGCGGCGTCCTGGATCTTTGCGGCGTCCCTTCCCGCGGCCACCTGGGCCTCCCTTGGCCCCGACGGCGTCGGCGCGATCCTCTCGATCGCCGTGGATCCGACCAGTTCCTCCACGATCTACGCGGGCACGAAGGGGGCGGGGATCTTCAAGTCCACCGACGGATCGGCGACCTTCATCGCCGCCTCGTCCGGGCTGACGAACTTCACCGTCACGGAGATCGCCGTCAGCCCCGCGAATCCCCGGATCGTCTACGCCGCGACCGAGGGCGGCGTCTTCCGCACGGACGATGGCGGAGCTTCCTGGAGCGCGGCGCCGGGACTGCCGATCGCAGTTTTCAACGGCGTGACGCTCGATCCGGGCAACCCCGCGACGGTCTACGCGGTCGGCACCGACGCGGGAGTCTTCAAGTCGGTGAACTCCGGCGCGAGCTGGACCGCGATCAACTCGGGGCTCTCCGGAACGAGCCCGCTGGCGATCGCCGTGGATCCTTCCTCCTCCTCGAACGTCTACGTCGGAACCCTCCTGTCGGGCTTCTTCCGCTCGGGCAACGGTGGCGCGGCGTGGACGCAGTCCAACGACGGGCTGACCAATCTCCACGTCTCCGCCCTGCTGGTGGACTCGCGCGCGCCGTCCACCATCTACGCCGGCACATCCAACGGCGGCATGTTCAAGAGCGTCAACGGGGGAGGCCGATGGCAGGCGGCGAGCCTGGGCATCGGCGGGGTCGGATCGATCCGCAGCATCGCCATGGATCCCCGGACATCTTCGAGCGTCTTCACGGCCACGGACTCCGCCCTCTACGGGTCGCTGGACGCGGGAGCGACCTGGACGGCCGTCGTCGGCGTGCCGGTCAACACGGTGGCCGTCGATCCGCTGGCGCCCGACACGATGTACGCGGGCTACGGGAACCCTCCGGCCCAGAACGGGGCCTTGATCCGGTCCACGCAGAAGGGCGCGCCGCAGACGTGGAACGCGGTCGGCTCGGGGATCCGCAACCTCTCGATTCCCGGCTTCGCCGCTTCGGCGACGACGCCCGAGGTCTATGCCGGCCTCTACGGCGGCATGGTCAAGACCACCGACAACGGCCAGAGCTGGCAGCGGCTGCGCAACACCGGGGCGTTCATCGCGCTCGCGGTCGATCCCTCGACGCCTTCGACCGTCTACGCCGGGACGCTGGGGTTCGGCATCTTCAAGAGCTCCGACTCCGGCGCAAACTTTGCGGCGTCGAGCAGCGGCATCCCGGCGAACTTCGCCGTGCTCTCGATCCAGGTGGACCCGACGTCTTCGGCGACTCTCTACATCGGCACTTCGGCCGGCGTCTTCAAATCCAGCGACGGCGCTTCGAGCTGGAAGTCCGCCAACACGGGCCTGCCTTCCACGAGCGTCTTCGCGCTAGCGCAGGACCGCTCAGCGCCGGCGACGCTCTTCGCCGCGACCGGAAACGGGATGTTCCGATCCTCCGACGCCGGCGGGAACTGGACCTCCTCGGGAGCGGGCCTGCCGGCGGGGACGATCTTCTCGGCCGCCATCGATCCCACGTCTCGTGAGACCGTGTACGCGGGGACCGCCTCCGGGCCCTACAAGAGCGTCAATGGCGGCGGGTCCTGGTCGCCCGCCAATTCCGGCGCCTCGGCGACCGTTCTGACCTTCCTCTTCGATTCCCCGCACGGCCTGCTCTACGCCGGCACGAGCGCGGGCGTCTTCGTGACGTCCGACGGCGCCGCGACCTGGACCCCGCTCAACGCCGGACTGACCAGCCTCGTGATCAATGTCCTCGCCCTGGACTCGGTCGGCGCCCTCTACGCCGCGACCGACGCCGCCGGCGTCTTCCGGCTGGTCTCCTCCTCTCCAGACCGGCAGCCGGTGGAGGCCACCGGCCAGCATCCCCCGGCGCGGTCCCTCCCTCCGCGGAAGTAAGGGCTTCGCCTTCTAGCCGGAGGCCGAGGTGGCCGACCTGTCCTGGAGGAACGCCAGGGCCTCGGCAAGGGAGCGGAAGACCCGGACTTCCTTGGTGCTGCGCGGGTCGAGGCCCCGGAAGGTCTCGTAGCGGCGGCCCAGGGCGAAGGCGAAATCGCTCGGCGCGACGATCGCGAGACGGGACTTGCCATCGGGCGGGTCCATGCGGGCCGACAGGCTGGCGAGCCTCGGGACGGCGTCCATCGAGATCAGCGCGATCTCCTCGACGCCGCTCATGTCCACGAGCTCGTCATAGCCGGCCACGTCCGTGCGCCCCCAGACCCCCATCTGGTAACCGAGGACGTCTTCGTGGGTGAGGGTGCCGAGCCCGCGGGCGGTGACCAGCCGATGTTTGTGATCTATCTCGAAGTCAATAGGCATCTTGGTGCAATAGGGCGCCTATCCTACTACACCCAGGTTGTACCGGTCGAGAACACTCAGGATCCGGGAGACCTCCGCGCCGTCGTTGTAGAAGTGGGGAGAAAAACGGACCGCCGCTTCCCGCGGAGAAGCGATGACGTCGTTTTCCTCCAGCCGCTTCGCGAGGACCCGACTGTCGGTTCCGGGGAGGGAGGCTGAGAGAATCCCGGACCGTGGCGGCTCTGGAGACGCGATCCTCCAGCCACGTTCCTCGAGGCCGCGCCGGAGGGCCCCGCACGTCTCGAGGATCCGCGACCGGACGGTCTCGAGGCTCACCTCCGTCAGCAGGTCGAGGGCCGCGGAGAGTCCCGCGAGGTTGGCGGTCGGGAGGGTCCCCGGCTCGTAGCGCCGCGCGCTGTCGTAGAAGTCGAGCTTGTAGTCGAG
>DATFWF010000106.1:0-22151 GCA_035259605.1 Thermoanaerobaculia bacterium
TTGAGAGGAACGTCCGCGCGGCGTCGAGCCCTCCCTTCAGGTCGAAGGCGAGCATCGCGCCGAACGCCTTCATCTGCCGGCGCGCGGCGTCGTGTCCAGCGTGTCCCGGAAGGCCGGGGTAGTGGACGCGGTCTACCGACGCATGCTGAAGCTCCTGCGCCAGCTGGAGCGCGTTCTCCGACTGCCGCTCGATGCGCAGGACGAGGGTCTTCATCCCGCGGTTTAAGAGAAACGCCGGCAGTGGATCGAGGATCGCACCGGTGCGGATGCGCCGCTCGCGGATCGGCGCGAGCATCGCCTTCGATCCCGCCGCCAATCCCGCCGTCACGTCGGCGTGGCCGTTCAGATACTTCGTCGCCGAGTGGAGGACCAGGTCGAATCCGAGCGCCAGCGGGTGCTGGAGGACCGGCGAGGCGAAGGTCCCGTCGACGACCGCCGAAAGCCCGCGGCGCCGGGCGATCCCGCCGACATACTCCAGGTCCACGATCTTGACCAGCGGGTTGGTCGGGGTCTCCACGTATAGCCACCGCGTCGAAGGCTTGATCGCCTCCTCGAAGGCCGGCCGCGGCGCCGTCGGGACCAGCGTTGTCTCGACGCCGATCGGCGCGAGCACGTCCTTGAAGAGCCGGAGCGTCCCGCCGTAGAGATCCTCCGTCGCGACGACGTGGTCGCCGGGTTTCAAATGCGCGAGGAACGCCGTCGAGATCGCGCCCATCCCCGAGGCGAAGAGGACCGCGTCCTCGCAACCTTCGAGCGCCGCGAGCTTCTTCTCGACCGAGGCGACCGAAGGATTCCCTTCGCGCGTGTAGAAGGCATCGGGCGGCTCTCCCTCCGACGCCCGGGCGAGCGCCGCCGGATCGGCGAAGGAGAAGGGCGCCGTCTCGAAGATCGGGTCGACGAGCGGGCCTCCCGCCGAGGTTCCCTGGCGTCCCGCGTGGACGGCCAGGGTCTCCGGACGAAGGGCCCGTTTCTCCGTCATCCGCGCCGCTGGGCGCCCTGCTCCGGCAGGAAGGACTTGAGGAGGTCCTCGTTGATCACGATCTTGCGGTCCGCGCGCATCCGGGACAACTCGGCGCGCAACAGGCGCTCCGCCTCCCGGGCGCGCAGCGTGTCGAGGATCTCGGCCTTCTGCGTCTCGAACGCCTTCGGGTCCGCGGTCGTCTTGTTGACCACCCGGAAGAGCACGAAGCCTCCCGGCACCCCGACCGGCGGGCCGGCCTGGCCCTTGGCCGTGGCGAAGACCCTGGTCGAGAGCTCCGGGGCCGAGCCGATCTCCGGGATCGCTCCTCCCGGCGCGAACTCCGGGGTCGTCTTGACCTCGGTCTCGTACCGGGCCGCGAGCGTCGACAGCGGAGTGCCCGAGGAGAGCTCCTGGGCGGCCGGCGTCAGCTTCGCGATCGCTTCCTCGTCGCGCCGCTCGGCCTGGTAGTCCATCGTCAGCCGCGCCTTGATCTCGGCGAAGGGAGGCACGCCCGCGGGACGCTCCTCGGACGGCTTGACGAAGACGGTCCCGCGGCTGGTCGTGATCGGCGTCGTCGAGAGCGTTCCGACCTTGGTCGTCCACGCCTCGTCGGTGAAGCGGGGGTTGGCGCCGATGCCGGGCACCGGGTCTCCCTTGGCGACCCACGGCGTCTCGTTGAACGTCACGACGTCGTCCTGGAGCTTGCGCAGCTCGTCGTCGGACGCGGTCTTCTTCCCCTTGAGCTTCTCGGCGAGCTCCCGCCCGAGCCGCTCCGTGTCGGCCTGCGCCCGCGTCTCCGAAAGTTCGGCGCTCAACTGGTCCTTGACCTCCTCGAATGTCCGGACGTGCGGCGGGGTCTTGCTGGCGAGCTTGATGATGTGGAAGCCGAACTGCGTCTTGATCGGTCCCTTGATCTCGCCGGGGTTCATCGAGAAGGCCGCCTCGTCGAACTCGGGGACCATCTGACCGCGAGAGAAGGACCCGAGCTGCCCCCCATTGCCCTTGCCGGAGGGGTCCTCGGTGTTGTCGTTGGCGAGCTTGGCGAAGTCCTCGCCCTTCCGCAGCCGCGCGAAGAGCGCGTCCGCCTTCTGCCGCGCTTCCAGCTCCGCCTGCGCGCCCTTGTCCGGGTCCACCTTGATCAGGATGTGCGAGGCGGTGACCTGCTCGGGCACCCCGAAGCTTCCCTTGCGCCGCTCGTACTCGGCCTTCAGGTCCGCGTCGGGGATCTTGATCTTGCCCCGGACCTTCCCCTTGTCCACGAGGAGGTACTTGACCTTGCGCTGCTCCGCGGTGTGGTAGCGGTCCTTGTGCTTCTCGAGGAACGCCTGGAGGTCCTTGTCGGTCGCGTTGAAGGACGTCTCGATCTTGGCCGCCGGGATCTTGACGTACTCGATGGACGCCTTGTCGTTGCGCGCCGAGAACTCGCGCTGGAGGTCCTTGTCGGGAACGAGGACGGACGCCTTGATCATCGACGAGTACTTCTGGAGCAGCAGCCCCTCGCGGACCTCCTCCTCGAACCGCTCGGGGGTGTAGCCGCTCGCTCGGAGAGCCCGCTCGTACTTCTCGCTTCCGACGAAATGCCCGTTCTCCTGGAGCTCGGGGAACGCGACGACCGCCTGGGCGACTTCCTCGTCGGTGACCCGGAGCTTGACGCGCCTGGCGGCCTCCAGCCGCAGGCTGCGGTCGATCATCCCGTCGAGCACCTGTCGGGGAATGTTCAGGGCGCGGATCAATTCGGGGGAGAGCTTGCCCTGGTACTGGGCCTGCTGCCGCTCGAGCTCCGTCCGGTAGCGCCGGTCGAACTCCGAGGCGCTGATCGTCTCGCCGCCGATCTTGGCGACGACCTGGCCGGTGACGTCGCCGGATCCCGTGCCCGACCCGGAGAAATAGACGAAACCGAGGATGAAGACGATGATGACGGCGAACAGCGTCCACTTGAGGTGGTGGAAGCTGTTGCGCATGGTCTTGAGCATTGGAGGAGCCTCCCGAACGGATTTTTGAAAACAGGCGACTATAGCCGACCCGATCCGCGGGCGATAGGCGGAAGGAGGCCGCGGATGCTGTAGAATGCCCTCCCTACCGCCGACAATCACGGACCTGCCGCCTCGTTGTGCTATAAGCGAACTGGATAAGTCCCGCAAATCTCGATGTTTAAGCGACGGAGACAGCCTGGCCAGCCGATCGGCACGGACCTCGACTGGTTCGTCATCCCGATCCGGACGATCCGTCTCTGGGGATTTCTTCTCTTGGTCGCCCTCTTGCTGGGCGGCGTCGCCTTCTTCGTTCGCGAGAAGACCCGGCGCTCTCCGCAGGACCGCGCCTCCGCCGAGATCTCCAGCGCGACCGACCTGATCAAGCGCGCCTCCTCCGCGCCGGGCAACGCGCGGCCGGGACCGCACCTGACGCAGGCCCGCGAGCTTCTCCAGGGCGCCGAAGAGGCCTACGGCAAGAAGAACTGGGACACCGCGTTCCGGCTCGCGGTGGATTCGCAGTCCTACGCGAGGCGGGCGCTGGGCGGCCGGACCGCGGACGAGCCGGGCGACGCGTCTCTCATCTCGGTCGAAGGAGACGTTTCCATCCAGACCGCCGGGCGCAACGCGTTCGGGCCGGCGCGCCAGAGGCAGAGCCTCTTCGACGGCGACTTCATCAAGACCGGCCGGACTGGCTCCGCGGAGATCATGTTCTCCGACGGCACGCTCTACACGATCCGCCCGGGCTCGCTCTTCGAGGTGCGCCGGCCGAGCTCGCCCGAAGGCGGCGGAAGCCAGATCAAGATGGTCTCGGGCGCAGTCAACATCTACACGGCCGCGTCGAGCTCGACGGTCTCGACGGAGGCGGCGACCGCGTCGATCGACCGGGAGTCGCGCGTGGCCGTGGACGTCGATGCCGGAGAGAAAACCGAGATCACGACCTATCGAGGCAAGGCGACCGTCTCGACCGGCAAGGAAACGGTCGTTCTCGCCGAGCGGGAGAAGATCGCCGCGGGCGTGAAGACCCAGCAGTTCTCGCCGAAGGTCTCGATTCCCGAGACCCCGGAGCTCCAGGTGCCGCCCGACAACCGGGTCTACGACCTCAAGTCGGCCGACGCCATCGACCTGAAGTGGACGCCGGTCACGAAGGCCGCCCGATACCGGATCCAGATCTCGCGCTCGCGCCTCTTCGTGCCGGACGCGACCGACGTGGACCTCGACGACCGGACCGGCACGAGCGCCCGGGTCAAGGTCTCGCGCGAGGGCTCCTACTTCTGGCGCGTCGCGGCGATCGACGCCTCGGGAAAGCCCTCCGGCTGGAGCCCGTCGCGCCACTTCCGCATGACGGCCGAGCCGGTCTCGAGCGGGATCAACCGCGGCTCGCCGCCGCGGCTGACGGTGTCCGCGCCGCAGCAGATGGGCAACCTGTTTCTCATCTTCGGCAAGACCGATATGGGGTGCGTCGTGACGGTCAATTCCGAGCCGGCCGACGTGGAGCAGGACGGCTCCTTCAAGAAGACGGTCACGCTCTCGCGCGAGGGATCCGCCGTCATCGTGGTCAAGTCGGTGGACGCCGCCGGCAACGAAACGGTCAAGCAGGTGAAAGTGTTCGTAGAATCGCTATGAAACGGAAATCGGAAATCGGAAATCGGAAATCGAGGATCCTTGCGTCAGAATTCGATTCCCGTTTCCCGGTTTCCGATTCCCGGCTGTAGGGGGTTTCTTTGGCCTTCAAATCTCTCTTCTCGATCTTCTCCAACGACCTGGCGGTGGACCTGGGAACCGCCAACACGCTCGTCTTCGCCCGCGGCAAAGGGATCGTCGTGCGCGAGCCCTCCATCGTCGCGGTCAACACGGTGACCAACCGCGTCGAGGCGGTCGGCGCCGAGGCCAAGGACATGCTGGGCCGGACGCCGGGCAACATCGCCGCGATCCGGCCGATGAAGGACGGCGTCATCGCGGACTTCGAGGTTACCGAGAAGATGCTCGACCACTTCATCAAGAAGGCGCACGGCCGCTCGCTCTTCGTGCGGCCGAGGATCGTGATCTCGGTCCCCTCCGGCATCACGCAGGTCGAGAAGCGCGCCGTGCAGGACTCGGCGCTGCGCGCCGGCGCCTCGGAGGTCTTCATCATCGAACAGGCGATGGCGGCGGCGATCGGCTCGGGGCTGCCGATCACGGAGCCGGCGGGCAACATGATCGTGGACATCGGGGGCGGCACGACCGACGTCGCGGTCATCTCGCTGGCCGGGATCGTCTACAGCCGGTCGGTGCGGATCGCCTCCAACGAGATGGACGAGGCGATCATCCAGTACATCAAGCGCAAGTACAACCTGTTGATCGGCGAGCGCACCGCCGAGCAGGTGAAGATCGAGATCGGCTCGGCGCACCCGGTGGACGAGCCGCTGACGATGGAGGTCAAGGGGCGCGACCTCGTCGAGGGAGTTCCCAAGACGCTTTCGCTGACCGATGAGGAGATCCGCGAGGCGCTGGCCGAGGTCGTCGCGGCGATCGTCGAGAGCGTCCGCGTGGCGCTCGAGCGCACGCCGCCGGAGCTGTCCGCCGACATCATGGACAAGGGAATCATCATCACGGGCGGCGGGTCGCTCCTGCGCAACCTCGACCGGCGCCTTCGCGAGGAAACGGGCCTTCCGATCTCCTACGCCGAGGACCCCCTCGCCTCGGTGGTGCTCGGAACCGGCGCGATGCTCACGGACATGGACCTGCTGCGCAAGATCAGCATCACCTAACAGGGGCACGGAACCGGGAGACGGGAGACGTGAGACGGAAGACGTGGGACCGGGGCTTTGAGTCGTCTACCGTCTACCGTCTGCCGTCTACTGCGCCATGAGCACTTCCTCGACCGAGATCCTCCAGGGGCGCCCGCGGCGAAGCGGCCTGCTGCTGGCCTGCGTGCTGGCGGGATGCGTCCTCCTGCTTTCGGCGCAGGCGCCCGGGGCCGTGAAGGGGCACCGCTCCCTCCTGCAGTCCTGGATCCTGTCGGCGTCGGCCCCGGTCAGCCAGCTCGTCTCCGCGGTCTCGCGGGAGTTCTGGGGTCTGGCGGACCGGACGGCCGAGACCTTCACCGCCCGCGACGAAAACGTGAGGTTGAAGCGCGAGCTCGCCCGGAGCAACCAGGAGCTCTTTCAGCTCCGCGCGCGCATCGCCGAGGAGGATCGGCTGAAGCTCCTCCTCTCGGCGGGAGCGGCGCTCCCGGCCGTCCGGATGGCCGCGCCGGTGCTCCTCATCGAGAGCCGCGCCGGGGGGCAGAGCGCGTTGATCGGCGCGGGCTCCTCCTCCGGCGTCGTTCCCGGCTCGCCGATCGCGGTGCCCGAGGGGCTCGTCGGTCGGCTCGTCACGGTGGGCGCGACGGTGTCGCGGGCGCAGCTCCTGCTCGACGCCTCCGCGGCGGCGGGAGCCCGGATCGTCAGGACGGGCGAGCTCGGCGTCATCCGCGGGGACGGGCGCGGCGGCCTGCGCCTGAACAACGTCGCGACGACGTCGCGGGTCGCGGCCGGCGACGAGATCGAGTCGGCGGGGATCGACGGCATCTACCCGCGCGGGGTCCCGATCGGCCGCGTGGCGGGTGTCGAGCGGGGGCCCATGTTCCTGGAGATTCGCGTCGTCCCGGCGGCGCCGTTTTCCCGGTTGACCGACGTTCTGGTGCTCGAGCCCTCGCCCGCGCTCGCAGGACCCGGAGGAGGACAGGGGAGTGGCGGTCCGTGAAGTTCGGCCGGGTCGCCCTTGTTCTGGCGGCGGCGACGGCCTTGCAGTTCTTCGTCGGAGGTTCCCGCCATCGCGGGGCCTGGCCGATCGACGCCTTCCTGATCGCGACGGCGATCGTGGCCCGCGGCGGCAACGCCTCGCGCGCGATCCTCGCCGGAGGGGCCCTGGGGTTCCTGGAGGACGCCTTCGCGCAGGAGCTTCTCGGGATGAACGCCTTCGCCAAGGCGGCCCTGGGGTATGTCTTCGCGATTCTCTCCGTGCGCGTCGTCTTCGGCGGAGCGTGGGCGGTGGGAGCGTCCCTGGCGGCGGCCTCGATCGTCAACGACGTGATCGTCGCGCTGCTGTCGCTTCTCATCCTGCGCGCTCCGCTCGTTCTCTTCTCGCCCGAGTCGCTCTGGACCGCGGCGGCGACCGGCGTGACCGGCGGGTTGCTCGAGGCGTCGCGTGTCTTTCCCTGGCGCGACTGGTGGGAGCGCCGAAGGCTCCGGAGGCTCCGATGAGAAGGGCCGGGAATCGTGAGTCGGAAATCGGAAATCGAGGAGCGCCGACGAGATCTCCCTCGATTCCCGTTTTCCGATTTCCGGTTTTCGACTCTCGGAGCTCTCGATGCTGAGGGTCCGCGAGGATCGCCGGAACCTGCTGCGGCGCATCGAGGCCGCCCGGATCCTCGTCGGCGCCGTCTTCGCCCTGCTCGCGTCGTCCTACTGGTACACGCAGATCCTGCGCGGCGAGTACTACTTCGCGCTCTCGGAGAACAACCGCATCCGGTCGGTCCGTATCATGGCGCCGCGCGGATACGTGCTCGACCGCCACGGCTCGATCCTCGTGGACAACCAGCCGGGCTACAAGCTCAACCTCTACCGCCGCGAGGCGAAGAACATCAACGCGTCGGTGGATTTCGCGGCGGCGGTTTTGAAGGTCCCGCGCGAGCAGATCCGCGCGAAGGTGGACCGCGGGCTGCGCGAGCCGGAGTTCGTGCCGATCACGGTCGGCGAGGACCTCGGCGTCGAGGAGGTCGCCGCGGTCCAGGCCCGCGCGCCGGAGCACCCGGAGTTCGTCGTCACGGTCGCCCAGCGGCGCCTCTACACCCTGGGCACCGAGGCGGCGCACGCGCTGGGCTATCTCTCGGAGGCGAGCCCCGAGCAGATCAAGAAGACCGGCGACGAGTATCGCCTGGGCGACTGGATGGGCCAGAAGGGGGTCGAGGGATCGTACGAGAAGCTGCTGGCCGGAATCGACGGGCAGCGCCGGGTCGTCGTGGACTCGCACGGCCACGAGATGGCCGAGGAGGAGCGGGTCGAGGCCCGCCCGGGCCAGAACGTCTTCCTGACGCTCGACCTGGAGCTCCAGCGGATCGCCGAGGATTACTTCAAGGACAAGGTCGGCTCGGCCGTCGCGATGGATCCGAAGACCGGCGAGATCCTCGCGCTCGTCTCGTCTCCCTCCTACGACCCGAACTGGTTCACGCGCCGCGTGTCCGGCCCGGAGTGGTCGGGACTGCTCTCGGACCCTCACACCCCGCTCCAGAACCGCGCCATCCAGAACGCCTTCTCTCCGGGCTCGACCTTCAAGGTCTTCCTGGCGTACGGCGCGCTTTCGATGGGGCTCGTGGACCCGGACCAGAAGATCTTCTGCCCCGGCCACGCGACGTTCTACGGGCGGACGTTCCGCTGCCACAAGAAGGAGGGCCACGGCCTGGTGGACCTGCGGAACGCGATCAAGATGTCATGCGACGTTTACTTCTACAACCTCGGCAAGAAGCTCGGCGTGGACCGGATCGCCGAGATCGCGCAGGCGTTCGGCTTCGGCGGAGCGACCGGCATCGATCTTCCCTTCGAGAAAGCCGGCCTGGTTCCTTCGGAGAACTGGGCGCGCGAGAAACGGCACGCCCGCTGGTATCCGAGCGAGACGATCTCCGTCGCAATCGGTCAGGGCCCGGTCCTCGTCACGCCGCTCCAGACCGCGCGCGCTCTCTCCGCGCTGGTTTCCAATGGCCGCCTGCCGACGCCGCACCTTTTCCTCGCGTCGCAGGACCCGCGCACCGGGGCGCCGCTGCGCTACAAAGTCGAGACCAAAGAAGGATTGCCGCTCGAACCGTCGAAGGTCGCGATCGTCAAGAGCGGGATGTGGGCGGTCTTGAACGAACCCGGCGGCACGGCCTACGCGTCGCGCGTCCCGGGGCTGGACGCGGGCGGCAAGACCGGCACCACGCAGGTCGTCGGCCGCGAGGCGACCGTCCGCGCCGGCGTGGACAAGAAGACGCTCGAGGACCACGCCTGGTTCGGCGGCTTCGCGACCATCGACGACCCGCGCCTGGTCGTCGTGGTCTTCGTCGAGAACGGCGGCCACGGAGGAAGCGCCGCCGCCCCGCTGGCCCAGCAGATCTTCGCGCGATTCTTCGGCAAGACGAAACCCGAGCCCGCCGGGACGAAGATCGCCGCCGCGGGCCGGGACTCGGGGCTCGGAACTCGGGACCCGCGGGTGGTGGCACGATGATTCGCGGGGTGCTTCCCCATCCCCGACGGCTCGACCCGATCGTGATCGGGTGCGCGATCGCCCTCGCGGCGATGGGCGTCCTCTTCATCGCTTCGACCACGGGCGCGGGGCGCCACGCGGGGCTCGCGACCCGCCAGGCGATCTGGATCGGCGTTGGGCTGCTGGGAATGTTCGCCGCCGTGCTCTTCGACTACCGCACGCTGCTGAAGGCGTCGTTCGTCCTCTACCTCGTCAGTCTCGTGCCGCTCGTTTACCTGATCGTCTTCGGCCAGCGCATCGCCAACGTGCGCTCGTGGATCCGCTTCGGGAGCTTCCAGTTCCAGCCGGCGGAGCTGACCAAGATCACGACGGCGCTGCTCGTCGCCTATCTCTTCGAGAACGAGGAGGAGGGGCGGCTTCGACTCTCGACCTTCGTCAAGCTCGGGGCGATCGTCGGCATCCCGTTCCTCCTGACCTTCGCTCAGCCGGATCTCGGGCTGGCGCTGACGTTCCTTCCGCTGCTCGTCGTCGGGTTTTTCTTCGGCCGGTTGCCTCTCAAGGGATGGATCGCCATCACGATCGCGGTTGCGGCTCTCGCGTGCGCCGGCTGGCTCTTCCTGAAGGACTACCAGAAGAATCGGATCCAGACGTTCCTGAATCCCGACCGGGACGTCCTGAAGGCCGGCTACCAGGTCCACCAGTCCAAGATCGCCGTGGGGTCCGGAGGATTTTCGGGGAAGGGTTTCCGGGCGGGGACGCAGAGCCAGCTGCGCTTCCTGCCGGTCCAGCACACCGACTTCATCCTCGCGGTGATCGGAGAGGAGTGGGGGTTCCTCGGGATCATCGCCGTGCTCGGGCTCTTCGCGACGCTCGTTTTGCGATGTTTGACGCTCGCGCGGACCGCGCGGGACCGCGGGGGAGTCTTCCTGGTCCTCGCCTTCGCGGGGATCCTCTTCTTTTCCGTGACGGTCAACGCCTCGATGATGATCGGCCTCCTGCCGACGACCGGCATCCCGCTGCCGCTCGTGTCCTACGGCGGGTCTTCCATCGCGACAACCTTCCTCGCGATCGGCCTCGTGCTGTCGGTGGACTACCGGCGCTTCGCCAACGCGTGAGACGCGAGCTCGCCGTCAACGCGACGCCGCCCGAGACCCGGGTCGCGCTCCTGGAGGACGGGCGCACGGTCGAGGTCCTCCACGAGCGCCACGGCCGCCAGGGGCTGGTCGGCAACGTCTACCTCGGACGGGTCCACCGGGTGCTTCCCGGGATGCACGCGGCCTTTCTCTCGATCGGAATGGACCGCGACGCCTTCCTCTACGTCCAGGACGTCCTGCCGCGCAAGGTCGAGGCGGACGGCGAGGAAAAGGAGGACGTCTCCGGCTCTTTGGAGCCTCCGCGGATCGAGGACCTGCTGCGGGAAGGGCAGGACCTCGTCATCCAGGTCACCAAGGACCCGCTGGCGGGCAAGGGCCCGCGGGTCACCGCGAACATCGCGCTGCCCGGGCGCCTGCTCGTCTGCCTTCCGGGCGCGCGCGGGGTCGGGGTCTCCCGGCGGATCACCGACGACGCGGAGCGGGACCGGCTCCGGACGATCCTCGAGGGATTCCCTCCCGGCTCGGGCTGGATCGCCCGCACCGCCGCGCAGGGGTGCGGGGTCGAGGACTTTCTCGCCGACCGCGCGTATCTCGAGGAGCTCGCCGCACGGATCCGCCGCAAGGCCGAGAACGCCAGCGCGCCGCTCCCGATCCACCGGGAGCTCGACCTGCCGCTTCGCTCGATCCGCGACCTGGTGACCTCCGACTTCGACGCGATTCTCGTGGACGACGCGGGTGTGCGCGACCGGATCGTCGAATTCCTCACGGCGGCGGCCCCCGGGCTCGCCGGCCGGGTCGAACTGGAGGAGGGAAGCCCGCCGCTCTTCTCGAGGCTCGGCGTCGAGGAGGAAATCGAGAACGCGCTGAAGAACCGCGTGGCGCTCAAATCCGGCGGCTCGGTCGTCGTCCAGCAGACCGAGGCGCTCGTCGCGATCGACGTCAACACGGGGAAATTCGTGGGAAGCGGGGCGCTGGAGGAGACCGTCTTCGCGACGAACCTGGAGGCGGTCGGGGAGATCGCCCGGCAGATCCGCCTGCGCGACCTGGGGGGAATCCTCGTCGTGGACTTCATCGACATGGAGGACCCCGAGCACCGGCGCGAGGTCTTCGAGGCCTTCGAGCGGGAGCTCGCCCGCGACCGCGCCCGGACCCGCCTCCTCCAGATCTCCGAGTTCGGGTTAGTCGAGGTCACCCGCCAGCGGACCCGCGGGAACCTGGAGAGGACCCTCACCCGCCCCTGCCCCTGCTGCAGCGGTTCCGGGAGGGTCAAGACGGACCTCTCGGTCGCCCTGGACCTGCGCCGCGACCTGCTCGCCGGATCGGCTCTCTACGCGGCCGGAGAGATCGTGCGCCTGAGGGTCCGCTCCTCGCTGGCTCATCTCCTCGCTGAGGAGGAAGCCGGCCTCGTTTCCGAGGTGGAGAGCCGCCTGGGGATCCGTCTCGAGCTCATCGAGGACGACACCCTGCCGCCAACCGACTACGAGATTCTCTAAGCTTTTCTATTTCAGCAATTACGATTTTCTGAGACACCGGGGAATGGATTCGGCCGACCCCGTGTTGAGTACGTCAGCACGCGATACCTTCCTTCCCGGCCCCGGCTAAGTGCCGGGGCCGCCTTTTTTGGAGCCATTCAGTCGCCGACATTGCCGTCCGCTCGGCCCAAGTTCGGGGATCTATGACCAACAGGCCCGCAGCGCCGTAGTATTGGAACGGATGCCCCGGTCCCTCCTCGTTTCCGTCGCCGTCGCTTTCTCATGCCTTGCAGGCGTCGGGTTCGGGCAGGAGCGACCGGCACTTCGGGGAGGAAACTGGACCTTCCTGGGATCGAACGGCAGGCGAATCGAAGCCATCGCCCCTTCTCCAAGCTCTCCGGGGACGATCTACGCCTCTACAGCGGGTCCGGGCACTGTCTATAGGAGTGCCGACGCCGGCCAATCCTGGTCCGGCGCCGCGGGGGATCTGCCGGCCGGTATCGAGGGATCATTCCTCGACTTTCTCCCTCTGGCTGTCGATCCCCTGACTCCCACGACGGCATACGTCGGCTGGCGGATCTCGTTTCTGCCTCCGTTTGCTGCTCTTTCGAGGCGCGAGCTCTACCGAACTCTTGACGGGGGATTGTCCTGGCAACCGCTCCTTGCCGACGCGGGGCCGGTGGTCATCAACCCTTTGAATCCATCGACGCTATATCTGGGCGCATCCCCGGGAATCCGCCGCTCCGACGATGGCGGAACATCGTGGACCCCGCCTTCCGGGCCGCCGTTCTCGCAGGATCTCGCAATCGATCCGACCAACCCTTCGAACCTGTATGCCGCGGCACAGAATTCGGGAGTCTCAAGGTCCGCCGACGAGGGAAGAACCTGGATTCCCGCCTCGACGGGGATCGACGATGGCGGAACGAAGGAGATCTCGGCGACTTCGATCGCAATCGATCCAAAGGATCCCGCGGTCCTCTATGCCGCCGCCGGGCCTCGCTCCAATGCGGAGGCGAGGTCGCTCTACAAAACGGTTGACTCGGCGGCGACCTGGAGACCAATAGCCGCTCTGCCCGATGGCAAGATCTTGCAGGTCCGGGTTGCCCTCGGTTCCCCAACCGCCGTTTACTGTCTCAACCAGACGGGAGACGGAGCCCGTCTCTTCCGGAGCCTCGACCAGGGAGAAAGCTGGGTCGACGTCACGGGCAATCTCGGGTCTCCCACCCTCTTCGAGATCTCGCCGGGTGATCCGGCGACGGTCTATGCAGCGACGGACGCCGGCCTGTTCGCCACGACCTTTCCGACGCGCGCCGAGTCGCCGCCCCGCGCTCCCCGGACGCATCCTTTTCGCCGTTGACGCTGGACCAGTCCGGGTCGTCGCCGCTGATGGAAACGGCTCATGCGGCCTTGATGGCGTGTGTCAGACTCCCGGTTAGGTGCCAGAGAGTTCTTTTCGTCGACACTCCCTCGGTGTACGGCTGGCTCTCGCGACATTCTTAGCCTGCTTGCCGGCGCTGGCCGGTCCGCACCTCTCCGCCGCGACCTTCACGGTCCTCAACACGAACGACTCCGGCCCCGGATCTCTCCGGCAGGCCGTCCTCGACTCCAACGCGAATCCGGGCGGCGACCGGATCGTCTTCAACATTCCCGGAGCGGGCGTTCACACGATCTCGCCGTTGACCCCGCTGCCCGTGATGACGGACGACGCCGGCGTGACGATCGACGGTTACACGCAGCCCGGGTCGAGCGCCAACACCCGGGCCATCGGAGACAACGCCGTTCTCTCGATCGAGTTGAACGGGTCTCTGTCGGGAGCGACGGCGGTCGGCCTGGACCTCCAATCGTCGGGAAATCTCATCCGCGGGCTAGCCGTCAACCGGTTCGATCGGGGCATTTCCGTCGCGCGCGGATCGGGCAATTCGGTTCGCGGCTGCTTTGTCGGGACGACCCCGTCCGGGCTCGCCGCCGCCGCGAACCGGGTCGGCGTCGGAATCGAGGGTCTCGACATCGACATCCAGGTCGGCGACACCCTCGTCGGCGGAGCCGATCCCGCGAGCCGGAACGTGGTCTCCGGAAACACGCAGGCCGGAATCGCCGCGGGCTTCTTCTCCGCGCGAACCGTCGTCTCCGGCAACTACGTCGGGACCGACGCCCGTGGCATCGCCGCCTTGCCGAACGGCTCCGCAGGGATCTCCGTCACTGCGGCGAACGAGACGACTCTCGGAGGTTCGGAACCCGGAGCCGGAAACGTCATTTCCGGAAACAACGGTTTCGGCATCGTCGTGGGCTTCAGCTATAAGACCGAGATCCTCGGAAATTTCGTCGGAACGAACGCTTCGGGCACGTCGGCCGTGGGCAACCGGGCCGGGATCGTCGATGAGCAGGATCTGGGCACCGTGATCGGCGGAACGCAGCCGGGCGCCGGGAATGTCGTCAGCGGAAACGATTCGACCGGCATCCTGGTCTTCTTCGGGACGAAGGAGACGACGATTCAGGGCAATCGCGTCGGGACCGACATTTCCGGCAAGCCGCTGGGTAATGGCGGGCACGGCATTTGGATCCGCCAGTTTTCCTCCAACATCGCCGTCGGCGGAGATGCTCCCAACGTCATCACCTTCAACGCCGGCGCCGGCGTGGCCATCGGAACGGACCCGAGCGACACCTCGGCCCGAATTCGGGTTGGGAAAAACTCCATTTACGACAACGGCGGCCTGGGAATCGATCTCGCCAGCGACGGGATTACGCCGAACGATCCGCAGGATCCCGATCCCGGTCCGAACAACCTTCAAAACTTTCCGGTCGTCTCGGCCGCGGTCTCCAATGGGATCACGGTTCGAATCCTGGGAACGCTCGACAGCATTCCGAACTCGGTTTTTTCGATTCAGTTGTTTTCGAACCGGGCGTGCGACGGCTCCCAACACGGGGAGGGGGAAGCGTTTCTTGGGGAGACATCGCTGGCGACGGATTCGCAGGGCGTCGGAAAGTTCGAGGCGGTCCTTCCCTTCGTAGGGCAGGATGGAGTCATCACGGCCCTGGCGATGGACTCCGCCGGCAACACTTCCGAGTTCTCGCCGTGCGCCGGCGTTTCTTTCGGGGTCCTGCCCACTTCGGTTCCGACCCTCTCTCGCAGGGCGCTCGTCCTGTTTGCCTTGCTGGTCGCATCCGCGGGAGTATTCCTGGCTGCTCGGGCCGTATGAGATCCTGACTCGTCGGAATTCAACAGTTGAAGGAGCGGTGATGAGGACGACTGTAATGAAGTTGTTGGCGCTGGCGTCCCTTGCGGTTGCCGCGGCCGTGGCGGGTCAGACCGCGGAGGATCCGTTTCAGTGGCTGGAGGAGGTGTCCGGGGAGAAGGCGCTGGCGTGGGCGAAAGAGCACAACGCGAAATCCACGGCGGTGCTGGAGAAGAGGCCGGAGTACCAGCCGATCTTCAAGCGGAGCCTGGAGATCCTCGACTCGAAGGAGAAGATCCCGGATCCTAAGCTCTACGGCGAGACCGTCTACAACTTCTGGAAGGACGATACCCACGAGCGGGGCATCTGGCGGCGCACGACGCTCGCCTCCTACCGGACCGCGGCGCCGGGGTGGGAGACGATCCTCGACGTGGACGCGCTGGCGAAGGCGGAAGGCAAGAGCTGGACCTTTCACGACGCGACCTGCCTGGCGCCGGCGTACGTCCGCTGCATGGTCGGGCTCTCGCAGGGAGGCTCCGACGCCGCTGAGGAGCGCGAGTTCGACACGAAGGCGAAGCAGTTCGTCTCGGGCGGCTTCACGCTGGCGGAAGCGAAATCGAACGTCTCGTGGCGGGACGACGACACGCTCTGGGTCGGGACGGATTTCGGCGCGGGCTCGCTGACCTCCTCCGGATACCCGCGCATCGTGAAGCTCTGGAAACGGGGCACGCCGCTCTCCTCGGCGAAGACCGTCTACGAGTCCAAGGCCGAGGACGTCGGGGGTTTCGGGTCGACGGAGGTCCTTTCCGACGGAAGGTACGACGTCATCGCGCGCATCCCGGCCTTCTTCCGCCACGAGAGCTACCTCTACCTGGGCGACCGAATGGCGAGGCTCGATCTCCCCGAGGACTCCCGCATCCGGACGTTCTTCCGCGACCGCATCGTCTTCTCGCTTCGGAGCGACTGGACGGTGGGAGGCAAGACCTATCGCGAGGGATCGCTCCTGGCCGGGGCCGTGGACGACATCCTTCGGAAGGCCGGCCGCTTCGACGTGCTCTTCGAGCCGAGCGAGCGCGTGTCGCTGGGCGGCGTGGACCGCACGAAGGACCACGTCCTGATCCAGACGCTCGACAACGTCCGCACCCGCATCACCTCCCTCTCTCTCGACGGCGGGGCCTGGAAACGCACGGAGATCCCGACGCCGGGCCTCGGGGCAGCTTCGTTCTCCGCGACGAGCGACGAGACGGATGCGTTCTTCTTCACTTACGAGGATTTCTCGACGCCGGACTCCCTGTGGCTGGCGGGGACCGGCGGCGAGCCGGTGAGGGTCAAGAGCATGCCGGCCTTCTTCGACGCGAAGGACGTGAAGACCGAGCAGTTCGAAGCGGTCTCGAAGGACGGAACGAAGATCCCGTACTTCGTCGTCCGGAAGACCGGGGTGAAGCTCGACGGCGGCGCGCCGACGCTTCTCCACGGATACGGCGGCTTCGAGGTTTCCCAGCTTCCCCATTACAGCGGCGTTCTCGGCAGCTCGTGGATCGCCCGCGGAGGCGTCTACGTCGAGGCCAACATCCGCGGCGGCGGCGAGTTCGGGCCCGCGTGGCACAAGGCGGCGGTGCGCGAGAAGCACATGCACAACTTCGAGGACTTCTCGGCGGTCGCCCGCGACCTGATCGCCCGCAAGATCACCTCGCCCCGCCACCTCGGGATCATGGGAGGATCCCAGGGCGGTCTCTTGGTCGGCGGGACCTTCGTCCTCTACCCGGAGCTCTTCCACGCCGTCGTGGTGCAGGTCCCGCTGGCCGACATGAAGCGGTTCAACCACCTGCTCGCCGGAGCGAGCTGGATGGCGGAGTACGGCGACCCGGACAAGCCGGAAGACTGGGCGTTCATCCAGACTTGGTCGCCCTACCAACTCTTGAAGCCCGACGCGGAATACCCGACTCCCTTCTTCTGGACGAACACCCGCGACGACCGCGTCCATCCGGCCCACGCCCGCAAGATGGTGGCGAAGCTGGAGTCGCAGGGGCACCCCGTCTATTACTTCGAGAACACCGAAGGCGGGCACGGGAGCGGCGCGGTCAACCGGCAGACCGCGCGCGTCAACGCGCTGCAGTACTCGTACCTCTGGATGATGTTGAAGTAGCGTCGAGGCGAGCACCACGAGAGGCGGGCGGGCGCAAGGCCCGCCCCTACGGAACGTCCGGGGACGAGGCGCCCACGATGGAGGCGTAGAGGTTTCGGACCTCGTCGAGGGTCGTCGCCTGGCCGGGAGTCTTGTCGGGGCGGAGGCGGACGATCCGGGGGAAGCGCAGGGCGAAGCCGGACTTGTGGCGGTTCGATTTCTGGATCGTGTCGAAGGCCACTTCGATGACGACCTCGGGAGCGACGGCCCGGACCGGCCCGTAGCGGCCCGTTGTGATCTTGCGGAAGTGCGCGCCCATCGTCCGGATCTCCTCGTCGGTCAAGCCGGAGTACGCCTTCCCGATGTTGACCAGCCGGTCCCCGTCGCGCACCGCGAAGGTGTAGTCCGAGAGCATCCCGGCGCGCTTGCCGTGGCCCTGCTCGACCGCGGTCACCACGACGTCGAGCGTGGCGAGCGCCTTCTTCCACTTCCGCCACTGCTTCCCGCGCTTTCCCGCCTGGTAGGTCGAGTCGAAGCGCTTCAACATCAACCCTTCGTTTCCCGCGGCGCGCGCCTTCGCGAAGAGCGCTTCGAGCTCCACCGCGCTCGAAGCCCGCGAAACCGCGGAGAGGTGCATCCGCTCCCAGCTCGCCGCGATCTCCTCGAGGTGCCTCCGCCGCTCGCGCCAGGGCTCTTCGAAGAGCGGAGATCCGTTTCGCGCGAGGCAGTCGTACGCGATGAAGGCGGCCGGGATCTCCTTCAGGATCTCATCGGGCGGCGCCTTTCTTCCCAGCCGGCGCTGGAGGCGGAAAAAGGAATCGGGCTTCCCGTCCTTCCAGGCCACGATCTCCCCGTCGAGCAGGAACTCGCCGGGCGCCAGCGCGAGCGCCAGCGTGATTTCCGGGAACCGCGTCGTGATGTCGTCGAGCGTGCGGGAGAAGAGGGCCACGCGCGATCCGGACTTGTGGGCGTGCGCTCGGATGCCGTCGAACTTCTCTTCGATCGCGAATTCCGGAAGCTCCGCCTCGACCTCGGACGGGTCTTCGATCGGGGTGGCCAGCATGAACCCGATCGGGTGGAAGAGCCGGAAGGCGATTCCCTTCAGGCGTCCCTGCCTCGCCGCGACCGCCGTCTCCCCGATGTCGCCGCAGTCGCGCCGCGCGCGGGCGACCTCCTCCCGGTCCGCCCCGAAAGCTTTCGCGATCGCCTCCTCGACGGTCAGGAAGTCCGCTCCGGTCCGCAGCCCGCCGGAAAGCGTCTTGACCAGGTACTTCGCCTCGTGCGGAGTCGCCCGCGATAACAGCCCCTCGATCGTCTTCTGCTTTTCGGCCGCCTTTCTCTGCTTCGCCAGGTCGCGCAGGGCCTGATCGACTTCCAGGATCGTGAGCGCTTCGCCCTCTCCGGGCCCCGTCAGCAGGCCGATCGCTTCGCCCAGGTCCCCGATCGCCCCCGCGCACGCCCCGATCGTCTCGAGGTCCCATCGGGTGACGGTCGAAGCGGCCTTCGCCACCGTCGCCCATCCCGCCGACGTGACCTGCTGCTCCCACTCGGCGAACGGCGATCCGGCGAGCAGCCTCGCTGCGATCGCAAGCCGCGCCCCGTCGAGCTGCCCGAGCGCCTCGGCCAGCCGCGCGATCTTCGCGAGCTTGCCTCGCTCGCCGGCCGCGGCGTCGAGCGCCTCCGCGACGAGGCGATAGCTCAGGCGTCCTCCTCGCGCCGCTCCGCCGCGTGGGCGAGGACGCCGGCGTGGACGCCCCTGTCCGACAGGATCCGCGCGAAGTCCCGCGCGTAGCCATGGAGGGTGACGACCGTCTCCGGCCGGACGGCCTCGACGTGGGCGAGGAGCTGGTCGAAGTCCGCGTGGTCGGAGAGCGGCAGCAGGACGTCGGCGTCGAAGTCGGCGCGAGAGGCGCTTCGAACCGCCCAGCCCGAGGCGTAGATCACCGAGCGCGATTTCAGCTTCTGGATCATCGGAGTCCTCGCGCAGTTGGGCGGCGCGATCAGGGCCTCGCCGGGCTGCGGCGGCCCTGTCTCGTAGGCCCGCGAGAGGGGGAAGCGGTGCCCCGCCGCTTCGTATTCGGGGAGGAGCTTCCATGCGGCCCCGTGGAGGACCGTCGGGATTCCCGCTTCGGTGAGAACTACCGCTGCCTCTTGCGATTTCCCCAGCGCGTAGGCCAGAACGACGGGTATGGCCCCGCGGTCGAGCGCCGAGCGGCACGCGGCGACGAGGCGCTCTTCGAGGACAGGACGCGGCGGGAAGCGAAAGACGGGCAGCCCGAAGGTGGATTCCATGACGAGGACATCGGCGCGCCGGGATTGCGCGGGGACGGCGGTACGGCCGCGGGCGAGCTTGAAGTCGCCGGTGTAGAGGAGGCTCCGTCCGGCGCTTTCGAAAAAGACCTGCGCGGCGCCGAGGATGTGGCCGGAGGGGACGAGTGTCAGGGTCGTGCCCGATTCGCCGAACGGATCGCCGTACGGGATCGGCGTCGCGGTGCCGGCCCAGTCCGGATTGCGGCGGCGGTAGAGGGCGATCGTCTCGGGAGTCGCGAGGACTTCGCCGTGGCCGGAGGCAGCGTGGTCGGCGTGCGCGTGGGAGAGGACCGCGCGGCCGGCGGGTGCGGGGGGATCCAGGTACGCCTCGAAGGCCGACGCGTAGAGGCCCTCGGGGCGTGCCTCGAGGAAGGGAAGAAGAGGGTCCGACATCACTCGACTTTCGACTCTTGACTGTCGACTCTCGACTGTCGACTGTCGACTTGCTCAGGCCTCGGGAAAAAGACCGAAGAGCGGCAGGGTGACGACCGTGTGCAGGCCGGGCTGAGCGCCGACAATGAAAGGGATCGCGTTGACGACGCAGCCCACCGTCGCCCGGTCGCCGTGGAAGCCGCCGGAGACCCGCATGTGGACGGGAGGATCGCCCTCGATGTCGATCGTGTCGGAGGGATCCGAGACGCCGACCGCCATCGTCAGGTCGAGGACGACGCGGGCCTCGTCCCCCGCCTGCACGAGAGCGATCTGGTGCAGCCCGAGAACGTTTCCCGGCGCGACCCCGTCGGTCTCCTTCTTCGCGACGACCGGCTCGATCGTCTCGGTGATCTCCTCGATGGGGAGCCCCAGCCCCTGCGCGATGATCGCCGCGGACTCGGAGAGCCCGACGTGCCCGAGCTTCTTCACCTCCACGCCCTTCATGAACTCGTCGCGCGTCAGGCCGGCCCCGACTTTCGCGCGGAGCGGCCCGCGGCGCTTCGCGGCGTCCACGATCCGCGTCACCTTCACCCGGTCCACCCGCACGCACGCCGCCGCGGCCGCGAGCGCCAGCCGGTCCATGACGAGGCCGGGGTTGACGCCGGTCCCGAGGACTCCCACGCCGTGCTTCTTCGCGAGCTCGTCGATCCGGTGCCCGAGGACCGCGTGCTTCAACTGCGGGTAGGCCAGCTCCTCGCAGGTCGAGACGACGTGCAGGCCCGCCTCGACCGCCTCCTGAATCTGCGGCATCACGGATTCGAGCCGCGAACCGGTGCAGAGGACCGCGACGTCCTGCTTGTGCCGGCCGGCCTTCGACCGCGAGTAGAGGCCCTTCGCCGAGGCGTCCACCGCCGTGGAAGGGCCGGTCCCCAGGATCTGCGACAGCGGCTTGCCCGCGATCTGAGTGGCGGGATCGGCCGCGCCGAGAAGCTCGAGGTAGGGCCTGTCGAGAAGGGCCTTTCCAACCTCGATGCCGATCGGTCCCAGGCCCACCAGCGCGACGCGCGCGCGTGAAGTCTTGTTCATGCTCTCCTCGTAGCCGTAAGCCGCAGGGCGTGACGGGATTGGCCTGCGGGCGCATTAGGATATACGCATCAACACGGTCCGAACCATGCGCCGAGCACGAGCCGCCTTCGCCGGAATTCTTCTCCTGGTAGCACCGGCCGCGGGACCGGCGGCCTCGCCGCAGGCAACCGTCACGCTGGCGCTCGTCGGAGGGCGGATCGTGGACGGCTACGAGAGCCGCCCGATCGAGGACGGAGTCATCCTGATCGCCGGCGAGCGGATCGTCGCGGTCGGAACGAGAGCGGAGCTTCGCGTCCCGGAAGGAACTCCGGTCATCGACACACGCGGCATGACGGTCCTGCCGGGCCTCGCCGACATGCACGTTCACTTGATGCTTCTCGGCCACGGCGACTACGAGCACTGGGACACGGCGTACGGCAAGCGCTTCCGCTCCGAGATCATGCCGGCCGCCGCGAAGCAGCTCCTTCTGTCCGGCGTGACCTTCGCGCGCGAGCTCGGCGCGCCGCTCGAGGACATCCTGGACGTGAAGCGCCGCATCGAGAAGGGCGAGATCCCGGGCCCGCGGCTCTTCGTCTCAGGCCCCTTCTTCCAGCACAAGCCTTACTTCGACTACGAGAAGGAATTCCGGTGGGGAGTCGCCGGTGCCGCCGACGCCCGCGCCAAGGTCCAGAAGGTCGTGGACGCCGGCGTGGACCTGATCAAGCTGATCGACCAGGACCAGATGACCGACGAGGAGGTCCGGGCGGTCGTGGACGCGGCGCACAAGGCGGGCAAGCCGGTCGTCGCGCACGCGCACCGCGAGGAAGAAATCCGCATAGGACTCAAGGTCGGCGTGGACAGCTTCGAGCACACCGGCCTCGCGACCGAGCCGGAGTACCCCGAGGACATCCTCGCGGGACTGCGCAAGCGCAACCAGACTCTCGGCTGGTGCCCGACGATCGAGGGCCTCTTCCTCTCCGAGTACACCGCTGACGGCTTTCCCGAGCGGCTGAATGACCCGCGCTAGCAGGAAGGGCTGGCGCCGGACCTGATCCGCGACATCCGCGAATCGCTCCGCAACGTCGGGGGCCTGCCGTATTTCCAGTTAGTGCGCCGGCGGATTCCCACGCTCCCGAGAAAGTTCAAGCAGCTCCGCGAGACCGGCGTGACGCTTTTAGTCGGCACGGACTCCGGCATTCCCGGCAACTTCCACACCGATTCGACCTGGCGGGAGCTCGCGACGTGGGTGGACCTGGGGATGACTCCGATGCAGGCGATCGCCGGCGCGACCCGCTGGCCGGCGGTGTGGCTGAAGAAGGAGAAGGACATCGGCACGATCGCGCCGGGCCGCTACGCCGACATCATCGCGGTGCGCGGCGACGTCCTGAAGCACATCGATCTTCTCCAG
>DATFWF010000107.1:0-28830 GCA_035259605.1 Thermoanaerobaculia bacterium
CGGCGAGCGGCCGACGCAGAATCTCGCGGCCTACGACGCGTTCCTCAAAGGCAGGCAGCTCTGCCGGAACGTGACCTGCGACGACCCGTCGGTCGCCCGCAAGGCGCTCGGGTTCTTCGAGCAGGCGGTCGCTCTCGACCCGGGTTTTGCGCAGTCCTGGGCCGAGGTCTCGACCATCAGCTCCAATCTCTACGTGACGTCCTCCCCGACGCCGGAGGTTGCCGAACGGTCGCGCGAGGCGGCGGAAAAGGCGGTCGAGCTTGCCCCGAATCGTCCGGAGGGCTATATCGCTAGGGGCTACCATCGCAACCTCGTGTTGAACGATCCGCCCGGAGCGCAGGCGGACTACGAGCGCGCCTTCGGCCTGGGAGCTGCCGACGCGGAGCTCCTGATGTTCCGGGCGTCGGTCGATCGGGACCTCGGCCGCTGGGAGGAGGCCCGGGCCGCGCTCGCGCAGGCCGAGCGGCTGGACCCCCGGGGGACCGCCCCGAAAACGATGATCGCGATCGCCGCCCTCTACCAGCGGAATTACGTCGAGGCGCGGAGGGCCGCGGACGCGGCGCTCGCCATCTCTCCGGCGAACATGACCCTGATCCTGCTGAAGGCGGAGACCTTCCTGGGGCAGGGAGACCTGGCCGGCGCGCGGGCCGTCCTGGCCGCCGCTCCCGGGCAAGTCGAGCCGGCCGCCCTCGCCGCGTTCACGGCAATGATCAGCGACCTCGATTGGGTCCTCGACGAAAAGCTCCGCGCGGTCCTGCTGCGCCTGACGCCCGCGGCCTTCGACAACGACCGCGCCGTCTGGGCGATCTGCCTGGCGCAGGCCTCGTATCACGGCGGCGACGCGGCGGCCGCCCGCCGCTACGCGGAGGAAGCGAGAAAGGGATTCGAGGAGCAGATCCGGACTTCGCCGGAGAACCCCACGCTTCGCTCCAACCTCGGCCTGGCGCTCGCCTACCTCGGCCGGGGAGACGAGGCGATTCGGGAAGGGGAGCGCGGGGTCGCCCTCCGGCCGATCGCCCGCGATGCTTTCTACGGACCGTACATGCTGCAGCTGCTGGCGAGGATCTACGTCCTCGTCGGCGAGCCGGAGAAGGCGATCGATATTATCGAGCATCTCCTGAGAATCCCGTACGACGTCGTCTCTCCCGGCTTCTTGCGGATCGACCCGAATTACGCCCCCTTGCGGGGGAACCCGCGATTCCAGAGACTGGCAGGGTTGAACGGCTGATGCTTTCCGCAGGCGAACGCCTCGGACCGTACGAGATCCTCGCGCCGCTCGGAGCGGGAGGGATGGGGGAGGTTTACCGGGCGAGGGACCCCCGGCTCGGGCGCGAGGTCGCGATCAAGGTCCTTCCCGCCTCGCTGTCGCAAGACCAGGACCGGCTGCGCCGGTTCGAGCAGGAGGCGCGGGCGGCCGGAGTCCTCAACCACCCGAACATCACGGCGGTGTACGACATCGGAACGCACGAGGGGGCGCCCTATGTCGTCTCGGAGCTGCTCGAAGGGGAGACTCTGCGCGCCCGGCTCGCCGGCGGCGCGCTTCCCGCGCGCCGGGCCGTCGAATACGCGACGCAGATCGCCCACGGCCTGGCCGCGGCGCACGAGCGGGGGATCGTCCACCGGGACCTGAAACCCGAGAACCTGTTCGTGACGAAGGACGGGCGCGTCAAGATCCTCGACTTCGGCCTGGCCAAGCTCGTCCAGCCCGAGGAGAAAGGGCCGCAGACCAGCCTTCCCACGGCGACGGAGCCCGGGGTGGTGCTCGGCACGATCGGCTACATGTCGCCCGAGCAGGTCCGCGGCCAGGCGACCGACGCCCGCTCCGACATTTTTTCTTTCGGCTCGATCCTCTACGAGATGCTCTCCGGCAGCCGCGCCTTCTCCGGCGGCTCGACGGCCGACACGATGAGCGCGATCCTCTTGAAAGAGCCACCCGACCTGTCGGTCACCAACGAGAGCATCAGTCCCGGCCTCGAGCGGATCGTGAGGCACTGCCTCGAGAAGAACCCGGAGGAGCGTTTTCATTCGGCGCACGACCTCGCCTTCGACCTGCAGGCGCTCTCCGGAGTTTCCGCGCCGAGCGGACGGGCCGCCGCCCTCGCTCCCGCGGCGCCGAAGTCGAGGCTGTGGATCACTCTTGGCGCTCTCGCCGCGGCCACGGTGATCGCCGCCGGGGCCTTCGTCGCTGGAATGAGAAAGGGCTCGACCCTGCCGCCGGCGTTTCAGCAGCTCACCTATCAGCGGGGCCGGATCGACGCGGCGCGCTTCGCCCCGGACGGACAGACGGTCGTCTATTCGGCCGCATGGGAGGGGAGGCCGGGACAGATCTTCTCCCTTCGCCCGGGGAGTCCCGACTTCCTGAGCCTGCCGGTTCCTCCCGCCACGCTCTTCGCGGTGGCGCCTTCGGGAGAGCTCGCCCTGCAGCTCGGGGCTCGTTTCCATCGGAGCTTTACCTGGACCGGAACGCTCGCCCGGGCGCCGCTCTCCGGCGGGGCGCCGCGGGAGGTCCTCGAAGCCATCCAGTGGGCGGACTGGTCGCCGGACGGGAAGGACTTCGCGATCGTCAAGGATTTCGGGGGCAAGAACCGGCTCGAATTTCCGATCGGGAAGCCGCTGTACGAGACCGGCGGCTTCGTCAGCTACATCCGTGTCTCGCCGCGCGGAGATCTGGTGGCGTTTCTCGATCATCCTCAGCACGGGGACGACAAAGGGTCGGTCGCCGTCGTGGACAAGGCCGGGAAGAAGAGAACCCTGTCCTCCGGGTGGGCGAGCGAAGACGGGCTCGCCTGGGGACCGGACGGCGCCGAGGTCTGGTTCACCGCGACGAAAGCCGGCGGTGCCCGGGCTCTCTGGGCCGTGGACCTCTCCGGAAGAGAACGGCTGCTGGCGCGCGTCACGGGAACGCTGACCCTCTTCGACGTCGCCCGCGACGGCCGGGTTCTCTTGACGCACGACACGGCGCGTCTGGGCATCGTCGCGCTCGCTTCGGGCGAACAGAAGGAGCGGGACCTCTCGTGGCTGGACTGGTCGGTCGTCCGGGATCTCTCCGCGGACGGGAAGACCATCCTCTTCGACGAAAGCGGCGAAGGGGGCGGGAAGGACTACGTGATCTGCCTCCGCAAGGCAGACGGCTCGCCTGCCGTGAGGCTGGGTGAGGGCTTGGCGATGGGCCTCTCGCCGGACGGTAAGTCAGTGATCTCGATTCCGCACGGCTCCCCGGCGCAGCTCGTCCTGCTGCCCACGGGAACGGGCGAGTCCCGACGGATCACCAACGATTCGATCAACCACATCAGCGCTGCATTCTTCCCGGACGGGAAACGGTTCCTCTTTGCCGGAAACGAGCCCGGACGCGGAGTGCGTCTTTACGTGCAAGACCTCCGAGGCGGCGGGCCGCGCGCCGTGAGCCCGGAAGGGGTCGAGACCTTCGCTCTCGCTATCTCCCCCGACGGGAAGCGCGTCGCCGCCGTCGGCCCGGACGGCGAGACGTGGCTCTTTCCGGTTGATGGCGGGCAGCCTGAACGAGCCCCTGGAGTCCAGGCCGGCGAGCAACCGGTCCGCTGGACCTCCGACGGCCGGTGGCTCTATGTCCGCGATCGGACCCGGACGCCGATGCACATCGTCCGGGTGGAAGCCGCGACCGGCCGCCGAGAGACGTGGAAGGAGCTCTCGCCATCGGATCCGAGCGGGTTCCTCGGAGTCGTCGCCCTTCGAGTCGCTCCGGAAGCGGGCGCCTACGCCTACACGTACGGGCGCATCCTGTCCGACCTCTACGTCGCGAGCGGCATCCAATGATTCTGGATTTCGGAATTTGGATTCTGGAATGAGATGACAATCTCGGCGGGGACCCGACTCGGTCCATATGAAGTCATCTCTCCGCTGGGAGCGGGCGGGATGGGAGAAGTCTACCGAGCGCGGGACCCACGCCTCGGGCGCGAGGTCGCGGTCAAGGTACTGCCCGTCTCACTGTCACAGGATCAGGACCGGCTGCGGCGGTTCGAGCAGGAGGCGCGGGCGGCGGGAGCGCTGAACCATCCCAACATCACGGCGGTCCATGACATTGGGACGCACGAGGGGACGCTCTATGTCGTGTCGGAGTTGCTCGAAGGAGAGACGCTGCGCGCCCGGCTCGTGGGCGGGGCTCTGCCCCCTCGAAAGGCGACCGACTACGCCGTCCAGATCGCGCATGGCCTCGCGGCCGCGCACGAGAAGGGAATCGTCCACCGGGACTTGAAGCCCGAGAACCTCCTCGTGACGAGGGACGGTCGGGTCAAGATCCTCGACTTCGGCCTGGCCAAGCTCGTTGCGCCCGGGGAGAGGGGCGCGCAGACCGAAACCCCGACCCAGGCTGCCGGTACCGAACCGGGAGTCGTCCTCGGCACGATCGGGTACATGTCCCCCGAGCAGGTGCGCGGGCAGCCGGCCGACGTTCGCTCCGACATCTTTGCCTTCGGCGCGATCCTCTACGAGATGCTCTCCGGAAAGCGCGCGTTCTCGGGGACCACGTCGGCCGACACGATGAGCGCGATCCTGATGAACGAGCCGGCGGACATCTCGGCGACCAACCGGACGGTCTCGCCGGCGCTCGAGCGGATCGTGCGGCACTGCCTGGAGAAGAATCCGGAGGAGCGCTTCCACTCCGCGCACGACGTCGCTTTCGACCTGGAAACGCTCCTGGGAGTTCCGACGCCGAGCGGGAGTGCGGCAGCGCTGCCCCGAGCCGGGCAGACGGGGCGGGTGCTTCGAGCCGCCGCCGGCGTCGCGGTCGCCTCGGCGATTGCCGCTGGCGCTTTCCTCCTCGGGAGGAAGTCCGGCTCCAACCCGCCCCCCTCGTTTAGGCAGCTCACGTTCCGGCGAGGTGAAATCACGGCGGCTCGTTTCGCCCCGGAGAGCCAGACATTTCTCTACAGCGCCGCCTGGGAGGGCGGCCCGGTTCAGCTCTTCTCCGGCCGTCTGGGGACTCCCGAATCGGTGAATCTCCCGGTTCCGTCCGCAACCCTCTTGGGCGTTTCCGCCTCCGGAGAGATCGCGCTGCAGGTGTTGCCTCGGTACGTCCGGAGTTTCACCTGGGCCGGGACGCTAGCGCGGGCTCCACTCGCGGGGGGCGCGCCGCGGGAGGTCCTCGATGCCGTGCAGTGGGCCGACTGGGCGCCCGACGGGAAGAGCTTCGCGGTCGTGAGGGACTCTGGAGGAAAGAACCGGCTCGAGTTCCCGATCGGGAAGAGCCTCTACGAAACGGGAGGCTTCGTGAGCCACCTCCGGATCTCCCCGCGCGGCGACTTCGTGGCCTTCCTCGACCATCCCCAGCATGGGGACGACGCGGGATCGCTCGCAGTCGTGGATCTGTCCGGCAAGACGAGGATCCTAGCGAAGGGATTCACGACCGCCGCCGGACTGGCCTGGAACCCCCGGGGCGACGAAGTCTGGTTCACCGCGACGCGGACAGGGGGCTCCCGGGCCCTCATCGCGGTCGGCCTGTCGGGCCGGGAGCGCCTGCTTGCGCGAGTGACGGGCTCGCTCACCCTGCGCGATGTCGCCCGCGACGGCCGCGTCCTCTTTACAAACGAGTCGGCTCGGCGCGTGCTCTTCGCGCTGCCACCGGGCGAGCGGAAAGAGCGCGATCTCTCCTGGTTCGATTGGTCCGTTGTGCGCGATCTCTCCCCGGATGGGAAAGCCATCCTCTTCGACGAAAGTGCGGAAGGAGGAGGGCCTGGCTATTCCATCTACGTGCGCCAGACGGACGGCTCACCGGCCGTGCGGCTGGGGGAAGGAGCGGCGATGGCGTTCTCGCCTGATGGGAAGTGGGCAATCTCGATCCCCCACGGCGCGCCCGCGCAGCTCGTTCTGTTGCCGACAGGTTCGGGCGAGTCCCGTCGGATCACCAACGACGCGATCAACCACGTTTCCGCGAAGTTCCTCCCCGATGGGCGGCGGGTCGTCTTCGCCGGCACCGAGCCCGGCCAGGGTTTGAGAATCTACGCACAGGACGTGGAAGGGGGGAAGCCGCGCGCCGTCACGCCGGAAGGGGTCGAGTCTTCCTCCTACGCCGTTTCTTCGGACGGCAAGCGGCTCGCGGCGGTCAGCCGGGATGGCAGGACCGCGATCTATCCGATGGAGGGAGGGGCGGGAGAGGCGCCGCACGGTGTCGAAGCCGGCGAGGTGCCGGTCTGCTGGAGTCGGGACGGGCGCTCGCTCTATGTCCGCACGCTCAATCCGCCGCCCATTCGGATTTCTCGGGTGGACCTCTCGACAGGAGCGCGCGAGCTCTGGAAGGAAATCATCCCGTCCGACACGAGCGGGCTGGTCGGGGTCTTTCATTTGTATGCGGTCCCGGAGGCCGGCGCCTACGCCTACAGCTACGGGCGCGTCCTCTCAGAACTGTATCTGGCTGAGGGGATCGAATAGGAAATGGCTAGTCGTGAATTGTGATTGTGAACGACGATGGCGAGCGCGGTTCCGAAAGACGTGATGATCGTCGGCCAGGAGCTGGCGATCGTGTGGGAGGACGGGCGGGAGGATTACATCCCGCTCGAGAAGCTGCGCCGTGCGTGTCCCTGCGCGATGTGCAAGGGAGAGAAGGACATTTTCGGCAACGTCTACAAGGGGAAGGAGAAGCCGTACACGCCGAGCTCCTTCAAGGCCATGGCGCACCGGCGCGTTGGCGGCTACGCCCTCCAGATCGACTGGGGCGACCGCCACAACGACGGGATCTACTCGTGGGACACGCTCAGGCGACTCGCCGAGGAGAAGTAGAGCGCCTGGTCAGGGTACGGGCACGCGGTACAGGTTGCGCTGCGCCGTGACCTTCGTGAAGGCATAAACGGAGGGGTCGGGACCGGGCGAGATCTCGCCATGCTCGATGATCCGAACCCCGGGCAAGGCGCCCGCTTCGACCTCCGAGCGCACGCCTTCCGGTGGGAGGGGTGGCAGCGACGAGCCGGGGGAAATTGGCAGGGCGAAAGTCTTACCGACGGACTTGAACCCCCCCATTCCCGTGAAGGACAGGTACAGGAAGCGCCCGTCCGGCGCCCACTGCACGTAGCGGCACCCCTTACAGATCCAGACGGGCGCTCCTCCCTGGAGCGGGTATGCCAGTCGCGACAGGTAGCCTCCGGTCTCTTCTCCTGATACGGCGAATGAGCGCAGGATCATCCATTGCCCGCCGGGCGAGATCCCCGGTGTTCCCCCTTCGACTTCCGGCAAGACTCGTTGCATCGCGGTGCCGTCCGCGTTGACTCGGTAGGTGTGGAATCGCCTGCCGTCGGTCAGGGAGAAGTAGATGTCTCCGGATGGACCGAATACCGGCCTGCGCTGCTCCGGGCCGGAGGCCGGAGCGATCCGACGCGGAGAGAAGCGACGCTCCAGCGAGGCCAGCCAGAGGCGGTTCTTGCCGTCGGGGTCCGAAGCGGTGAAAACAACGCGGCTTCCGTCGGCGGAGACTTCGAAGTCCGTCACCGCGAATCCGGGCAGAAGACGCTCGGTTCGTCCCGAGGCGAGGTCCACGACGGCGAGCTCTCCACTGGCGAAACTCCGGGCCGACTCGCGCCGGGTCAGGTAGTACAGCCTCTTGCCGTCGGGGGAAAAGCAGGAGCGAGGGCAGCCGGCGAGGCCGAAACTGGCCTGGCCCTCTGAGGAGACCTGGCTCTCGCCGTTCTGATCATGGACCCAGACGGCAGTCTGAGCGGTTCCGACGGAGGTGATGATGGAGAGGCCATCGGGAGCGATCGCGATTCCTTCCTCCTGAGTTGTCCCGGAGGTGACGGGTTCGGGTGCCCCGTCCGGGAAGCGTTGGCGCCAGATGTGGAATCCGTCTCCGGCGTCCGCCGTGAAATACATCCAGCGTCCGTCGGGCGCCCAGGCCGCCGAGGTGCAGAGGCTCCCGGGAGGCCCGACGGGCTTGCCGGCGGTGCTCGCGTCGAACGGGAGCAGGCGGCAGGGCAGCCATCTCGTACTGTCCATCTCGGCCGTCAAGACGGATTTTCGATCCGGGGAGAGGTAGGAACGGTGGGCCATTCCGAAGTCGGTCGGCGGCACATAGACGTCCCGAGCCTCCGCCCGGCCTTCCGTCGCGGTGACGAGCGCCATGTGGATGCCCCTCTTGATCTCCGAGAAAAGGACATGCCCCGAATCGATCCAGGTCAAGCCGGAGGCGTTCGGGAGCCACTTCCGCGGCTTGCCCCCGAGCACCGGCGCGATCCAGGTGTCCCACGGCTTGGCGGTGTAAGCGATCCGGGTGCCTTCCGGGGAGAAGACCGGACTCATTTTCTCGAGCGCGTCGTCGGTCAGCTGTACCGGATCGCCGTCAGGCAGGAGCTTCACGTAAATCTGGCCGGGGCCAGTGAACGTGGCCACGCCGCGAATGAAAGTCAGCATTCGACCGTCCGAAGAGAGCGCCGGAGAGGTGACGGAATCGGGGAAGTAGGTGAGCTGTTCCCACCGAGCTTTGCTCGGCCGCGGCGGGCCGCCGGCGCGGCGCAGGAGCCGGATCCCGACGACAGAGAGCAGGGCAATGACGACGGCCCCTGCCGCCAGGACGAGAAATCTCCGGTTTCCGGGATGCGCGGCGGGCTCGAGCTTCGGAGGCACGGCGGCCCGGCCCGATTCCGTATCCCGCCGGACGCGCCTCAGATCCGTTCGCAGCTCGGCTGCGGTCTGATAGCGCAGCTCGCGATCCTTCTCGAGGGTCTTCGCGATCAGGCGCTCGAGGTCGGGAGGCAGTCCGGGGTTCCAGCGCAGTGGAGACTCGGGATCGCCGTGGAGGATGGCGTCGTAGATGACGGCGGCGGTGTTTCCCGCAAATGCCGGCCGCCCGGCCGCCATCTCATAGAGAACCGCCCCGAAGGAAAAGAGATCGGCGCGCGCATCCAGCTCTTCTCCCCGGGCCTGCTCCGGCGCCATGTAGGCGACCGTGCCCATCGCGGCTCCCGGACTCGTCAGGTGCTCCTCCTCCAGCGCCGTCGCGGTCCGCAGACCCGAGGCGGAGAGCCCCCGGTCTGGAGGGCGCCGATCGCCCGGCAACCGCTTGACGAGACCGAAGTCCAGGACCTTGGCGTGCCCTCGCTCGGTGATGAAGATGTTGGCCGGCTTGATGTCGCGGTGAAGGATCCCCTTTCCGTGAGCGGCGTCGAGAGCATCGGCGACCTGGATCCCGAGATCGAGGAGCTGCTCCGTCGGAAGCGGTCCGACGCCCAGGCGCTCCCGGAGCGTCTCGCCCTCGAGCAGCTCCATGGCAATGAAGGGATGTCCCTGCCCCTCGTCGAAGTCGTAGATCGTGCAGATGTTCGGATGGTTGAGAGCCGAGGCGGCGCGCGCTTCGCGGCGCATCCGCTCCATCGCCTGCCGGTCCGACGACAACTCTTCCGGCAGGAACTTGAGGGCAACGAGGCGGTGCAGGTTGCTGTCCTCGGCCCGGTAGACGACCCCCATTCCTCCGCCACCGAGCTTGTCGAGGATGCGGTAGTGGGAGACGACCTTCTCGATCATGCGAGCGACCGGGGAGATCCTAGTCGAAGAGGCGACGGGCACATCATTGTGAGGTAGGATTCCGCGCCCCCGGAGAGGTGTCCGAGTGGCTTAAGGAGCACGCTTGGAAAGCGTGTGTACCCAAAAGGTACCGGGGGTTCGAATCCCCCCCTCTCCGCCATGGAAGAATCGGGTGATCCGGCGATCGGGTCATCGGGTCAGCGTGCCCGGAACCGATTTTTCGGGGCAACTGAACCGATGAACCGATGGTCCGATGAACCGATCGTTCTCGAACGGGCATAGTTGAGTATGAACGACGCCGCCGCTGCCGAAGATCTGGAGCTCGTCCGCGGGATCAAAACGGGCGACGACTCGGCGTTCGAAAAGATGGTCAAGCGCTATCACGCGAGGGTCTATTCGCTGGCTTACGGAGTCTTGAGGAACCCGGAGGACGCCGAGGAGGCGACGCAGGACGCGTTCTGGACCCTGTACCGCAAGATCGGGACGTTCGATGAGTCCAAGAAGTTCTTCTCCTGGTTTTATCGCGTGGCCTTGAACGCCGCCTACAGCCGGGCGCGCCGACGGCCGTCGCTGCCGACCACGTCGATCGAGGACCGGATGCCCCGCTTCTCCAGCGACGGGCACTTCACGATCGACGTGCCCGACTGGAGCGTCGCGATCGAGGACGAGGCGGCCGCCCGGGAGCTCGCGGCGCGGGCGGGGGAGATCATCAACGAGCTGCCGCCGGCCTACCGCGACGTCATCTGGATGTACGACGTCGAGGAGATGCCGTCGTCCGAGGTCGCGGAGACACTGGAGATCTCGATCCCGGCGTTCAAGTCGAGGCTCCACCGCGCCCGGCTCTACGTCCGCGAGCGGCTGGCGGAGCTGCAGAGCGCGAAGCCGGCGGAGAGATCGGGGGCCAAGCCGGCGGCGGGGGCGGCGGGATGAGCCACGACGAAGTGACCTGCGAGAAACTCATCCTCGAGTGCCTGCTCGACTTCGAGGACGGGACGATGCCGGAGGCGGACCGCGTCGAGCTGCAGAGGCACTTCGAGATGTGCCCGCCGTGCCTGAACTTCCTGACGACGTACCGCGCGACGGGCAGGACGCTCAAGATGTTGAAGCCGCGCGAAGTCCCGCCGGCGCTCGTCGAAACCGTGATGATCTTCATCCGGAAGCGCTGCAAGAAGGAAGGCGGATGAAGCCGGGCTCGACGGCCCGGACCGTGCTCCTCTCGATCGCCGCCCTCGCCCTCTTCTCGACCCTCTTCACCCTCGCCGCCTTCTACGACTGGTGGCCCCGCCTCCCTCCGGGAGCCCTCCACGACACGGACCTGTGGGCGGGATTCGCCGGCGCCCTCGCCCTCCTGGTCCTGCTGCTCCGGCGAAAACCCACCGCCCCCTGACTTTCACTGTCGACTGTGGACTGTCGACTGTCGACTTCTTCAATGGGGTAGAATGCCGGGCTCCGGCGGCGGAAGATGGGTTCGGGCCCTGTGCGACGGAAGTCTCCGAACCTCGTCAGGTCCGGAAGGAAGCAGCGATCAGGAGGCGTCCCCGTGCGCCGCAGGCAAACCTGAACTCATCTTCGGCCGCCGGGTTTTCCATCAAACCCATGCACGTCGCGCTTCCGAGAAAATGGCGTCCCCGCACCTTCGACGACCTCGTCGGACAGGAGGCGGCCGCGCGGACGCTCTCCAACGCCATCGCCGAGGGCCGCACCGCGCCCGCTTATCTCCTGACCGGTCCGCGCGGCGTCGGCAAGACCTCCACCGCGCGGATCCTGGCCCGCGCGCTCAACTGCGAGAAGGGCCCGACGGTCCGTCCGTGCGGCGAGTGCGCCTCGTGCCGGGAGATCCTCGCCCGGGGCGACTCGCTCGACGTCCACGAGATCGACGGCGCCTCCAACCGCAAGATCGAGAACGCGCGCGAGCTGATCGAGACGGTCCGCTATGCCCCGCAGCGCGACCGCTTCCGCATCGCGATCATCGACGAAGTCCACATGCTGACCTCCGAGGCGTTCAACGCGCTCCTGAAGACGCTGGAGGAGCCGCCGCCCCACGCCCGCTTCATCCTCGCCTCGACGGAGCTCCACAAGATCCCCCCGACGATCGTCTCGCGCTGCCAGAGGTTCAACTTCCGGGCGCTGACGGTCGCCGAGATCGCCGAGCAGCTCGGCAAGGTCGCGAAGCAGGAGAAGCTGCGAGTCACCGCCGGCGCACTGGGGATGCTCGCCGTGGCGGCCGAGGGAAGCCTGCGGGACGCGCTTTCGCTCCTCGACCAGGCGGCGACCCTCTCGGGGGGCGCCGTGGATGAGGCCGGCTGCGCGCAGATCCTGGCGCTGGTGGACCGCGACCTCCTCGAAGGCGTCTTCTCGGCGGCGGCCTCCGGCGACCGCGGCGCGGCGGTGGCGACCTTGACGAAGCTCCTCGACGCCGGGGAAGACCCGCGCAGGATCTTCAAGGAGCTCCTTTCGCTGCTGCGCCGGCTGCTCCTGCTCTCGGCGGGAGCGCGCGCGGATCTTCCCGAGGCCGACCTGAAGCGCCTGACCGCCCTCTCCCGCGCGATGCCCTACGAGAACCTGCTCCGCGCCGTGTCGCTCGGGCTCGAAGCGGACGCCCTCGCCAAGCGGGCCGAAGAGGCGGGAGTCGTTCTGCAGATGTTCGTCCTGAAGCTCGCGGAGCTGCCGCGGCTTCGGCGGATCGAGCAGTCGCTTTCCGGCATGCCATCCGCGCCGGCGCCGGAGACCGCCGCGCCGCCCGGAAAGGCGGAATCCCGGGGACCGCGCATCCTTTCGCTCGTTTCCGTCGAGACGGAGCCCGCCGCTCCGCCCGGCCCGCCGCCGGCGCCCGACGCGATCACCCGGTTCTACGACCTGCTCGATTCGCGGCGCCGGGTGACGTGGGCCCACGCCAGGCTCGCGGAATCCATCCGCGTGGAGGGAGACGACCTCGTCCTGCGATTCGGCATCGACAAGGCCGCGGCCAAGGAGGCGCTCGAGGAGCCCGCCGTCCGCAAGCTCCTGGGAGAGGTCGCCCGCGAGGCCTTCGGGCGGCCCCTGCGCATCGTTCTGAAGACCGGGCCCCCGGCCAACGGCGACCTCGGCCAGGCGGCGCGGGAAGTTCCCCGCGAATCCCTCTCCCGCGAGCGCGCGAGCAACCGCGCGGAGGGCGATCCCGTCGTCCGCAGCGCGATGGAGCTCTTTCGAGCTGAACTGACTGAGGTGAAGGAAGAGGAGTAAGTCGACTCGATCATGAACATCCAGAAGATGATGGCGCAGGCTCAGGCGATGCAGTCCAGGATGCAGGAAGAGCTGGAGGCCCTGCGCCTCGAGGCCTCTGCCGGCGGAGGAATGGTCAGCGTCGAAATGTCCGGGACCAAGGAGATCCTCTCGGTGCGCATCGACCCCGCCTGCGTTGACCCGAAGGACGTCGAGACCCTGCAGGACCTGATCCTCGCCGCCTCCCGCGAGGCCGCGCGCCGCGTGGACGAGGCCGTCCAGAAGAAGACCGCCTCGATGCTGGGCGGGATGATCCGGTGAGCCGAGGAGTCGGGGACCGGAAACCGGGAATCGGGAATCGAGAGAGCGTGGCCAATCCCCATCGGTTTCCGATTTTCGATTTCCGATTTCCGTCCCTCCGATGAGGGGCGTTCCGAAATCGTTCGAGCGGCTGGCCACCGAGCTGCAAAGGCTTCCCGGCATCGGCGGAAAGAGCGCGGCGCGGCTGGCCTACTACCTCCTGCGCGCCCCGAAGGAAGAAGCGGATCGGCTCGCGCAGGCGATCGCGGACTCCCGCGAGGCCGTCAAGCGCTGCTCGGTCTGCAACACCCTGACCGAGGAGGACCCCTGCGACGTCTGCTCCGACCCGGAGCGCGACGCGACGGTTCTCTGCGTCGTCGAGGAGCCGGGCAACGTCGCGGCGATCGAGAAGACGCGCGAGTACCGCGGGCGGTACCACGTCCTGTGGGGAGCGCTCTCCCCGCTGAAGGGGATCGGCCCCGACGAGATCGACGCCGAGGGGCTCCTGCGGCGCGTCACGTCCGAGGTCCGCGAGGTGATCCTCGCCACAAACCCCAACGTCGAGGGAGAGGCTACGGCGCTCTACATCGCCAAAAAGCTCAAATCGTCCGGGGTGCGCGTCACGCGGATCGCCTTCGGCCTCCCCGTCGGCGGAGACATCGAGTACGCCGACGAAGTGACCATGGCGAGGTCGCTGGAGAACCGGAAAGACCTTTGAGGAATCGGGTGATCTGCGATCGGGTGATCGGGTGATTTGGGGCCCGCGAAAATCACCCGATGGCTCGATCACCCGATCACCCGATTCTCGTTAGACGCCGATTCGGTCTGTTAGAGTGAATCTCAACAGGAGACCAGACAGTTCCATGAGTTCCCAGGACCTTCTCCTCTACGACGAGGAGTTCGAGAAGATCCGCCAGGCGCTCCAGAGGCTGCTCGAGGACGCGAGCGCGAAGCTGGTCTTCCTCGTGGACAAGAACGGCCAGCAGATCGCCGCGGTCGGAGACTTGAGCTCCCTCGACACGACGTCGCTGGCGTCGCTGACGGCCGGCAACGTCGCCGCGACCGACGGCCTGGCGCGGCTGATCGGCGAGAAGGAGTTCACGATCCTCTTCCACGAGGGGGAGAAGGACAACATCCACATCTCCATCGTGGCCCGCCGCGTCATCCTGGTCGTCATCTTCGACGACCGTGCCTCGCTCGGCCTGGTCCGCCTGCGCGTGCGCCGCGCCACGGCCGAGCTCGAGACCGTCTTCGCCGAGATCGGCCGCAAGGTCGAGAGCCGGAAGGCCTCGGCCCGCGCCCGCGAGGAGAACCCCTTCTCCGAGATCACAGACGAGGACATCGACCGGCTCTTCTCCGAATGACACGAGTCGACAGTCGACCGTCGACAGTCGACAGAGACGGAACGATCGCCGCCCAGATCGATGGCGTTTATTAATTACGCGGCCCGGGAGATCAACTGCAAGCTCGTCTACTACGGGCCGGGCCTCGGCGGAAAGACCACCAACCTGCAGCACGTCTACGAGAAGACCTCTCCCGGGGCACGCGGGCGTCTGATCTCGCTCGCGACCGACACGGACCGGACGCTCTTCTTCGATTTCCTCCCGCTCGAAGTCGGCGAGATCCGGGGCTTCAAGGCGCGCTTCCACCTCTACACCGTCCCGGGCCAGGTCTTCTACGACGCCTCGCGCAAGCTGATCCTGCGGGGAGTGGACGGCGTGATCTTCGTGGCCGACTCGCAGGAGTCCAGGATGGAGGCCAACGCCGAGTCCATCCGGAACCTCGACAGGAACCTGAAGGAGCAGGGCTACGACATCGCGACGATCCCGTATGTCCTGCAGTTCAACAAGCGGGACCTGCCGACCGCCGTGCCGGTGGACGAGATGTACCGCAAGCTCAACATCAAGGGAGAGCCGACCTTCGAGGCCGTGGCCACGAACGGCCGCGGCGTCTTCGACACCCTCAAGGCCTCCGCCCGCCTGGTGCTGACCGACCTGCGGAAGCGATGAGCCCGCCGCCGTGACTGGACCAAGGTCCGGGTTGCATGCCTTCGCGGCCGGGTGCTACCCTGCCGGGAGGTTCACATGATCGGGGTTGTCTCGCTCGTGAACGCTGCCGGAAGCGTGGAGGCGGCGGCTTCTCCGCCGGCCGGGGGCGGTGAGAGGGTGATCGCGTGATCGACCCGGAGCGCGGGAGCCCGGGTCTCGACTCCCTGATGCCGGAGATCTACGACGAGCTCCGGCGCCTCGCGAAGAGGGCGATGAGCCGGGAGGGCTCCGGCTCGACCCTCCAGACCACGGCTCTCGTTCACGAGGCGTACCTGAGGCTGGCAAGCATCAAGGACCTCGAGGTCGGCAGCCGGCCGCAGTTCTTTTCGCTGGCCGCACGGATGATGCGGAGGATCCTGGTAGACCACGCCCGCGCGCGCCGCAGCGCCAAGCGCGGCGGAGGAGCGCAGCGGGTGACCCTGTCGGAGGAGATCGCCGGGGAGTCCTCCAACTTCGACGTCCTGGCGCTCGACCAGGCCCTCGAGCGGCTCGCGGCCAAGGACGAGAAGCTCGTCCGGATCGTCGAGCTGCGGTTCATCGCGGGACTCTCCGTCGAGGAGACGGCCAAGATCGTCGAGGTCTCGCCGACGACGATCAAGCGGGAATCGGCCATGGCACGCGCGTGGCTCTTCCGGGAGCTGACGGATGGCGGAGCGCGCGCCGTCTGAGCACTGGCAGGAGCTGAAGGAGCTCTTCGAAGAGGCGATCGAGGTCCCCCCCGGCCAGCGCGAGAAGGTCCTCGCCCGGGCCGCCAGGCTGGACGGGTCGCTCGCGGGGGAGCTGAAGACGCTTCTCGAAGCGCACGACCTCGAGGGCCATTTCCTCGAGGACATCGTCGAGGCGGAGGGACGCGACCTCGTCGCGATCTCCCCCGACGGTGCGCTCGTGGGCCGCCGCGTCGGGGCGTACGAGCTGCTCGCCCAGATCGGGACCGGCGGCATGGGCACGGTCTTCCTCGCGAGGCGGACCGACAGCGAGTACGAGAGCCGCGTCGCGGTCAAGCTGATCCGGCCGGGCGTCCTGTCGGAGGAGGCGCTGCGCCGTTTCCGCGCCGAGCGGCAGGCGCTCGCCAACCTGAGCCACGCCGGGATCGCCCGGCTCCTGGACGGCGGCACGACGTCGGACGGCCTCCCGTTCCTGGTCATGGAATACGTCGAGGGAGAGCCGATCGACGAGTACTGCGACAGGCGGAATCTCTCCGTGGAGCAGCGCCTCGCCCTCTTCCGCAGCGTCTGCGACGCCGTCGAGCACGCGCACCGGCACATGGTCGTCCACCGCGACGTCAAGCCCGGCAACATCCTCGTGACCGCCGCCGGAGAGGTCAAGCTCCTCGACTTCGGGATCGCCAAGCTCCTGCCCGGCGCGGAGTGGGCGGAGCCGGCGGGCCTGACGAAGACCGCCCAGCGCGCGATGACGCCCGACTACGCGAGCCCCGAGCAGATCCTCGGCCAGCGCGTGGCCGCGTCGAGCGACGTCTATTCGCTCGGCGTCCTTCTCTACCGCCTCCTGACCGGAAAACCTCCGTATACCTTCAGCGGCGGGCGCGCGAGCGAGATCGAGCGGACCGTCTGCGAGCAGGAGCCGGTCAGGCCCAGCGCGGCGGCGGACGATCCGGCGCGCCGCAAGCGCCTGCGCGGCGACCTCGACGACATCGTGATGCAGGCGCTGCGCAAGGAGCCGGCAAGGCGGTACGGGTCCGTCGAGCAGCTCTCCGGCGACCTTCGCCGTCACCTCGAGGGTCTCCCGGTGCGCGCCCGTCCGGGGACCCTCTCCTATCGGGCGGGGAAATTCTTCCGGCGCCACTCGATCGCGGCCGCGTCGGCGGCGGTCGTCCTCCTGGTTCTCCTGGCGGGGCTCGCCGCGACGATCTGGCAGGCCCGCATCGCCATGGCGCAGCGCGCCAGGGCCGAGGAGCGGTTCGACGACGTGCGCCGGCTGGCGACCTCCTTCCTCTTCGAGTTCCACGACGCCGTGCAGGACCTGCCGGGCTCGACGCCGGCGCGCAAGCTCGTCGTCGCGCGCGCTCTCCAGTACCTGGACCGGCTGTCGAAAGAGGCCGGAGGCGACGCCTCGCTCAAGCGCGACCTAGCGTCGGCCTACCAGCGCATCGGGGACGTCCAGGGCAACCCCAACAACGCCAACCTGGGCGACAGCGCGAGCGCCCTGGCGAGCTACCGCAAGGCGCTCTCGATCGCCGAGCCGCTCGTCTCCGCCGACCCCTCCGACGCCCTGGCCCGCCGCACCGTCGGGGTCATCTACGAGAAGATGGGCGACGTTCTCGCCTGGAGCGGCTCGATCGGGGCGGGGGTGTCCGCGGCGCGCCGCTCGCTCGGCTTCTTCGAGGAGCTGGCGCGGGAGGCGCCGCAGGACGCTGCCAGGCAGCGGTCGCTCGCGATCTCCCACATCAAGGTGGGCGACGTCTCGGGCAACCCGAGCTTCCCCAACGACGGCAACCCGCGCGAGGCGCTCCGGCACTACCGGGCCTCCGCGTCGATCCTCGAGGACCTTTCCGGGCGGGATCCGTCGGATCCGAGGACGCGGCGGTTCCTGGGAGTCGTCCACGAGAGGCTCGGCACGGTGTTGAACGAGCTCGGCGACACCGCCGGGTCCCTGGAGGCCTACCGCCGCTCCTTCGCGATCCGCGAGGCGCTCATGGCGGACCAGCCCAACAACACCGACGCGCGGCGGGACGCGGCGATCGCGAGCGAGAAGATCGGGGACGTCCTGAAGGTGACCGGGGACCGCAAGGGGGCGCTCGACGGCTACTCGAAGGCGCTTGCGGGCTTCGAGTCGCTGGCCGCGGCGGACCCCGAGAACGCCAACGCCGCCCGCTCGCTCTCGATCATCCAGGTCAAGGTGGGGGAAGCGCTCGCGATCGACGGCCGCCCCGACGAGGCCCTCGCGATCTACCGGAAAGCGCTCTCCATCCGCGAGAAGCTCGCCGCCGCCGACCCGGCGAGCGTCCAGGCCCGGCGCGACCTCCTCGACTCGCTGACCGGCCTGGCCCGGTTCACCGCGGACAGGCGTCCCGCGGAGTCCCGCGACTATGAATCGCGCGCGCGCGCCCTGGAGAAGACCGTCAATAGCCGACTCTGAACGGTCGGCTTCCTCTCATCCCTTCGGCCAGAGCCAGCCGAAGAAGCCGGCAGTCAGGAGGGCGTAGATCAGGCCGTCGACGGTCGCCTTGAACGTGGTCAGCCAGCTCCGGTGGTACCAGATGGAGAACTGCCAGAGGGCGGCGGAGTAGCCGAGGAAGGCGACGGTCCCCACGAATCGGAAGACCTGGATGTACGGAGTGCCTGGCGGTAGGGCGCGGCCGGTGATGTATCCGGCGAAGATGCCGATCACGACGGAGTAGAGAAACCAGAGGACCAGGGGCTTTCCCATCCCCGCCTCCCCGGGCATGACGGTGAAGACCATGACGGGTCCGCGTTTCCGTTTCTCCAGGAACTCGGGCGACTTCATGTCGGCCATGCTCGCCGGGCGCGGCATCATGTAATCGCCGGGCGCGAGAGCGAAGGGCCGCAGCGCGTCCATGACCCCGTTCTCGTTGGGCACCTTCCGATAGTCGCTCTTATGCCACGGCGTCGCCATGTGGACGATGGAGCTGACGACGAACACGGCCACGGCCGAAAGGAGGATCGGAAGCAAGAGCATCGTGAGTGAAGTCATGGCGCCTCCTTGATTCAGTCGACAGTCGACTGCCGACAGTCGACGGAGTCTAGCTGTCCGATCTCGTCTGGGCGGGCTCGAAACAGGCCCGCTCGTCGGTGCAGTCCTCGGGGAGGGCGAGGGCGCCGTCCGGACCGTCAGGGCGCATGGTCTTCAGGCACCAGTACTGGGCGGTCGAAGAGGAGCGGGAGATGTCGCGCTCGGTGTAGGAGTCGGGGACGTACCAGGTCTTGGTGCGCAGATGGCGGCACAGGAAGGGGTCGGGCTCGCGAACGCCGTCCTTGACCGCCTTGGCGAACCTCCCCAGAACATCCATCGAGAGGGTCAGGCGAGGACGTCCCGCAACGTCCGCTCCAGCGTCACGCGGGCGAGCCTGACCCGGAAGGCGTTCTGTTCGAGGGGCCTCGCCGAGGCGACCGCGGCTTGCGCGGCCTTCGCGGCGATGTCCTTCGAGGCCTTCGCTCCGCGCAGGACCGCTTCCGCTTCGGTCGCGCGGCGGGGGGTCGGGGCGACGGAGCCCAGGACGATGCGGGCCTCTCGAATCGTCCCGCCCGAGACCGTCAGGTTCACGCACGCCTCGACGAGCGGCCAGTCGAAGGTCTCCTTCTCCTTGAGCTTCCGGTAGGCCGAGCGCGCGCCGGCCGGCGGGGCCGGAACCGTCACGGACTCGATGATCTCTCCCGCCGCGAGGACGTTCTCGCGGGTCGGATCCTCGACCGGACGGTGGAAGAAGTCGTCGAAGGCGATCGTGCGCCGCCCCTTCGGGGAGACCGTCTCCGCCCTGGCACCATAGGCCAGAAGCGCGACCGCTGTGGCCGAGGGGTGCAGGCAGCAGCAGAAGAGGTCGGAGTCGAAGATCGCGTGGAAGCGGTTCTCGCCTTCCAGCGCGTAGCCGGAGGGGGTTTCTTCTTCGTCGCTCATCAATTCCAACGCGACAGCCCTGAAGGATAGCGCAGAGAAAGCCGACAGTCGACAGGCAAGACAGTCGAGAGTCGACAGTCGACAGTCCACAGCCGAGATTCGGGTGCCAGGTATCGTGGGGGAAGGGCCTGCCCCTCTCTCACCGCCCGCCGGAGACCGCTAATGGCTCGAGTCCCGGCTGATCAACTCCTCGTAGTCGGCGGGGGTATCGATGTTCCGGATGACTCCGGGATCCTTCACCGCGATCTCCAGAACCGCCGGAGGCCGTTGCCTGTAGAGATGCCGGAGGCCTTCTTCGGGCGGGATCAAGGCGATATCGGGAAGGAGGGAATTCCCGATCAGGGCCGGGTGGCCGCGGCGGTCGAGGTAGGTCGGGATGAGGGCGCGGGCCGGATCGACCAGGGCGGCCAGAAGTGCGACCGTGGAGCGGGAGACCGCGGGGTGGTCGGCCGGCCAGACGAAAACGGCGTCGGGTCCTCCGGCGAGAGCCCCGAGCCCCAGCCGGATCGAGGCGAGCATCTCGCCTTCGGGCTGCGGGTTGGTCACGACCGAGGCGCCGGCCCGGCGCGCCCGCCCGGCCGCCTCGCCGAGGTCGGGCCGGAGGACGACCACTCTCTGCTCGACTCCCGCGGCGGCGAGGGTCTCGAGGATCGTCTCGAGGATCGTGGATCCGCGGAAGGGGAGCAGGATCTTCTCGCGTCCCATCCGGCGCGAGAGGCCCGAGGCGGGAATCACGGCTGAGAGCTTCACTTCTTCTTGGCGGGAACGGCCGGCGGCGGGGCGCCGCTCTCCGAGGCGAGGACGCGGAGCCACCGGCGACACGCCTCGATCTGCTCGATCGCTCCCCGGCGCGCCGACGCCCGGTAGCTGGACGGCTCGGCGGAGCGAAGCAGCCGGGCCTGCTCGGACAGCGCCCTCTCGTGCCCGAGGAGCACAGCGCTTCTCTCCGCCGGCTGCAGGGCGTCGAGGAAGGCGATCCGGGCCAGCCCCTCGTCCTTGGCCCGGGGCGGAGGAGGCACGGCGAGCCACCGGCGCAGCTCCCTCCGCCCCGCCGCGGTGACCCGGTAGAGGTTCCGCCGGGGTCCCCGGCGCGGCCCGAGCACCTTCATGTGGACCCAGCCCGCCCGCCGCAGCCTCGCCAGGGCCGGGTAGATCTGAGACAGCTCCGCTCTCCAGACGTGGTCGAGGTCCTCGCGCATGGCTCGCTCGAGGTCGTATCCGGTGCGAGATTGCTCCGAGAGAAGGCCGAGGAGGACGTGCGGAAGCGACACGCGGAAACTATATCAAACTAGATATAGCGGCGTCCTCTTTCCGCCTCAGGGGCCTAAAGAAATCCAAAATGCAAGAAAAAAAATCGGGGGCCCGCAGGCCCCCACGAATTCCGGAGAGTAAATCGTAAGTGATTGATTTACTACTTCTTTTTGCCGCCCGCCTTCTTCTTCTTAGCGGCCTTCTTCTTGGTAGCCATCAAGGTCACCTCCCTCCCGACAGCGGATTGACAGTGCTGAAGTGAGGTGCTAGTTTTGCCGCCCCCAAGCAGGGGCGTATCCCCCTCAGTCTGTCGCTGCCGTACGATTGACGGGTCATACGCTCTTCCATCGCCGGGTGGGCTGCAACCCATCCGGCGATTTCATTCTAAGGACTTCTCGCCGGGACTCAAGCGAATTCGCGCTCACAGGTTGCGCTCATTCTCCCGCAATCCTCCCGGAAGTCAAGCGCCCGAGGGGACATCCGACCTATCATCCGCCGCGTGGACCCCGAGACAATCACCGTCGCGCACAGTCCGGACTCCGACGACGCGTTCATGTTCTACGCGCTGGCGGAGGGGCTGGTCGAGACCGAGGGGCTGCGCTACGCGCACGAGCTCTCCGACATCGAGTCGCTGAACCGCCGCGCCCTCGCCGGCGAGCTGCCGGTGACCGCGGTCTCCTTCCACGCCTACGCGCACCTGGCCGGCCGCTACCTGCTCCTGCCGCACGGCGCGTCCTTCGGTGACGGCTACGGTCCGGTCGTGGTCGCCCGCCGCCCGGTCTCGCGCGAGGAGATCGCGAGCGGGCGGGTCGCGGTCGCGGCGCCGGGGAAGCTCACGACGGCGGCGCTGGCTCTCTCGCTGTGGGCGCCGGGGGTCCGGATGGACTTCCGCCCCTTCGACGTCATCGCGGGCGAGGTGCTGGCCGGGCGCCTCGAGGCGGGCCTCCTCATCCACGAGGGACAGCTCACCTTCGCGGGTGAAGGGCTGACCCTCGTCGAGGACCTGGGGCGCTGGTGGAAGAAGGAGACCGGGCTTCCGCTGCCTCTGGGCGGCAACGTCGTCCGGAAGGACCTGGGAGCGGAGAAAATCGGAAAGATCTCCCGGGCGCTCTCCGCGTCCATCGAGTACGGCCTGGCCCATCGCGACGCCGCGCTTTCCCACGCGATGCGGTATTCCCGGGGGCTCGACCGCGCGAAGGCGGACCGGTTCGTCGGAATGTACGTCAACGACTGGACCCGCGGTTACGGGCCGGAGGGGCGCAGCGCGGTGCAGGCCCTGCTCGACCGGGCGTACGAGGCGGGTCTCGTTCCGGCGGTCCGGGCGGAGTACGCGAGTTGACCCGGGAGGGAGCGAGCGCGGGAGTCGGGAGGGAGGGCCTGCGGGAATCGAAGCGCCTCTGGATGCAGCTCTCCCGGTTCGAGACTCCGGTGATCTTCCTTCACCTGGCGGCGCTGGCGATGGCGCTCGGGCCGCCGATCTTCTTCGCGGTGGCGGTGGCTCCGGCCTCCTTCCGGGTCCTGCCGACGCGGGACCTTGCCGCGACGCTCCAGAGCCCCATCCTGACCACCCTGTGCCGGATCGAGGAGGAGAGCTTCGGGGTCCTCTTCCTGACCTCCTGGCTCCTGACGCGGTGGTGGAGGGCGCCGAAGCTGTCGAAGACCCTCGCCACCCGCGCGGCGATCCTCGGCATGATCACGGCCGTCGTCATCGAGAGCCTCCTGATCCCGCCGATGGACAAGATCCGCGCCGAGGCGGGCCTGCTCGACACGCTCCCGGTCACCGATCCTTCGCGGGTCCTGCTCGCCCGCTACCATCGCCTCTCGACGGGGTTCTTCGCGGCGGGGCTCGTCGCCGCCGTCGTGATCCTCTTCGCGACCGTCCGGCTGATCGCCGCCCGGCGCGCCGCGCCTCCGCCGCCCAGGGCCGTCCCCGAGGTGCCCAAGATTCTCGACCTGAGCAATATCTAGGGGAGTCGACAGTCGACAGTCGACAGTCGACAGTCGAGAGGACATGGAGCTACTTCTCGACCGGCTTGTCCCGCTCCCAGCGGTAGAAGCCCTCTCCGGATTTCTTCCCGGTCTTCCCCTCGGCGACCATGCGCCGCAGGATTTCGGGCGGGCGGAAGCGCTCCTTGTTCAGGCTGGAGGAGAGCGCCTCGGCGATCGCCAGGCGCACATCCAGGCCGACGAGGTCGGTCGTCTTCAAGGGACCCATGCGGTGGCCGTAGCCGAGCTCCATCGCGCGGTCGATGTCGCCGGCGCTCGCCACGCCTTCCTCGACCATCCGCATCGCCTCGAGCCCCAGGGCTAGTCCCAGCCTCGAGGTCGCAAAGCCCGGCGAATCGGTGACATGGACCGCCTGCTTGCCGATCGCGGCGACGAATCGGGCGGCGGTCTCGCGGGTGCGGGCGGAGGTCGCCTCGAAGGAGACGATCTCGACTAAGGGCATCGCGGCGACGGGATTGAAGAAATGGATCCCGATCACCCGATCCGGCCGCCCCGTCGCCGAGGCCAGCGCGGCGATCGAGAGCGAAGAGGTGTTCGAAGCCAGCACGGCCTCGGGAAGGAGCCGGTCGAGGACCCAGAAGGTCTCCTTCTTGGCTTCCAGGAGCTCCGGGATCGCCTCGATGGCGAGGAATGCGTCCTTCCCGTCCTCCAGGTTTTCCAGGATCCGCAGCCGCCCCTTCGCTTCATTGACGTCCTCGCCCGCGGCCTTCCCGCGCTCGACCGCCTTGTGCCAGGATCCCTCGATCGCGCCGCGCAGCTTTCCCCGCGCAGGCGCGTCCGCCTCGAACACCGCCGTCTCGAACCCGGAGAGCGCGCACACCCCGGCGATGCCGCGCCCCATGGTCCCTCCTCCCACCACGAGGACCGTTCCTTTAGCCATCAGCGGTGGATTATCGGGGAATCGAGGCTATCGAGGGCAAGTCGACAGTCCACAGTCAACAGTCAACATTAAGGGCTCCGGCACTGTCGACTGTCGACTGTCGACTACTTGATCACCGCGACGCCATTGGTCCAGAGGATCCTCTCCTTGGCCGCCTCGGAGATCGGCAAAGCGACAAAATCCTCGACGTTCTTCCTCATCGAGGCGATCCCCGGGCTGGGGTAGTCGGTTCCCCAGAGGCACTTGTCGGCGAGGTCTTCCAGGCGCGGCAGGTACTCGAGGAGCTTCTTCGGCGGGATCCCGGAAAGGTCGAGATGGACGTTGCGATGCCGGCGGGCCAGGAACGCCGCCGTCGGCATGTAGAGGGGCCTGCCCGCGTGGGCGAGGATCAGGGTCAACCTGGGAAAGTCCACCGCGACGTCGTCGGCCGCCATCGGGTCGGCGAAGCGGTTGCGCGCTCCCGGAAAGATCGACGTCCCCGTGTGGATCATGACGGGGCGTTGGGCGTCCTGCGCCGTCTGGTAGATCGCGCGGAGGGCCTCGTCGCCGTCCCGGTAGCCGTCGGCCGCGAAGAGCTGGTGCGGCGGATGGAGCTTGATCATCCGGATCCCCGACTCGAAGAGCCGGGCGGTCTCTCCCGCCGCGTCCCCCGCCAGCCGGGGGTTGACCGATCCGACCGCGACCAGGCGGTCTTCGTGGCCGCGGACGAACCGGATCACCCAGTCGTTGACGGTCCTGTCAAACCCGATGACCTCGGGCGCCACGTAGTTGATCAGGCATAGCCGTTCGACGCCCTCCTCGTCCATCAGCTCGAGAAGCTCTCTCGCCCCCGAGAGCGCCCGCGCCACCCGGTCCAGGTCCTTGCGAACCCCGCGCATGACCGCCAGCGCTTCGGGGCGGAGCTGCTCCCAGGGCTGGACGTGGACGTGGCAGTCGAAGACGCGCATCAGGATTTGTGATTTGTGATTTGTGATTTGTGATCAGGGCGGAAGGGCCGCTTTCGATGGCGAATCACAGGTCACCCATCAAAAGATGTGGCTGACCCCGGCGCGCAGGCGGACCTTCACGCGGTCCTTCTCGCCGAACAGGGACGAGCCGGCGCCGAAGAAGAGGAGCGTCTGGGACCCGATGCGCTGGCGCACGCCGCCCTCGACCGAGAGGATGCCCTTCCCGCCCACCAGCGGGTTCGTCCGGATGTCCGCGTCCGCGACGAGGAGGGTGTCGGTGCGGCCGTGCTTGCCGACCGTCCAGTCGATGCCCGCGATCGCCTCCCACCGATCTTTCCGCTCGCGGGCCCCGGCGTCTCCCAGGTGCGTCCAGAGCCCGTTGACGTGCAGCCGGATGATGTCGAAGGAGTGGGTCGCGAGGAGACCGGCGTGAAGGTCCGTGCCCTTCGAGTCGAGCCCGGTCGGAAACTCGACTCCCAGGCGGACCGCCAGCGCCGGGAGCGATGGGCCCTCCGTCGCGAGGCCGTAGAGGACGTGGAGCCGGATGTCGCCGGAAGAGATGCCGCGGTTCGCGTTGCTGCTCGGGCTCGTGACGTATCGCACGCTGGCGCCGACTTCCAGCCGCCGCAGGGCGCCGTAGAGAAGTGAGAACCCCGGGCCGTAGTCGTCCCGCGAATCCTTTCTCGCGTTGTAGGTCCAGTCCGCCGACCCGGAGAAGGCGCGGTAGGAGACCGGCCTCGCGTCCTCCAGCGCGACCGGCCTCTCGGGTTCCAGGTCCGAGATCTGCTGTCCGAGCAACCGTCCGGCCGTCAGCGACAGGACCGCCACGAAGAGAACGGGCGAGGAGCGCCTCATTCGCCGATACCGGAAACCGGAAGGCCATAACGGCGCGCGACCGCGCGGAGGCGTTCGTCGCGCTGCCGGGCGGCTTCGGGCGTGGCCGCCCCCGGGATGAGCGCGGCGAAGACCTCGATGCGAAAGCGGGCCAGCCGGTCGAGCGCGGCGGCCATCAGCGGGTAGGCGGAGGCGACGGCGGGGGCGTCGGCCGAATAGGAGACCTCGCCCGGGCCCGCCGCCCCTTTCGACGGGTCGAACTCGAGGACCGTCTTGCGAACCTTCCAGCGCTGCTCGGCGAAATCCGACGTGACGAGGTCGGCGGCGGCAAGCGCCGCCAGCCGCGTTCCGGCAGAGAGAATGCGGGCGGAGATCGGGGCGAGCGTAAAGAGCTCCCCCGGCGGCGCGGCGGGCTCCGCCGGCTCCGACAGGGCGAAGCGATCGCGGCGGTAGAGCGTCAGGGACCGCTCGACGCGGGACTCCGTGACCTGCGGGGTGGCGTCGGCCGACGCGAGGATGTCGAGGAACTGCTGCTCGAGCGTTCCGCCCCACCGCAGCGCCCGGAAGATCGGCGCCGCCTCGCGGGCGGGCGCGGGCGCGACGCGGTCGGCTTCCGGCGAGAAGCGCGGCGGATCGGCGAGCATCCTCTGGAGGTATTCCGAGACCTCGCGGTCGAGCCTCTCGTTGATCCCCGATTTCCACGCCACCTGCAGCGCCCGCCAGCGGCCGTAGCGGACGGCGTTCAACCGCGCGTCGAGGTCCGGGTGGAAGCGGTGGACCGCGTTGTTGTACGCGCCCTTGGGGCGGAAGGGCTCTTCAGGCTGGGCGAATGCCAACGCCGGGATGAGGAGCAGAGCGCCCGCGAGGATGCCCGGCCATCGCATTTGCGCGCTCAAAGATACAGCAGCCGCCGCGCCGGCTCAGCGAAGCGGCGGATCCGACGGCGAGACCGGGTACGCAAGGTCCGCCGGGGCGCGCTTTCCCGCCCCGACCGCCGCGCAGAAGGTCTCGAGCGACCGGCGGAAGGTCGGCGGAGCCGGGTCCCGGTCGAGCGCCGCAGAGCAATCCGAGAGAGCTTCGTCCGTCATGCCCATCGAAGCCCGCGCCTGCGCCCGCAGCGCCAGCGCCTCGACGAAGCCGGGAGCGAGGCCGACCGCCTGATCGGCGTTCGCCTCCGCGGCGGCGGGGCTCCCCCGCTTGAAGGCCGCGCGCCCCTGGAAGAACAGCCGCCTTGCCGCCTCGAAGTCCGCGTAACCGCCGGAGAGGAGCCACGGATCGGGCGCGATCGCGAGCCGCGAGAGATCGGCCAGGCGCGAGTCGGTGGGCTCCGCCGCCGCTCCCACGTCCAGCGAGTACGCGACGAACCGGCCGAGCCCGTGCGGGGCGTCGGCGACCCAGGCCTTCCGCGCGGTCAAGTCGAGAACCACGGAATGAGAGGCGATGAGCGCGTTGATCGCGTTGCGGTTGCCGGGGCCGATGTCCTTTCCGGCGAGTCCCCGGCGATCCCGGAGGACGCCGACGGCCGCGAGGACGTCGAGCGGCTTCCCCCGGTTCCCGAGGACTTCCTCCAGCCGGGCGCGCCGGTAGGTCGAGGTGCTCGATGCGTTCAGCGGCCTCCCGCCGGAAAACCGCGGGGTCTCCGGATGGTTCGCGACGGCGAGAAGCTCGCCTCCCCGCCGGACCGCGAAGGCCCGCGGGGTCTTCTCCACGACGGCGAGCTCGCCGGTCTTCCCGTCGGCCAGGAGATAGATGTCCGAGACGAAGACGGCGGCCGCGCGGAGGATGGAAACGGCCTCGTCCACCGTCGAAGAGCGCTCGAGCACGTCCGCCGCGACGAGCGTGGCCGGCTCGCCCACGGACCCGGTGGTGCCGCCGCTCCAGGCGTGGATCGCGATGCCGATCCCCTCGCGGTTGAAACCCGTCGTGACGCCGGTCAGGCCCGCGAAGGTGACCGTCAGGTACGGGATCCCGCGGTCGGGGACGACGTACGCGACGATCTTCTCCCGGTCGAAGAGCGTGTCCGCCTCGAAGTCGAAGTTGCGGGCGAGAAGCGTGTGCCCCCCCGCGGTCGCCGAGCCCGACGCGAGGAAGCCGGTGCAGGCCGCGGCGAGCGGCGTGTCGTCGGCGAAACGCTGCGAGAGGTCGTGAAGGGCGATGAGCGCGAGGTGGCGCGCGTAGGGGTTCCAGTCGTTCGGAAAGGGGTCGGGCTCGATCGCGTCGGAGAGCCCCACGATCTCTTCGCGGCGTTCCTCGGGGATCTCGGGGAGCGAGCCGCGGAGTCTGGACGCCACGGTCCTCCTCAGGAAGAAGCGGCTGATCGCGGAGGGGAAGAAGCGCCGGACCAGGTTCTGGATGGTCTTCTCGCCGCGCACGATCTCTTCGTAGGCGAGCGCTCCGCGCGCGTATCCCCGCTCGTACGCGGTCCCCTCGAACCGCGCTTCGAGGATCCCTTCGCGGCGCGTCACGTAGCTGCGGCCGAGCCGCCGAAGGGTCCCGCCCTGCTCGACCGCCGGTGCCTGCCGGATGCGCTGCACGGAATCCGGCCGCGCGGGAGCGCACGACCCGAATCCCGCGAGGACCAGTGCGGCGGCACCGAGCGGCCCGGACGTTCGCCGGCGCACAATCCGTATTGTTATCCAATCGGTGTGCCAGGTCTCCTGCGGAAAAGCGAGGCGGCCAGCACGAGCAGGTTGACGCCCGTACCGACGATGACCGGGTCCCGGCCGCCGAAGAGCTCCGGGCGCAGCCGCCCGAGGACCGCAAGGGCTCCGCCGGCGATCATGGCCGCGATGGCTCCTTGCGGCGGCGGACTGAGGCGCCCGCCCGCGAGAGCGGCCAGCACGGGCAGGATCAGCCCGGCGGCGAAGATCGAGTAGCCGAGCTTCAGCGTCTCCAGGACGTCGCGGTTCAACCCGAGCGCCACGGCCAGGCCCAGCGCCCCGTAGAGAACCGGCAGCGCCTTCGCAGCCCGGACCGGGACCGGCCGGCGGAGGACGCGCGGAAGGATGTCCCTCGCCGTCACCGCGGCGGCCGAGAGAAGAACCACGTCGGCCGAGGTCTGCATGGTCGCGACGAGAGCCACCAGGACGAGAGATGCCAGCGGTGCCGGGACGAAGGCGAGGATCGCGCGTGGAAGGGTCTCGGCCCCCGCTCCCGAGATCACCCCGTGAGAGGCCAGCGCGATCGCGGCGACCGAGAGCCCGAAGATCACCTTCGAAAGGGAGGCGAGGAGGGCGGACCGGCGGGCGGTGGCCTCGTCGCGGCAGGAGAGGATCTTCGAATAGACGTC
>DATFWF010000108.1:0-2550 GCA_035259605.1 Thermoanaerobaculia bacterium
CAGGACGGGAAGTTCTCGTGGGAGATCCCGCTCGCTCCGTTTCTCGGATGCCTCGGCGTCGCGCCGGCCAACGGCGAGGTCCGCTCGACGATCGTGCCGGACAACTTCGGCGGCAACATGGACTGCCCGGAGGTGCGCGCGGGCAACACCGTCTATCTCGGCGTCAACGTGCCGGGAGCGCTGCTCTCCTTCGGCGACGGGCATTTCGCGATGGGCGACGGAGAGATCATCGGGACGGCGATCGAGGGCGCGATGAACGTCGAGGTCACCGTGCACCTGATCAAGAAGCGCGCGACCCCCTGGCCTCGCATCGAGAACGCGGAGTGGATGATGTCGGTCGGCGCCTCGCGGCCGCTCGAGGACGCCGCGCGCATCGCGTTCAAGGACATGGTCGCCTGGGTGCGGGAGAAGACGGGGCTCTCGGAGATGGACGCCTACGAGTTCGTCTCGCAGGCGGCGAAGGCCCCGATCGTCGAGATGGTGGACCCGCAGTACACGGTCCTGGTCAAGATCGAGAAACGGCGGCTGCCGTCGGCTTCGCGCTGACGCGGCGGCCCGGAGGAACGATGAAACGAATCGCGCTTACTTTTGCCGTGTTGGTTCTGGCTGTCGCCATAGCCGCGGCCCCGGCTCCGTCGGAGCTGGAGCGCTCGGTTGCTGCCATGGTGAAGATTGGCTTCTGCGCGAGCCCGAGCTTCTCGCCCGACGGGAAGCGAATCGCGTTCGTCTCGAACATGACCGGGATCCCGCAGATCTTCGTCGTGGACAGCGCCGGCGGCTGGCCCGAGCAGGTCACGGCGTTCGACGATCCGGTCGGCTCCGTCGCCTGGTCGCCGGATGGATCGTGGCTCGCCTTCTCGCTCGCGCCGGGCGGCGGGATGAACCAGCAGGTCTATCTCGTCCGGCCCGACGGGTCGGGATTGAAGAGGCTGACCGACGGGGGAAAGGAGACCAACAACCTCGGCGTCTGGACGAAGGACGGGCGCGTCCTGACGCTCGGCTCCAATCGCCGCGACGGCGCCGCCATCGACGCCTACCTCTACGACGTCGAGGCGGGGCAGATGCGCCTGGCCGCGCAGAACCGCGGGATCGGCGGCTTCTCCGACGTTACGCGGGACAGGAAGCAGGCGCTGCTCAACCGCCTGGTCAGCCGCGGCGACAACAACCTCTACCTCGTCAATCTGGCAAACGGGAAGGAAACTCTCGTCACGCCGCACGATCCGCCGGGGAGCTTCTCCGGGCTCTTCTCGAGCGACGGGCGGACCGTCTACCTCGAGTCCAACAAGGACCGGGACCGCGTCGTCTTCGCGCGCGCCCGGGTCGGCGACGATGGGGTCGTCGGTCCGATCGAGATCCTGGCCGAGCGGCCGGACGCGGAGCTCGCCGACCTCGAGCTGGAGGACGCCGGGACGAAGGCGGCCCTCCTGTGGAACGTCGCGGGCCGAAGCGAGCTCGAGATCCGTGACTTGAAATCGGGCAGGACGATCGTGACGCCAAAACTTCCCGCGGAGATCGCCGGCGGATTGAGGTTCTCCGCGGATGGACGCCTGCTCGCGATGTCGCTGTCGGGCGCGGCGACGCCTTCGGACATCTGGGTTCTCGATGTCGCGAGCGGCGCCTTCCGGCAGGTGACGCACAGTCCGCACGCCGGGGTGGACACCGGTAAGCTCGTCCGGCCGGAGCTCGTGAAGTTCCCGGCCCACGACGGACTGGAGCTCTCCGGCTGGCTCTACCGTCCGGCGGGACCGCCGCCTTATCCAATGGTGCTGTCTTACCACGGAGGACCGGAAGGGCAGGAGCGGCCGAGCTTCAACAGCACGTACCAGGCGCTCCTCGCCAACGGCATCGCGGTCTTCGCGCCCAACGTCCGCGGCTCCTCCGGTTTCGGCAAGAGGTTCGTGAACCTCGACAACGGCGCCCTGCGCAAGAACGGAGTCAAGGACATCGAGTCGTGCGTCGCGTACGCGGTCAAGTCCGGCGGCGCCGATCCGAAGCGCCTCGGCATCATGGGCGGCTCCTATGGCGGCTACATGGTCATGGCCGGGCTGACGGAGTACCCGCAGATGTTTGCCGCCGGAGCGAACCTCTTTGGCGTCGTCAACTTCGAGACGTTCTTCAAGCACACCGAGCCGTGGATGGCGGCGATCTCGAAGATCGAGTACGGAGATCCCGACAAGGAAGCCGCGATGCTCTACGAGCTCTCGCCGATCCACAAGGTGGACCGCGTCACCGCGCCGACGATCGTGCTCCACGGCGCCAACGACACCAACGTCCCGGTCGTCGAGGCGGAGCAGGTCGTCGAGAGCTTGAAGAAACGGAACGTCCCGGTCGAGTACGTCCTCTTTCCCGACGAGGGCCACGGTTTCCGCAAGACGCCCAACCGGATTCGCTCCACCGTCGCGATCGTGGCCTGGTTCACGAAGTACCTGAAGTGATGAGACGACGCTACTCGATCGTGACCTTCCGGGCGAGGATCGAGCCGTCGGACTGAAGCGTCCCCTCGGCGTCGACCATCGCGCCCATCGCGATGTCGGAGAAGGACGCGTTCGA
>DATFWF010000109.1:0-4113 GCA_035259605.1 Thermoanaerobaculia bacterium
AGCACTCGATCGCGCGGATCCCGGGGCCCTGGTACTACTACTTCCCGCAGCTCTTCTTCTACGACGCATCGATCCTCCTCGCCGCGATCTTCGCGTTCTCCGTGCGCGAGTGGAGAAACGACCCGTTCCTGCGTGTCCTCAAGAAGGCGGCGATACCGGTCGGCGTATACCTCCTCGCACGGCTGTATTTCTCGGCGCTCGCGCCCCACGCGATGCTCTGGATCGGGGCGATCCTCGCGATCGCGCTCGTCCTCACGCTCCGCCGTCCCGCCGACGAGGCGGGCGGGCTCTCGCCCTTCCTCCAGTTCGTCGCCTTCTGGGCCGTCGGCTCGCTCGCGATCTACGGCTGGGCGCGCGAGAAGGTCCCCTGGCTGACGGTCCATCCTCTCCTGCCGATCACGATTCTCGCCGCCATCGGCATCGCCGATCTCTGGAAGGACCGGTCGGAGAAGCGCCCCCGGATCGCGCTGGCGATCATCGCGGCGCTGCTCGCGATCAACGCCGGCGGCATGTACCTCGCCTGCTTCCGCTACGGCGCGCACGACATCGAGAAGGAGCCGAAGCACGCGGAGATGCTGGCCTACGTCCAGACGGACTGGGATCTGGTCCGGGCGCTTGAGGTCGTGCAGAAGGCCAAGTCGCGCATTCCGGTGGGACAGCAGGTCATCACGGTGACGGGAGAGGCGACCTGGCCGCTGACGTGGTACCTGCGGGACGTGCAGACACGCTGGGTCGGACGCATCGAGGACGCCTCGACGCCGATCATCGTGGCGGACTGGAACCCGGAGGGAGGCCTCCAGAAGCAGCTCGGCGACCGCTACAACGCCAGGCGCGTCCCGATTCGCGCGTGGTGGTTCCCGGAGACGATCACGCCCCCCGCCGGCGAGAACGCGGTCACGCGTCCGACGCTGTCCGACATGGTCCGGTGGTGGCTCTTCCACGAGATCTGGAGCCAGATCGGCTCGCAGGACTCCATGTTCTTCGTGCGCAAGGACCTCGACGAGGGGACGGGCACGCTCGCTCCTCTCTCCGTTCCCGTGCAGGACACCTCGGCGAAGGACTACTCCTCGGAAGCCGTCATGATCCCGCCGGCGCGGGAATGGGGCTCGGCGGGATCCTCGCAGGGGCAGGTGCTCGAGCCTCGCGGCCTCGCGGCGGATTCGAAGGGGAACCTCTACCTCGCCGACACGAAGAACAACCGCGTCCAGGTCTTCGACGGGGAGGGGAAGTTCGTGCGCGAGTTCGGCTCGAAGGGGGCGGCCGACGGGCAGTTCAACGAGCCGTGCGGCCTGGGCGTCGACGCGCAGGGCGACGTGTGGGTCGCCGATACGTGGAACCAGCGGATCGTGCACCTGACCGCGGAAGGGAAGTTCATCGCCAACGTGGTCGACGCGGAGAAGGCCTTCTTCGGCCCGCGCGCCGTCGTGGTGTCCAGGGACCGGGTGTACGTCGCGGACACCGGCAACAAGCGGATCGTCCGCTTCGACCGGCAGGGCAACAAGATCTCCGAGTGGGGCGGCAACGGGATCGGGACCGGGCAGTTCGTGGAGCCGGTGGGCCTCGCCGCGGATTCAGCCGGGAACATCTACGTCGCCGACACGGGCAACCACCGCGTCCAGGTCTTCGACGCCGACGGGAAGTTCGTGCGGATGTTCGTGGTCAACGGGTGGAAGGACTTCTACACCGAGCCCTACATCGCCATCGGTCCCTCCGACACGGTATTCGTCACCGACTCGGTGGCCGCCCGCGTGGCCCAGTACGAGTCTTCGGGCGCCCTGAAGCGCTCCTGGAAGCCGGAAAAGGACTTCAAGCAGCCGACCGGAATCGTCCTGGACTCCTTCGGGAGGCTGACGGTCTCCGATCGCGGCACGAACCACCTCTTCTCCTGGACCCTTGCGGCACTCCCCTGAGGCGGCCTCCGCCGAGGAAGCCGCCGGCTCCGAGATCCCCGGCGGCAGGCTCTCGGTCTGGCTCTTCGCCATAGGCCTCGCCGTCTACGCGGCCACGCGCCTGGCCGGACTGGCTGACTTCCCGATCTTCTTCTTCACCGACGAGGCGATCCAGGCCAACACCGCGCAGTCGCTCGTCCACCGAAACTTCCGAGACGCTCAGGGAGTCCTGCTGCCCGGGTATTTCTTGAACGACCAGCGCCGGGCGATGAGCCTGAACATCTACCTTCTCGCCGCCCCGATCGCGCTCTTCGGAAAGACGATCCTGACGACGCGGGGCACCTTCGCCATCGTCAGCCTGCTCGGGGCGGCGGCGGCCGGCGGGGCGCTGCGGGTCCTCGGGAGCCGGGGCTGGTGGTCGCCGCCGTTGCTGCTGGCCGCGATGCCCGTGGACTTCCTCCACTCCCGGGTGGCCTTCGAGACGACGCCCGCCTGCTTCGCCGGCTTTCTCTTCGCCTATCTCCTCTACCGCCTCCGGTCCCCCCGGTGGGCCTTCCTCGCGGTCCTCCTCGGCGCGGCGACCTTCTACAGCTACACGGCGGGCCAGGGGATCATGATCGTCATGGGGGTCCTCCTCCTGGTCAGCGACTTCCGCTACCACGCTCGGGTGTTCCGCGAGCACAACGACCTGATGGTCGGGGCCATCCTGCTGCTCGCCGTCACGATGATCCCCCTGGTGCGGGAGATGCGCCGGCATCCGCACTCCACGCGCGACCAGTTGACGGTGCTCAACTCCTACTGGGTTTCCTCCATTCCGCTCTCCCGCAAGCTCGGGATGTTCGCGGCGAGGTACGTCCAGGCGTTCCGGCCGTCCTACTGGTTCTTCCCGGGCGCTCCCGAGGCCGTCCGCCATCTCGTCAAGGACCGGGCCTTCGTTCCCCCGCCCTACCTCGTGCTGCTGATGATCGGGGGAATGGGAGCGCTGGCCAGCGCCCGGAAATCGGCCGGCGACCGGGTCCTCCTCTTCTCGCCGCTCGCGGTTCCCTTCTCGGCGGCGGCCGGCGACATGCAGATCCTCCGCGTGCTCCCGATGATCGTCCCCATCGCCCTCTTCACCGCGCTCGGCGTCGGAGAAGTGCTCTCCGGGATTCGCCGCCGGCTCCCGCGCAAGGCGGTGGCGGCGGCGGGCGCGGGCGCCCTCGCGATCTTCGCCGGCAGCCTCGCCCGCAACGCCCTGGCCGAGGGACCGACCTGGTTCCACGACTACGGCCTCTACGGATTGCAGTACGGTTCCCGCCAGATCTTCGAGAAGGTCCGCGAGGCGCTCGCGAAGTCTCCGAAGACACGGGTGCACGTCTCCCCGGTCTGGGCGAACAACCCGCTCCCGTTCCTCGATTTCTTCCTCGCGCCCTCCGAGCGCCGGCGCGTGGACATCCGCAGCGTCGACGACTACCTCCTCGAGCGCCACGCGGTCTCCGACGACGAGCTCTTCGTCATGACCGGCGAGCAGTACGAGAAGGCCTCGAGCAGCCGCAAGCTCGTCCTCTCCCCGGAGGACACCATAATCCTTCCGGACGGCCGCCAGGGTTTTTCTCTCGCGCGGCTCCGATACTCCGAGGACGCGGACAGGTTGATCGCCGCCGACCGCGAGGCGCGGCGCGAGCTCGTCGAGGGGATCGCCTGGATCGACGGGGAGAAGGTGACCGTTCATCACTCGATGCTGGACCTGGGATACCCCTCCCTGATGTTCGACGGGCGCCCCGAGACGCTGGTCCGGGGATTGGAGGCCAACCCGTTCGTCTTCGTGGTGGACTTCCCGGCGCCGCGGCGGATCGCGAAGGTCCACCTCCAGCTGGGCGCCATGGACATCGTGCGCCTGAAGGTTTCCCTGACGCCCCCGGGAGGCGGAGAGCCCGTGAGCTTCGAGAACGTCTATCGCGGCTTCCGGGCGAACCCGGTCATCGACTTTCCACTGCCGGACGGCGCGGTCGAGGCGAGAGAAGTCCGCGTCGAGCTCGAGGAGGTCGGGACCGGCCCGACGACGCACATGCACGTCTACGAGGCCGCCTTCCGGTGAAGCCTCGCGCGCGCGCCGTCCTCTTCGCCCTGGGCCTGGCGGCGAGCCTGGCGGTCGCCGCCAGGGTCTACAAGGGCTCCCCATCGGCGTGGCCCGCCGTGCCCTGGGCCCTCTCGATCGTTCCTTTCCTCCTGTCGGTCCGATCCG
>DATFWF010000110.1:0-23264 GCA_035259605.1 Thermoanaerobaculia bacterium
GCCCTGCCACCACTCCTCCGCCCGCCGCGCGGTCCAGCTGTCGACCTCGAGCGCCCGCAGGCGTCCCGCCAGCTCCGCCGCGCTCTGCGGCCGCCGGGCGGGGTCCTTCTCGAGGCACTCCATGACGATGTCCTCGAGGCCGCGCGGGATCGCCACGCCGGCCTTCGACGACGGCCGGAGCGGCGGCGTGCGAACCTGGTCGATCAGGAACTCGATCGGGCTCTGGCTGTCGAAGACGGGGCCGGCGGAGAGCATCCGGTAGGCGACGCATCCGAGGGAGTAGAGGTCGGCTCGGTGATCGAAGTCGCGCTCGCCCCGTGCGATCTCCGGCGCCATGTACTCGGGAGTCCCTGCCACGACGCCCACCGCCGTCAGGCCCGCGCCGCTCGCGAAGCCGAGGGTCTTGACGAGGCCGAAGTCGAGCACCTTGACGAAGTCGCACTCCAGGCCGTAGCGGCAGACGAAGATGTTGGCGGGCTTGATGTCGCGGTGCACGAGGCCGCGCGCGTGCGCTTCTTCCAGCGACTTGCAGACCTGCAGCAGCACGTACACGACCCTCTCGGCGGGCATCGCGCCGTGGCGGCGGACAAGCGTCTCGGCGTCGAGTCCCGTCAGCATCTCCATGACGTAGTAGAAGGCGCCGTCCTCGGTGATCCCGAAGTCGTAGACCTGGACGGTGTGCGGCGAGGAGAGACCCGCCGTCGCCTGCGCTTCCCGCTCGAAGCGGACGAGCGTGTCCCGCGAGATGCCGCCCGAGGCGTCCGGACGGATCAGCTTGATGGCCGCCGGCCGCGCCAGCATCCGGTGCTGCGCCCGCCAGACCTCCCCCATCCCGCCGTGCCCGATCAGGCTGACGAGGTGATAGCTGCCGAGCTCCCGCGCCCTCCGCACCTCCGCGTTCAGGTCGTGAACGATGCGGGAGAGCGCGATGCCCAGGACGCAGGAGACGAGGATCGGGACCATGCCGCGCGCGACCGTGCCGGCAGTCGGAACCGGAGCCCCCGCAGCGATGTGGATCAGCAGGCCGATCGGGTCCATCGCCGCCGTGGCGAGGGACGCGAGCACGACAGTCCTCCGCGCGTTCGGGACGAGCAGGGGAAAAATGATGAGCCAGACGACGAGGGAGGACCAGCCTCGGGCGGCGTCCTTCAGGGCGATCGGCGCCGTGTGGTAGTAGACCGAGATGAAGAAGCCCTGGGCCACCTGGAAGAAGGGCGCCAGGCGCATCAGCTTGCGCGGCTCCAGATACGACGAGAGCCAGAACATGAGGAGGGAGTTCAAGGACCCGAAGCAGGGCGCGGCGAAACCGAGCCAGCGGCCCACCGGCGTCGCGGTCGCCGGCGGCGAGAAGAAATCGAGGATCGCCAGGACGGGCGCGACGACGGAGCTCACGCCGGAGATCAATCGCAGCCTCCGCGCCGCCGTCTCGAGGAGCGCAGGCGTCAGGACGGCCGAGGAACCCGACGCTTTCGAGTCGGGCATCGAGCCGGACTCGCGGCGAGTCCCGATGCCTGCCGAGAGCGCCCGGGTGGAAGCGATGGCGGGATTCTAGCTCCGCCCGACCTCGCAGATAATCGAGAGGCCATGAAACAGGATCGGCGGGATTTCCTTCAGGCGGCCGCTGCGTTGGGGGCGGCCGGATTCGGCGGCGCGCTGACGAGCGCCGCGGCCGACGCGAAGAAGGCGAAGAAGAAGCCGGCGCCCAAAGAAGAGGAGGACGTCTCCCCGGCCGAGGACCTGATGCGCGAGCACGGGGTCTTGAAGCGCGTCCTGCTCGTCTACGGAGAGTCGCTCCGGCGGCTGGACGCGGGGGAGGAGCTTCCTCCGGAGGCTCTGTCCGACGCGGCGAAGATCATCCGTTCCTTCATCGAGGACTACCACGAGAAGCTGGAAGAGGACTTCCTCTTTCCGAGGTTTCGCAAGGCCAACAAGCTGGTGGACCTGGTGGACGTGCTCTCCGCGCAGCACCAGGCGGGCCGGCGGGTGACCGACACGACGCTTCGCTTCTCCACTCTCCAGGCGATGCGGAATCCCGCCGAGCGCAAGGCCCTGGCGGACTCGCTGCGCGCCTTCATCCGGATGTACGGCCCGCACGAGGCGCGCGAGGACACCATCCTGTTCCCCGCTTTCCGCAAGATCGTCAGCGCCAACGAGTACGACGCCCTCGGCGATCAGTTCGAGGGCAAGGAGCATCAGCTTTTCGGCGAGGACGGCTTCGAGAAGATGGTGGACCGCGTCGCCGGCATCGAGAAAAAGCTCGGGATCTACGAGCTGGCCCAGTTCACGCCGAAAGCGTGAGGTAGGACGATGGCTTCGGCCGGCGTCCGGCTCGGCCTGGGGCCGAATCTCGCGCAGTTCTCGCTGCTCGTCGTGGTCAACGCGTTCGTGGGGGCGATGGTCGGCCTGGAGAGGACCATCCTTCCGGCGATCGCGGAGCGGGAGTTCCACCTCGCGGCGCGGGCGGCGGTGCTCTCCTTCATCGTGGTCTTCGGCGTCGCCAAGGCCGCGACCAACTACCTGGCCGGACGCCTCTCGGACTCCGTGGGCCGCAAGCGGGTCCTCGTCGGCGGATGGCTCGTCGCGCTGCCGGTGCCGTTCCTCCTGATGTGGGCGCCGTCGTGGGGCTGGGTCCTCTTCGCCAATGTCCTGCTCGGCGTGAGCCAGGGCCTGACGTGGTCCACGACCGTCATCATGAAGATTGATCTCGCGGGACCCGAGCGCCGCGGCTTCGCGATGGGTTTGAACGAGTTCGCCGGGTACGGCGCGGTCGCCCTCTCGGCGCTTGCCACAGGCTACGTGGCCGCCGCTTACGGACTGCGGCCGCAGCCGTTCTACCTGGGCGTCGCGTTCGCCGTCATCGGCTTTCTCCTCTCTGCGGTGCTGGTCCGCGAGACACACGACCACGCGCGGCACGAGGCGAAGATCCACGCAGCGCAGGCGGGCGCGGCGTCGCTCTCCCAGCGAGAAGTGTTCCTCCGGACGTCCCTCCTGGACCGCGATCTCTCCTCGGTGAGCCAGGCCGGCCTGGTCAACAACCTGAACGACGGGATGGCGTGGGGACTCTTCCCGCTCTTCTATGCCGCGGCCGGCCTCTCTCTGGAGCGCATCGCGTGGCTGGCCGCCATCTACCCGGCCGTCTGGGGCGTGGGGCAGCTCTTCACCGGCGCGCTCTCCGACCGCGTCGGCCGCAAGTGGCTGATCGCCGGCGGGATGGGAATCCAGGCGGGCGGCATCGCGGCGATCGCGCTCTCGGCGAGGCTCCCCGGCTTCGCGGCCGGCTCGGTGCTCCTCGGCGCGGGAACGGCGATGGTCTACCCGACGCTCCTCGCCGCGATCGGGGATGTCGCGCACCCGAGCTGGCGCGCTTCGGCGGTGGGTGTCTACCGGCTCTGGCGCGACCTCGGCTACGCCGCCGGGGCGCTCCTCGCCGGCGTGGCCGCGGACGCCTTCGGAATCCGCGCGGCGATCTGGCTGATCGCCGCCGTGACGTTCGCCTCGGGCGCAGTCGTCGCCGCGCGAATGCGGGAGACCCTCCGCCAGAGCTTCTGAAGCGTGGGACACTGCAGTCCCCCGAGCCCCTAGCCGATCCGGTGCTTCTGGACCTTGCCGAGGGTGTTTCGCGGAAGCTCCTCGAGGATGCGGACCTCCCTCGGCCGCTTGTAGTCGGCAAGCGATTTCGCGCAGAAGCTCGAAAGCTCCTCGAGGAAGTCTTCGGAAGAAGCGGGCCGGCCGGCCTCCGCTTTCAGCACGACTGCGGCGACGATGCGCTCGCCCCAGACGCGGTCGGGAGCGCCGAGGACCGCCACGTCGCGGATCTTCGGGTGGCGGCGCAGCACGTCCTCGATCTCCCGGGCCGAGATCTTGAAGCCGCCGCTCTTGATGAAGTCCACGGACTTGCGGCCGGCGATCGTGACGTAGCCCTCGGCGTCGCGGCTGGCCACGTCGCCGGTCGCGAACCAGTTCCCACGGAACGACGCCGCGGTCTCTTCCGGCCTCCCCCGGTAGCGCGACATCATCCCGTTGCTCCGGACCAGGATCTCTCCCGGCTCGCCGGGCGGAGAATCCTTCCCCGCGTCGTCCACGATCCGGACCTCGCAGCCGGGGACCGGGAGGCCGACGGTACCGGGACGGCGATCCTCGTAGGGGTTCGAGAGGGTGAAGAGCGTCTCGCTCATCCCGTAGCGCTCGAGGATCCGGTGGCCCGTGAGCTCCTCGAAGCGCCGGAAGTCGTCGGCCGGCAGGGCGGCGCTTCCCGAGGTGAAGAGTCGGGCGCGCGAGAGGGCCTCCGCCGCGGAGGCGTCCGCCGCCGCGAGCTCCAGGAGCTTCACGTACATCGTCGGGACTCCCTGGAAGAGGGTCGCGCCGCCGCGGGCGAAGGCCTCGACGATGCGCGCGGCGTCGAAGCGCTCGAAGAGCTGGATCGTCATCCGGTTGAGAAGGCCTCCGTGGATCCCCAGCCCCAGGCCGTGGACGTGGTAGAGAGGGAGGGCGAGCGCCATCCGGTCTTCTGAGGAAAAGCGCCACAGCCGGGTGACGGCCTCGGTGTTGTCCACCAGCGCACGGAAGGAGAGCTCCACGCCCTTGCTCTTCCCGGTCGTGCCGGAGGTGTAGAGGAGGATCGCGGTGTCCTCGTCGGCGGGAGGCGCGGGATCGGCGCCCGGCGTTTCCCCGAGCAGGCTCTCGAAGGAGAGTTCGCCGTCCCCACCCGTTGCCCCCGCTCCTCCGATCCGGATTCGCAGGCGCGGCCGCGGATCGGGAGCGTCCCTGCCGCCGGAGAGGAGGACCGCGTCCGCGCCCGAGTCGCCGAGGATGTGCGAGATCTCCTCGCCGCGATAGCGCGTGTTGATCGGGACGTGGACGGCGCCCGCCCTGTAATGCCCCAGCAGCGCGATGACGGCCTGGGGAGACGTCTCGGCCAGGACCGCGACGCGGTCGCCCCGGCGGACCCCCGCGCGGGCGAGGCCGCGCGCGTAGCGGGCTGAGAGGCGGTCCAGATCGCCGAAGGTCCAGGTCTTTCCCTCGGACACGATGGCGGGCCTGGCGGCGCCGGCCTCGAGCGCCGAGAAGAGCCGGCCGGTCCTCGATCCGGTCATACCGAGCCGGCGCCCAGGAACTGCTCCTGGACCCGCGGGTCTCGAGCGAGCTCCGAGGAGGACCCCGAAAGCGTCACGCCCCCCGTCTCGAGGACGTACGCGCGGTCGGCGAGCGCCAGGGCGTGGGGGACGTTCTGCTCGACCAAGAGCACCGTCACGCCGCGCTCCCGGATCCTGGCGAGGGCCGAGAAGACTTCCTTGACGAGAAGCGGCGCGAGGCCGAGGGCCGGCTCGTCCAGAAGAAGAAGGCGAGGCCTGCCCATGAGGCCGCGGCCGATCGCGCACATCTGCTGCTCGCCGCCCGAGAGAGTCCCCGCTTTCTGTCGCGACCGCGCTTCGAGCTGGGGGAACATCGCGAAGACGGCTTCGAGCGATTCGGCTCGGCCGGGGCGCGCCGAGGGGCTGTAGGCGCCCATCTCCAGGTTCTCGCGCACGGTCATCCCCGGCCAGAGCTGCCGAGCCTCGGGAATGAGCACGAGCCCGCGGTCGACCAGCTCGTACGGAGGCCGCCCGGCCACGTCCTCGCCGCCGAAGAGGACCTCCCCGCGGCGGGGCTTCAAGAGGCCGCAGAGCGCCTTGAGGATCGTCGACTTGCCGGCGCCGTTCGCTCCGATCAGCGTCACGACCTCGCGCTCCCCGACGTAGAAGGAGACGTCCCAGACCGCTTGAACGGCGCCATAGAAGACATCCAGATCTCGGACGGACAGCATCAATCCTCGCCCAGGTAGGCGGAGATCACGTTGGGGTTTTTGACGACAGCCGAAGGGGTTCCCTCGGCGATCTTCAGCCCGAAGTTCAGAACGAGGATCCTGTCGGAGACCCCGACAACCGCGTGGATGTGATGTTCGATCATCAGGATGGTCATCCCGGACTCGCGGATCGAGCGGATGAGCCCCATCGCCTCGACGATCTCCGAGGGATTCAGCCCTCCCATGACCTCGTCCAGGCACAGCACCCTCGGCTCGGTCGCGAGCGCCCGCGCGATCTCCAGCCTCTTCAGCTCTCCGATCGTCAGCGTGCCCGCGAGCGCGTCCGCCCTGCGGGAGAGCCCGGTCCGCTCCAGGATCTCCGCGATCCGCCGCCGGGCTTCCTCCCCGCGCCGCCGGCCGCGGCCGAAGTGGGCGCCGATCGAGACGTTCTCCCGGACCGTCATCTCGCGGAAGGGCCGGACGATCTGGTGGGTCCGCACGAGCCCCCGCGAGACGATCGCGTGGCCGGCGAGGCGCTCGATCCGCTCCCCGCGGAAGCGGACCTCGCCCGAGTTGGGGCGGACCGATCCCACGAGGCACGAGAAGAGCGTCGTCTTGCCGGCGCCGTTGGGCCCGATGACGCCGAAGATCTCCCCTTCCGAAACCGCGAAGTTCACCCCCGACAGGGCGAGCAGCCCCTCGTACCGCTTGACCAGCCCCTCGACCTCGAGGACCGTCTCAGCCGGCATCGGGCACCGTCCTCGCCCCGGAGCGCGTCACGGCGCCCCGGAGCCGGTGGTAGAGGCCGAGCAGCCCCTTCGGCTCGAAGAGCATCACGAGGATGAGCATTCCGCCGTAAAGGAAGAGGTACGAGTCGCGCAGCGCGGGGCTCGAGAGCAGCTTGATCTGCAGGTAGCCGAACAGGAGCGCCCCCAGGACCGGCCCGGCGACGGTCCCGAGTCCTCCGACGATCGGCATCAGCACGATCGATAGCGAGAGGCGGAAGTCGAAGACCGAGTTGGGCGAGATGTACTGGAAGTTGATCGCGAAGAGGCTCCCCGCGACCGCCACGATCGCCGCCGAAAGGGCGTGGACGAGCAGCTTGTATTTCGTCGAGTTGACGCCGAGCGCCTCGGCCGCGTCGATGTCCTGCCGGATCGCGCGCAGCGCGGCCCCGAAGCGGCTCGCCTGGATCCAGGCCGCGAGAGCGACGACCGAGACGGCGAGGATCACCATCGCCGAGTAGTCGCGGAGGAAATGGAAGGACCCGGCCGGCATTCGGAGGCCCGAGGATCCCCCGGTGAAAGAAACGCCGGAGGCGACCACGCGGACCGCTTCGGAGACCCCGATCGTCGCGATCGTGAAGTACGGGCCCCGCAGCCGGAACGTCGGCAGTCCTACGACGAACGAGAACGCGGCGGCGAGGAGCGCCGAGACCGGCAGCGTCGCGTAGGGATGCCACCCGGCGAGCGAGAGGAGCGCGGTCGTGTAGGCGCCGATGCCGATGAAGGCCGAGTAGCCGATCGAGACCTGGCCGGCAAGGCCTCCGAGCAGGTTCCACGCGGAGGCCAGGATCACCGCGAAGGCGACGTTCCAGATGTCGTTCAGGGTCCCGCGCTCGAAGAACCTCGGCGCGGCGAGGAGCAGGACGAGCGCCGCCGCCTCGATCGCGAGGAGCCTGCCCTGTCCCTTCCTCATGCCCGCCCCGGCCGCCGCCGGCTCCGGGAGAAGCGCGAGAAGGCGCCGACAATGCCCTGGGGAAAGGCGACGAGCCCGACGACGAGGAGCGTGAAGGAGAGCGCGTCCTGGAACGAGGTCGGAAGCGACGTGTAGCCGCCGACGAAGTTCTCCAGGAGAGCCAGGACGAAGGCGCCGGCAGCGACGCCGGCGACACTCTCCATCCCCGCGAGCACGATGATGCAGAAGGACTTCAGCAGGAAGCTCCGCCCGAAATCCGGCGTGAAGGCGTACATCGTCGCGAGGAGGCTGCCCGCCGCCGCCGCGAAAGCCGTCCCGATGCCGAAAGCCACGGCGGAGATCCGGTCCGCGTTGACGCCGGAGATCATCGCCGCATCCCGGTTCTCGGTGACCGCCCGGATAGCGCGGCCGAGATAGGTCTTCCGGAGAATCCACTGAAGCACGAGGAGGGAGAGGACGCTGACCGCGAAGACAGCCACCGTCGGGATCCCGACGCGGACTCCCAGGAGGACCACGGACTTCATCGTGTAGCGGGTCAGGATGGACTGCGTGTCGCCGCTCCAGATCGCGTAGGCCAGGTTCTGGAGCACCAGCCACACTCCAAAAAGGAGGAGAAGCGACTCGATGGACGGCCCGCTGGAAGAACGCGGAAGCCGCCGGACGAGCCCCAGGTAGAGAAGGATCCCGAACCCGAAGAAGACCGGAATCACGACGGCGAGCGAAAGGATCGGATCCATCCCGAAGCGGGAGTTCAGCGTGAAGGTCGCGTACGCCCCGAGCATGAGGATCCCCGCGTGCGCGAGGTTGATGATCCTCATGACCCCGTAGATCACGGCGAGGCCGTAGGACATCGTCGCGTACAGCCCCGCCGCGAGGAGCGAGTTGACGGCGACGGCGACGACTTCCTTCATCGGTGAAGTCGACAGTCAACAGTCCACAGTCGACAGGTCTGGAAGCGCTCCAAACCTCTCGTCGCCGGACGCTCGACGGTCACTTTCGACTGTCGACTGTCGACTGTGGACTCGTCGATCAGCTCTTGGGCACGGGCGCCACCGCGTCTCCGGTCTTGGACGTGGCCGGCCACACGATGTCCACCTTGTCCTGGGGCTTGTTCTGCGTCACGACGAAGGGAAGGATCGCCTGGCCCGACGGGCTGAACTTCAGCTGCCCGCCCGGCAGGATGGAGTCCTTCACGTCCACCGCGGCCAGCGCAGCGCGGACCGCCTCCGGCTTGAGCGAAGCGGCCTTTCCGAGCGCGATGCCGAGGACGCGGACGGTCTCGTACGCCAGTGCGTGGTACCACTGGGGATCGCCGCCGGTCGCCGCCTTCCACTTCGAGTTGAAGGCCTTGACCTGCGGATAGGGAAGAAGCTCCGACCACCAGCCGCTCGCGAAGATGTAGTCCGTCGCCGGCCCGAGCGCCTTGCGCCCGGCGGCATCGGCGCCGCGCGCGCCGTAGGTGACCATCTGGTAGTAGAGGCCCATCTGCGTGTAGAGGCGGTGCATCGCGATGAAGTCCTCCAGGTGCGCGTCGCACATGAAGATGTCCGCCTTCGCGGCCGAGACGCGGGTCAAGAGAGGCTTGAAGTCCGCCGTGTTCAGCTCGAAGTTCTCCTCGATCGCGATCGAGAAGTCGCCCGGGTGCGCCTTGACGTAGTCGTGGACCCCCTGCGCGTAGTCCTTGCCGTGCTCCGTGTTCTCCAGGAGGAGCGCGATCTTCAAGGGTTTCTTCAGCTTGCCCGCGGCGATCTGGGAGCTCAAGAAATCCATCTGGGTCGCCGACAGGATGTCCACCGGCGACAGAGTGCCGAAGACCCACTTGCTGCGCCCGTAGATCCCTCGCGCTCCCGCTCCCCCGGAGATATACGGGACCCCGTACCGGTCCGGCACGACGCTCTGCGCCTGGACCAGGTGGGACCCGTAGCCGCCGATGACGACGTCCACCTTCTGCTGCGCCATCAGCTGCTCGACGAGCTGGGCGCTCTTGGCGGCGTCGGAGGTGTCATCCAGGAGCGTCAGCTCGATCTTCATCGGCTTGCCCGCGACCGTGATGCCGCCGGCGTCGTTGATCTCCTTGACGGCGAACTCGGTCCCCTGCTTGTACGCGCCGCCGATCTTCGATTCCTTCCCCGTGACGGGCAGGACCGCTCCGACCTTGATCACGCCGTCCGCCGCGAAGAGGGCGCCGGAGCACGCCGCGAGGCCTGCCGCCGCCAGAACGAGGGCCGCCCGAAGCTTCGACATCGTGAGTTTCATCGCTTTCCCCTCCGAAATTTCCACCGAGAATATTCCATTTCGCGTTTCATCCGCACAGCACGCCGTCGGCCGCGAGCCCCACGAGGAGGGCCGCCACGCAGGACGCCGCGACCCCGGGCCAGCCCCACGCCTGCCAGGCGTAGCCCGGCAGGGCCGAGCCCAGGCTCGCGCCGACGTAATAGAAGGTCACGTAAAGAGAGCCCGCCGCCCCCTTGGCCCCCCGCGCGTTCGCGTTGACGAAGGCGGGCGCCGTGGACTGCACCGTGAACATCCCCACGCAAAGGACGACGAGCGACAGCACGATCGCGGAAAGCGAATGGACGAGCGTCCCCAGGACGCCGGCCGAGGCGATCGCGAGCCCCGCGGCCATCACCGGCCGCCGCCCGAAGCGCCGCGAGAGCCGGCCCGAGACGAGCGACGTGAAGACCCCGGCGATGTACACGAGGTAGACCGACGACACGAGCGCGGTCGAGAGGTGGAACGGAGGAGCGGTCAGGTAGTACGGGAGGTAGGTGAAGACGCCGATGAAGGAGAAGAAGACCCCGCCGCCGATGATGAAGGCGCCGATCAGCCTGCGGTTGCGGAAGTGCGTGAACATCCCGCGGTACGCGCTCCCCAGCCTGACTCCCGCGATCCCCTGCCCGGCGGGCAGCCCGCGGGCGATCGCCGCCGCCCCGACGAGCGTCAAGAGCCCGAAGAAGACGAAGGGAACCCGCCAGTTCGTCCACGCCGCGAGGAGGCCGGAGAGAACCCGGCCGGTCAGCCCCCCGGCGACCGACGCCGCGATCCAGCCGCCGACCTTCGGACCGAGGTCCGCCTCGCTGAAGTAGTCGCCGATGAACGCGACCGCGACCGCGGTCACGCCCGGCATCAGAAGACCCTGGAGCGCCCGGAAGAAGAGCAGCATGTGGAAGGTCGTGGCGAGCGCGCACAGCAGGGTCGGGACGGCGAGGAGAACGCAGCTCGTCACCATCACGGGCTTGCGGCCGACGGCGTCGGAGAGCGAGCCATAGCCGCTCGACACGAGCGCGATCATGAGGACGACGACGGAGATGGTGAGGCCCGCGGTCGCCGGGGCGACGTGAAACTCCCGGGAGAGGAGCGGGAGGATCGGCTGCGTGATGTAGAGGTCGGAGTAAACGGCGACGGTCGCGAAGTTCAGCGCGCCGATCGTCGCGACCCTTCCCGGCGAGGCGATCCGCGAGTCGTCGCCCGAGAAGGCGGCCATCCTTCTACAGGCCCAGGTAAGCCTGGCGAATGCGCGGATCCCGCAGGAGGTCCGAGGCGAGGCCGGCCTGGACGATCCGGCCGGTCTCGAGGACATATCCGCGGTGCGCGTGCTCCAGCGCGACCTGGACGTCCTGCTCGACCAAGAGCACGGTCGTCCCCTTCCGGTTGATCTCCGAGATGACCTCGAGGAGCTGATCCACCACGAGCGGCGCGAGGCCGAGCGACAGCTCGTCGATCAAGAGCAGCTTGGGCCGTCCCATCAGCCCGCGCCCCACGGCGCACATCTGCTGCTCGCCTCCCGAGAGGCGCCCGGCAAGCTGCCGCGAACGCTCCTTCAGGCGAGGAAGGAGGCCGTAGACCCACTCGAGGTCCTCCTCGATCGCGTCGCGGTCGCGGCGCAGGTACACGCCCTGGAGAAGGTTCTCCTCGACCGTCAGCCCTGGGAAGAGGCGCCGACCCTGCGGGACGTGCACGATCCCCGCCGCGACGACCTCCTCGGGACGGGCGCGGGTCAGATCGGCGCCGGCGAACCGGATCGAGCCGCCCCGCGGCCTCGCCAGTTGCGAAATCGTGTAGAGGAGCGTCGTCTTGCCGGCGCCGTTAGCCCCGATCAGCGCGACGATCTCGCCCTGCTTGACCTCCAGCGAAACCTCCCGGAGGATCTGGACCTCGCCGTAGCCAGAAGAGACGTCCCGGATCTCGAGGAGAGGCTCGCCCGGAAGCGGCAAGGTGGGCTTCCACGCCTCCTGTTCCGGAATCGGAGTCTTGAGGAAGATCCCCTCGTCCGTCACTCTCCCCAGCTGGCTGCCGGCCCGCGCGCGCTTCGCGAACCGCTCGCCGAGGTACGCCTCGATGACCCTGGGGCTCTCGACGATCTCGGAGGGCTTTCCCTCCGCGATCTTCCTGCCGTAGTGGAGGACGGCGAGGCGGTCGGAGATTCCCATGATCGCCTTCATGACGTGCTCGATGACGAGGATCGTGACGCCCCCGGCGTTGATCCGCCGGATCAGCTCCATGGCGCTCTCGACCTCGGTCGAATTCAATCCCGCCATGACCTCGTCGAGCAGGAGAAGCTCCGGATCCATCGCCAGGGCCTTGGCGAGCTCCAGGCGTTTTAAGTCCGGGACCGTCAGCTCCGAGGCGGTCTGCTCGATCCGGTGCTCGAGGCCCACCATCGCGAGCACCTGGCCCGCGCGCTCCCGGGCCTCCCCGGCCGCGCGCTCGCGGCCGCGGGCGCCGAACATCGCCCCGATCGCGACGTTGTCGCGGACGGTCAACTGCTTCAACGGCTTGACGACCTGGAACGTCCGCGCGATCCCCATCCGGCCGATCGCGTAGCTGGGCTTCTTCGTGATGTCCTCGCCGTGGAAGAGGATCTGCCCCGAGGTCGGCCGGTTCAGCCCCGTGATGCAGTTGACGAAGGTCGTCTTCCCCGCGCCGTTGGGGCCGATGACTCCGAGGATCTCTCCCCGGCGGATCTCCAGGTCCACCCCATCGATGGCGGCCAGGCCGCCGAATCGCTTGGTGATCCCGCGGGCCTCAAAAAGAGGCGTCCCGGAGCCGGAAACCGGAAATCGGGAATCGGTAACCGTTTCAGCCATCGGTCTCGATTTCCGATTTCCGATTCACGATTCCCGCCCTAATCCAGCCGGCTCGCCCGGATGTTGGCGAGGAAGACGTCGGAGCCGAAACGGCCGCCCTTGAGCACCGCGGCAAACCGGCGCAGCAGCTCCATCAACCCCCGCGGCAGGAAGACGACGAAGAAGACGATGATCCCGCCGAGCACCGTCGGGTGGAGCTCGATGAAGTGGCTCCAGACGAAGGTCGAGAGCAGCTGGTAGACCGCCGCGCCGAGCAGCGGGCCCCATACCGACCCCGTCCCTCCGATGACGCAGGCGATGATCATCTGGAGCGTGTACTCGATCTTGAAGAAGTCGTTGGGGGCGACGTGGATGTTCTGGTACGCGATGATGCTTCCGGCGATCGAGGCGAAGACCGCGGAGAGGGCGTAGGCGGCGACCTTGAACATCGTCGTGTTGATGCCGAGCATCTTCGCGGCGTCCTGGTCCTCGCGGATCGCGACCCATCCGTAGCCCAGCTTCGATTTCGCGAGCAGCGCCGTCAGCGCGACGCCGAAGACGACGAAGCCGAGCGCCGTGTAGTAGTAGAAGGCGCTGTCGCTTCGAAGCGGCAGGTCGATGCCGGTCGCCCCTTCCGTGACCCGGTCCCACGCTCCGGCGATCTCGCGAAACGCCTCGGCCACTCCGAGGGTCGCGATCGCGAAGTAGTGCCCCTTCAGGCGGAGGATCGGCACACCCAGGAGCGTCGCGACGCAGGCCGAGAGGAGCGCCCCGGCGGCCAGCGCCGGGAAGAAGGAGATGTGCCACTTCGAGATCATCAGGAGGCCGGTCGTGTACGCGCCGATCCCGAAGTAGGCGACGTTGCCGAACGCCGCGTAGCCGGTGTACCCGCCGATGAAGTTCCACCCCTGCGCCATGATCGCGAGGCACAGCACGGTCGTGTAGGTCAGCAGCTTGTAGCTCGACACGAACCGGGGCAGGACGAGGAGGGTCGCGAAAACGGCCAGCAGGAAGGCGATCCGGAAGGCGCGCATCAGGATGCGGATTTGCCGGCAATCCCCTGCGGCCGCGCGATCAGGAGCAGGACCAGCATCCCGAAGGTCACCGCCCCGGACAGCGCGGGCACCCGCGAGCCGACGAAGACCTCGACGACGGCGTAGACCGCCGCTCCGATCAGGACGTTGACGACGTTGCCCAGTCCGCCGATGACGCAGATGACGAACGCCCTCTCCGTGTAGCCGCCGCCGAGGTTCGGATCGAACGGGACCACCATCGAGAGGAGCGACCCGGCCGCGCCGGCCAGCGCCGCGCCGATGCCGAAGGTCAGCGCGTAGATCGCCGGGGCCTTGACGCCGGTCAGCCTCGCGGCGTCGATGTCCATGCCGGTCCCGCGGATCGCGCGGCCCAGCCGCGACTTCGTCAGGAAAGCGCCGAGCATCAGGACGAGGAGGATCGAGACTCCGAGCGCGCCGAGCCGGATGTACGGGACGCGGACCGAGCCGACCGTGAAGCCGCTGCCGCTGTAAAGCGTCATGACGGACCTCGTGTCCGCCTTGAAGAAGAAGTTCAGGAGGTTGACGATCAGGATCTCCAGCCCGAAGGTGAGGAGAAACGTCGCGAGGAGGGGCGCGCGGATGACCTGGTTGATCAGCACGCGCTGGATCGCGAACCCGAAGCAGAAGAGAACCGCCATCGAGACCGGGACCGAGAGGAACGGGTCCACGTGCCAGAGCTCGTGCATCCCGTACGTCAGGTACGCGCCCATGACGATGAACGCGCCGTGGGTGAGGTTGACGATGTTCATGATCCCCCAGACCAGGGAGAACCCCAGCGCCACGAGCGCCAGGATCCCGGAGAGGAGGACCGCGTTGACGGCGATCTGGGCTAGCTCGGCGCCGCTCATGAGGAATGCGTCGGAAGACGGAAGACGGTAGACGGAAGACGAACGGTCGAGGAGACGACCGTCTACCCTCTCCCGTCTACCGTCTACCGATCCCTTATCTCTTGTCCCAGGCCGGCATCGGGTACATCGCGCCCTTCTCCGCGACGTCGAACGGCCAGACCGTGTACTTGATCCCGTCGGCGTGGTACTGCTCGGCCGCCATCGCCTTGTAGATGTTGACGCCGCGCGAGTCGAACTTGATCTTTCCGTAGAAAGTCATCATGTCGAGGGCAGCGAGGGCGTCACGGACCTTCGTCGGCTCGATCGACCCCGCCTTCTCGATCGCCTTCTGGTAGGCGATGACGGCGACCGCGGACTCCGCGACCTGGTAAGGAATGATCTTGTAATTCGGCATTTTGGCCCGGAACGCCTCGCCGAACGCCTTCGGGGTCTTCCAGGGATCGTCGCCTTCGAACTTCAGGGCTTCCGTCCACTGAGTGGCGCCGTAGATGTAGTCGGACGCTTTCCCGAGATTCGCGCGGAATTCCGGCGAGGAAGGCCCGACCGAGAATCCCATCGCCTTCGGGCTGACGTTCAGGTCCTTGGCCTGCTTGACGATGAGCAACGAATCCTGGAGGTGGCCGGAGCCGAGGATGACGTCGGGGTTCTTCCCCTTGATCGCCGTCAGCAGCGCGCTGACGTCCTGCGCGTTGGTCGGATAGAGCTCGTCGTAGACGACCGTCATTCCCCTCTCTTTGGCGTACTCCGCGGCGCCCTGCGCGACTTCCTTGGAGAAGGCCTCGTTCTCGCCGAGGATGGCGAGCGTCTTCGCCGACGGGTCCTTCTTGAGGATCGTGTCTAGGACGCCTCGCAGGTAGTTCTTGGCGGGCGAGAGGATCATGAAGCTGTACTTGTAGCCCTTCGAGAAGATCGCCTCGGCCGCGCCGTTGGCCTCGACCATCGGGATCTTGTAGCGCTCGCAGATCGGGGCGGCCGTGCCCGTGGGCGACGAGCCGTAGGGGCCGAGGATCAGGTTGACTTTGTCCTCGTTGATGAGCTTCTCGATCAACTGAGCGGTGCGCTCGGGCTTGGTCTCGTCGTCGTAGTACTTCAACTCCACCTTGTAGGCCTTGCCGCCGACCTTGATCCCGCCCATCTCGTTGATCCTGTCGATGGCGAACTGGTAACCGTCGCGGGTGTACTCGCCCTCCTTGGCGGTCTTGCCGGTGATGGAGATCGCGGCGCCGAACACGATCGTGTCCGCGGCGAGCGCGGTGATCGCGGACAGCAGCAGCCCTGCCGCCGCAAGCAGCGTTCTTTTCATCGGAATGCCTCCTTTCCTCCGCCTGAAACCCTTGAGACGGAACTATAACCGGAGGAGGTCGCGACTAGGGTATGAGAAGGAGCTTGCCGGAGGTCTGGCGGCCCTCCAGCATCCGGTGGGCTTCGCCTGCTTCGGCAAGAGGGAACTCGCGGAAGATCGAGAGCTTCAGCAGTCCGTCGCGCACCCATCCGAGGACCTGCTCCGAGCGTGTCACCAGCTCTTCGCGCTGCGCGACGTAGTGAAAGACGCTCGGCCGCGTCAGATAGATCGATCCCTTCGCGTTCAACACCTGGGGATCGATCGGGCCGACCGCGCCGCTCGACTGGCCGAAAAGGACCATCATGCCGCGGCGCTCGAGGCAATTGAGCCCCTTCTCGAACGTCGCCTTGCCGACCGAGTCGTACACCACCCGCACGCCCTTGCCGCCGGTGATCCGCTTGACCTCCTCCTCGAAGTCCTGCGCCTGGTAGTCGATGACCTCGTCGGCGCCCGCCTGCGCCGCGATCGCGGTCTTCTGCCGGCCGCCGGCCGTCCCGATCACGAAGGCGCCGCGCAACTTCGCAACCTGGCAGAGGAGCCGCCCGATGCCTCCCGCCGCGGCATGAACGAGGCACTTGTCGCCGGGCGCGAGCGGGCAGGTCGAGAAAGCCAGGTACTGCGCGGTCATCCCCTGGAGGATCGCCGCGCCGGCTTGAGACGAGCTCACTCCGGCGGGGATCGGCACCAGCTTCTCCGCCGGCGCGAGCGCGTATTCAGCGTACGAGCCCGTCATCGCAATCGACGCGACCCGGTCTCCGACTCGAAGTCCGTGGACTCCGGAGCCGAGCGCCGCGACCGTGCCGGCCCCCTCGACTCCGAGGGTCAGCGGAAAGGAGCCCTTGTACGACCCCGTGCGGTGGTAGACGTCGAGGAAGTTGACGCCCGCCGCCTCGATCTTGACGAGCGCTTCGCTTTCCTTCGGCTCGGGCCTCGGGATCTCCTCGAACCGGAGCGCGTCGGTGCCGCCGGGCTGCGCGATCCGGACCGCCCTCATCCGGGCGATTATGCCTGCCTTTGCGCGGCGACCTGGGCGGTCATGTCGTTCCAGGCATGCCGGGCTTCCTCGACGGAGCCCTCGTCCTCGATCGTCGTGATGTCGCCGGGCTCCTTGCCGAGCGTGACCGCCTTCAGGACCCGCCGCATGATCTTGCCGCTCCGCGTCTTCGGAAGCATGTCCACGAAATTCAGCTCGCCGATGACCGCGACCGGCCCGAGCTCCTGCCGGACCGTGTCGAGAAGCTCCTTGCGGAGGCGGTCGGAGCGCTCGTGCCCCTGCTTCAGGACGACGAACGCCGAGATGACCTCGCCGCGCAGCTCGTCGGGCCGCCCCGTGCAGCCGGCCTCCGCGACCGCGGGATGCTGGAGGCACGCGGTCTCGACCTCGATCGTGCCCAGGCGGTGGCCGGCGATCTTGATGATCTCGTCGGCGCGGCCGGCGAACCAGACGTAGCCGTCCTCGTCCACGTGGGCGGAGTCGCCCGTGTAGTACACGCCGTGGAGGCGCTCCCAGTAGTCGGCGCCGTAGCGCTCGGGCTCGCCCCACAACGTCGGCGTCAGGCCGGGGAAGGGCCGCTTGATGACCATGATCCCCTTCTCGCCCGCCTTGCACGGCTCCCCTTCCGGCCCGACGACCTCGCACGAGATCCCGGGCAGCGGGATCGCCGCGGAGCCCGGCTTGATCGGGAGCATCGCGATGCCGTACGGGTTGCCGAAGACCGGCCCGGCCGTCTCGGTCTGCCACATGTGGTCGATCACCGGCACGCGGCCCTGGAGCACGCGGTTCTGGAGCCAGTCCCACGCCGGCGCGTTCAACACCTCGCCGGCGCAGAAGACCTTCTCCAGCGACGACAGGTCGGCGCGGCGGGCCGGCTCCTCGCCGTAGCGCATCAGGAGGCGCACGGCGGTGGGCGACGTGAAGATCCCGGTCACCGCGAACTCCTCGACGATCTTCCAGAGCGTGTCGGGAGCGGGATGATCGATCGCGCCTTCGTAGGCGAGCGTCGTGCAGCCCGCGAGCAGCGGCGCGTACACGATGTAGCTGTGGCCGACGACCCAGCCGATGTCCGAGGTGGACCACCAGACGTCGGAAGGCTTCAGGCCGAAGACCCAGCGCCCCATGCTCGCGATGTGGACCTGGTAGCCGCCGTGCGTGTGGACGGCGAGCTTGGGCCTGGCCGTCGTGCCGGAGGTGGCGAGGATGAAGGCCGGTTCGTTGGATTCCATCTCGACGTAAGCGCTCGACTGGCCGGCGCCCATCGCGAGGAATCCTTCCCACGAGACGTCGCGCTTGCCGGCAGCCTTCCCCGCCTCCGTCCGCGCGAGGACGACGACTTTCTCGACGGCGTGAGGCTCGCCCTCCAGGGCGGCGTCTACGATCCCCTTCAAGGCGACGTCTTTCCCCTTGCGGAAGGTGATGTCGGCCGTGAAGACGAGCTTCGAGCCGCTGGCGCGGATGCGATCGCCGAGCGCCTTCGCCCCGAAGCCGGCGAAGACGACGACGTGGATGGCCCCGATCCGCACCGCGGCGAGCATCAGCATGATCGCCTCGGGCGAGGTCGGCATGTACACCGTGATCCGGTCGCCCTTCCGGATCCCCATCCCGCGGAGCGCCGCCGCGACCTTCTCGACTTCGTGGAGGAGCTGCGCGTACGTGTACACGCGCCTCTCGCCGCGCTCGTTGACGTAGGCGAGCGCCGCGCGGCCTCCCCGGCCGTGCCGCACGTGGTGGTCGAGGGCGTTGTAGGCGAGGTTGGTCGTGCCTCCCTCGAACCACTTGAAGCTGGGAAAGTCCCAGGAGAACGCCCGGTCCCATTTCCGGAACCAGTGGGATTCCTCGGCGGCTTTCGCCCAGAAGGTCTCGGGGCTCGCCGCCGCCTCCGCCAGAAACCTGCGAACGGTCGGGTTGATCAGGTCCATCGCGTGCCTCCCTGGCTGTTACAAAAACTCTATCGCCAATGCCTTCTTCGCGAAATTGTCGATCCTGGCAATCGGGTGATCTGCGATCGGGTGATCTGCGATTGCCCGGGATCGATCACCCGATCACCCGATCATCCGATCACCCGATTCCTCACGCTGATGCATTCGCATCATTCCCGTAGGATTGGCCGGCATGAAACGCCGCGTGATCGCCCTTCTGGCCGCGGCGCATCTCTTCGACGACGTCAACCAGGGTGTCATCCCGGCGCTGATCCCCTTCTTCGTCACCGAGAGAGGGTTCACGATCGCCGCGGCGGCCGGCCTCGTCCTCGCGGCCAACGCCTCCTCCTCCGTCCTCCAGCCGCTCTTCGGCCAGATCGCCGACCGCCGGAGCGCTCCCTGGCTCGTGCCCGGAGGGCTGCTCCTCGCGGGTATCGGCGTCGCCCTGACCGGCCTCGCGCCGACCTACGTGCTCTCGCTGGCGGCCGCGGCGGCCAGCGGGATCGGCGTCGCGGCCTTTCACCCCGAGGCGTCCCGGCAGGTCCACGCCGCCTCGGGACGGCGCAAGGCGCTGGCGATGAGCCTCTTCGCGGTCGGAGGGAACCTGGGCTTCGCTCTCGGGCCGGCGCTGGCGACTCCCCTTCAGATCAAGCTCGGCCTCCGCGGGACGATCCTCCTCGCGATTCCCGCGCTGGCGATGGCCTTGACGCTTGCCTTCGCCGGACGGTGGGCGGCAGGCCCGAAGGAGTTTGCGGCGGCCTCCACCGCCCTGGAAGACCGCTGGGCGCCCTTCGCGAGGCTCACGATCGCCGTGGCTTGCCGCGCGATCGTCTTCGCCGGGCTGAATGTCTTCATCCCGCTCTACTGGATCCGCGTCTTCAACCAGTCCAATGCGGCGGGCGGCACCGCGCTGACCGTGATGCTCTCGTCGGGCGTCGCCGGCACGCTCGCGGGCGGCTGGCTGGCAGACCGGTACGGCCGGCGCGTGGTGGTCTTCGCCTCGATGACCGGCCTCGTGCCGCTTCTCTTCGCCTTCGTCACCGCCTCGCGACCGGGAATCGCGCTGGCGACGCTGGTCCCGATCGGGATCGCGCTGTCCCTTCCCTTCTCCGTCATGACAGTCCTCGGCCAGGAGTACCTGCCGGGGCGCGTCGGCACGGCGTCGGGCGTCACGATCGGCCTCGCCGTGACGCTGGGCGGCCTGGTCGCGCCGCTGCTCGGCCGGTTCGCGGACCTCCACGGCCTCCAGGCGGCCGTCTGGACGATCGTGTTCGTCCCGGCCGTCGGCGCCGCCGCGGCGCTGACCCTCCCGCGGGAGAGGGCGCGGGTGAGCCCGGCGTAGGATCCCCGCGTGGAGCCGGTCGACCGAATCCGCGTGCGCGCCCGCGACGGGGCCAGCGACGTCGAGCGCGAGGATGTCCTCGCGGTCGAGGAGCCGCTGGAGATCCGGGTCCGAGGACACGAGGGCCCGGCCACCTCCTTCGTCACGACGATGCGCACGCCCGGAAACGACGAGGAGCTCGCCGCCGGCCTTCTCTTCGCCGAGGGAGTCCTCGGAGAGCCGCGGGACCTCGTTTCAATCGACCGCCCCTCCGATCCGCGGATCGACCCGGACCTCGTCGCCAACGTCCTCATCGCGACCCTCGGGGGGGATGCCGCCGCTCGCGCCGCAGGCCTCCAGCGCGGGACGGTCATGGGCTCGGCCTGCGGGGTCTGCGGCAAAACCTCGATCGAGAACGTCATCCCGTCGGACCGGCCGCCGCTCGCGAGCTCACTTCGGGTTGCGCCGGAGCTGCTCTACCGCCTCCCGGCGCTCCTGCGGGAACGCCAGTCGGTCTTCGCCCGGACGGGAGGCCTCCACGCCGCCGGCCTCTTCACGGCGCAAGGCGAGCTCCTGGAGGTGCGCGAGGACATCGGCCGCCACAACGCCACGGACAAGATCGTCGGCGCGGCGTTCCTCGCCCGGCGGCTCCCGCTGGCCGACCGGATCCTGCTCGTCTCCGGGCGCGCGGGCTTCGAGATCGTCCAGAAGGCGTTCGCCGCCGGCATCCCGTTCATCGCCTCGGTGTCCGCACCGTCCAGCCTCGCGGCCGCCCTCGCCGAGTCGGCCGGCGTGACGCTCGTCGGATTCCTCCGGGAGCGGCGCTTCAACGTGTACTCGTCCCGGGAACGTGTCCTGCGAGACACACCTCCCGAACTTCAAGACCGTGTTAACGGCGCTTGACAACGCGCGGCCGAAGTTCTGGAATACCCGCATAAAAGCGAGGGCGCGGTCATCCCTGGAGAAGGGAGGAGCAAAATGGAACTCACCCGCCGTGGATTTTTGAAAGCCACCACGATCGGCGGAAGCATCGCACTGGGGTTCGATGTCTCCCTGGCGGAGGCGGAGATGCGCGAGTTCAAGATCTCGCGCACCACCGAGACCCGAAGTACCTGTCCTTACTGCTCGGTCTCCTGCGGGATCATCATCCACACCTTAGGCGACAAAGCCAAGAACGCCACCGCGTCCATCGTCCACATCGAAGGCGACCCCGACCACCCCATCAACCGCGGCACCCTCTGCCCCAAGGGCATCACACTCAAGGAGGACATCAGCCACCGGCGCCGGCTGACCAAACCGATGGTCCGCAAGCCCGGCTCGGACAAGTGGGAGGAGATCTCCTGGAACGACGCGATCGCGAAGATCGCGCGGCACATCAAGACGACGCGAGACAAGTGCTTCGTCGCCAAGAACGCCCAGGGACAGGTGGTCAACAGGAACCCGGGCTTCGGCATGATCGGCGGCTGCACCGACACCAACGAGTTCAACTTCCTCCAGTGGAAGACCAGCGCGTCCTGGGGGGTGACGTACCGGGACACCCAGGCACGTGTATGACACGCCCCCACGGTGGCCAGTTTGGCCGCCACGTTCGGGCGCGGGGCGATGACCAACGGATGGGTGGACATCAAGAACGCCGACGTCGTCCTGTGCATGGGGGGCAACCCGGCCGAGAACCACCCCTGCGGCTTCAAGTGGGCGATCGAGGCCCGTAAAACCCGCGGCGCGAAGATCGTCGCGGTCGATCCGCGGTTCACGCGGACGGCGTCGGTGGCCGACGTCTACTCCCCGATCCGGGCGGGGACCGACATCGCGTACCTGCTCGGCTTGATCCGCTACACGATCGAGAACAAGAAGTACCACGAGGACTACGTCAAGCTCCACACCAACGCCCCGTACATCGTCAGCGAGAAGTACGGGTTCGAGGACGGCCTCTTCACGGGGTGGTCCGACGAGAAGAAGGACTACGACAAGTCCAACTGGGCGTACATGGCGGACGAGAAGTCCAAGGCCTACGCCGTGGACGAGACGCTCCAGAACCCGCGCTGCGTCTTCCAGCTCCTGAAGGAGCACGTCGAGCGCTACACGCCCGACACGGTCGCGCGGATCTGCGGCATCCCGAAGGAGACGTTCCTGAAGGTCGCCGAGGTCGTGACCTCGACGGGCACGCCCGACCGGGTCGGAACGATCATGTACGCGCTGGGGTGGACCGAGCACTCGACCGGCGTCCAGATCATCCGCAGCGCGGCGATGCTGCAGCTGCTCCTCGGAAACGTCGGCCGCCCCGGCGGCGGTGTCAACGCGCTGCGCGGCCACTCCAACATCCAGGGCGCGACCGACATGGGCGGCAACACCGAGATCCTCCCGGGCTACATGAAGACGCCGGTCGGGTCGCTCCAGACGCTGAAGGACTACCTCGACACCAACACGCCGACGACGCTCAACAAGACGCCCTGGCCGTCCATGAACTACTGGCAGAACTACCCGAAGTTCACGGTCTCCCTGCTGAAGGCCTGCTGGGGCAACGCCGCCACCAAGGACAACGACTTCGGCTACGGCTGGCTCCCGAAGGTGGACGGCAACTACTCCTGGGCCTACATGTTCGACGACATGTACCGTGGCAACTCCAAGCGTGCCGGAGGAACGGAGCCCGGGCCGGAGGGCCTGATCTCCTTCGGGATGAACCCGGTGGGGCTGGGTCCCAACACCGGCAAGATCCTCGCGGCGCTATCGAAGCTCAAGTGGCTCGTGGTCGTCGAGAACGTGGAGCAGGAGAGCGCGCAGTTCTGGAAGTCGCCCAGGGAGTACGGCGCGCCCGAGGCCTCGAAGATCCAGACCGAGGTCTTCCTGCTTCCGGCAGCCGATTTCGCCGAGAAGGACGGCTCCTTCACCAACTCGGCGCGCTGGGCGCAGTGGAAGTGGAAGGCGCTCGACCCGCCGGGGCAGGCCAAGTCGGACCAGGAGGTCCTCGCCCGCTTAGTATTGGCCGTCAAGGCGCTCTATGCCAAGGAAGGCGGGGCGCTTCCCGAGGCGATCGCGGGTCTCTCCTGGAGCTACACGAATCCCGCTAACCCGGACCTCTCCGAGGTGCTCAAGGAGATTTCCGGCAAAGCGCTGGCCGACATCCCGGACCCCAAGGACAAGACCAAGACCCTGAAGACCGCCGGCCAGCAGTTGGACGGCTTCGGCCAGCTCCAGGACGACGGCACGACGCTCTGCGGCAACTGGCTCTACGGCGG
>DATFWF010000111.1:0-9115 GCA_035259605.1 Thermoanaerobaculia bacterium
CTGCGCGGGCGGGTGCGGCGTCACCGGGATGGACTCCGAATCCGACAGCGTGTAGGTCATCCCCGCCTGGAGCTGGCACCCGGAGAAGCAGAACGGGGCCGGCAGGATCGAGATCTGCGGCGAGGGGATCCAGTTCGTCACCGTGAAAGGTTTCCAGGCGACCTGGGACTGCTGAGTGATCGCCGTGTAGTTGAACTTCAGGTACGCGCAGTACGCGCCGGCCGCCGATGCCGCGTTGAGCGACGCGGTCCCACCGGCCGTGAGGAACGACGCGGGCAGCGCGGGAGCGTTCGAGAACGTGTTGAACGACGGATCGCACGCCCCCGGGTTGACGACGTAGTTGACGGAGTTGAGCGTCGCCGATCCCGTCTTCTGCATCTGGTTGGTCAGCGTGTACGGGTTGTTCGCGAGCACCGTCGATGGTGAGAGGTCGAATCCGGCCACGAAGCTCGCCTGGGAGATCGATCCCTGCGCGGTCGCCTTGTAGCCGCCCGGGTACGTGATCGTGAGGGTGAAACCGGTCGCGCCCGCGGGGACGGTCACGCTCGCGCCCGGGAGCGTCGTGGGACTCCCGCCCGTGAAGGACCAGCTGAAGGAGGCTTCCGCGGTGTTGCCTTCCGACGCGGTCGCGTCGGCGGTGCCGCCGACGAGGACGGACAGCGTTCCGTTGGTCTTCGCGCAGGTCCCGGTGTAGCCGGTGTAGGCGGCGATGACCGCTTCCGGGCAGACGACCGGTGTGGCCGCCGACAGGAACGGGCTCACGCTCGTCCCGTTGGAGTTGGCGCTCTGCATCGCGAAGCGGTAGTTGCCCGACACGGCGGGGTTCGCGAGGCCGAGGCTCTGCATGCAACTGGCGCCCGTGCGGAAGTTTCCGGCGGTCGAACCGCTCGGATCGCAGGGGAAGTAGCCGGTGACGCTCGATTCGGCCGCGGGCGAACCGACTTCGTCGGGAGAGAAGGTCGTCTTGTAGTTGAAGTCCCAGTCGATTCGCGTCAGCGCCGGGACCGTGATCGAGGCATCCTGGAGTTGCCACTTGTCGCCGTAGTAGTTGGTCTGGTCGGTCCGCGAAGCGGCGGAGAGGTTGGTCGCGGTCGCGCTGGCCGTGGGAGGCGCCGTCGGGTTGCCGGCGGACTTCCACTTGAAATTTCTGCCCGAGGTGTCCATCGCCTGCACCGTCCAGGTCCGTCCCTGGGTGTCGGCCGTCTGAGTCGAGTCGGCGATGTCGTCCAGCCAGTCCGGCAGGTATTCCCAGGTTCCCAGCCGGAAGGCGAAGTACCCGGTCCCGTTCGTGCGCTGCCCGCCGCAGCCGATCGTCGCGGCGCCGCACTGGCCGGAGAACTGCCGTGCGAGGACCATCGAGCCGGAGCTCGAGACGTTCGTGATGCCGTTGCAGTCCCCGAGGACGTAGATCCCGGTGGCCGGGATGGGCTGTCCGATCCCGCAGTGCGCTTCGACCTGGACCAGGCCGGCCTGCAGCGTCAGCGTGTCCAGCCACAGGAAGCCGAAGTCGGTTTTCTGGATCGTGTACTTGCCGTTGTAGATCGTGGGCACGTTGGTGACGCTGATGATGCCCGGGGCGGTGTAGGGGACCTCCTCCGCGCGAGCCGAGGCTGTACCGAGGACAAGAATCGTCGCTGCCGCTGCGACAAAGGCCGGAAACCGGCGCGCGGACTGGGTTTTCACGGGGGGCGCCTCCGAAGTTGAAGTGAAAAATTGTCTGGGGAAGTTCGAAACGAGTTTAGCGGCCGCAAGTTCTTGCCGCTACTGTCCTTACGGACAGCTGGACCCTGTCGCCCGCGGCCGGATCGACCTTGGCCCTTTGTTCAGGGTCTGATCAGATCCGAGCCGCGAGCACGGTGTCCGCCGATCGGAGCGGAGGGGAGGTCAGAAGCGAGCGAGACGCTGGCCGGCGGCCAGAACGATCCAGAAGTTCACGCCGTCGGCGCAGGCACCCAGCGGATTGCTCGACGCGCCGGTCGAGACGAAGCCCAGCGGCGAAAGGTCTGCCGCCTTGAAAAGACTCACCCGGTCGTCGTAGAGGTTCGTGACGAGGATCCTCTCCCCGTCGAACGCCGCGCCGTAGGAGATGGAGATGCCGTTGCCGGTGAGGGTGGACAGGATCGCCCCGGTCGAGGCGCGCACCACGGTGACGACGCCGCCCGATGAGGGCACCCAGATGTTCGACCCGTCGAAGGCCGGAAGGTGCGGAGCGCTGCCGGTCGTCACCGTCTGCAGGATGACGCCGTTGGAGTCGAGCCGGAAGAGCCGGTTGGCGCCGACGTCCGTGACCCAGACGTTCGATCCGTCGAAGATCGCGGCGTAAACGGAGGTGAAACCGTCCGTCACCGTCGTCGTGGTCCAGGGAAGGGTGGCGCCGGGCGTCACGATCGAAACGCTGCCGTTGGCTCCTCCTCCGAAGTTGGCCGTCCAGATGCGGCCGCCGTCGAAGGCAATGCCGGTGGACCGGTCGCCGAGGTCGGAAGCGACGGTGGTCACCGAGCCCGCCGGCTGGGAGGGATCCAGCCGGTAGAGTTTTCCGTTAGGGCTCGTGAATGCCGCCGCGAAGACGCGCCCCATCGCGACGAGCGGCATTTCGACCGACGCGGCTCCCGTCCAGGTCTCCAGCAGTTTTCCGTCGCTTCCCCGGACACGCGCGATCGACGTCGCGGTCAGGCTCGCCACCCAGAGGTCTTTCCCGTCGGACTGGACCCACTGGGACCCCGCGGGGAGCGTGGTCAGGCCGAGCACGGTCTGGTTCTGCGGCGTCCAGAACTGATCCAGTGCGGCCCGCCGGCTCCCCCGCCTGAGAGCCCCGTCCACCGTCCGCGAGAGAAACGCCGCCATCTGGAGGCGGCTGACGTTGGACGATGGGTCGTACGTCGTCGGAGTCGTTCCGGTCGTGATCCCCAGGTAGAAGATCTCGAGCACGAAACGACAGAACACGTCCGGGGCGACGTCGGTGAAGGGGCCGCACGCCGCGAGCGCCGATTGCGCCGCGCCCGCGAGAGCCGCCGCGAGCGCGATCCCGCCGACCGCGCAGCCGAGGAGGGCCCGCTTCATCACGACGCGGCGGTCAGAAGCGGGCGAGGCGGTTCGTGTTGCTGAAGACGATCCAGAAGTTCAGGCCGTCGCTGCAGACGCCCTTCGGAGCGGTTCCGGTGCCGGTCGGGAAGGCGCCGAGCGGGGAGAAATCCGCCGCCTTGAACAGGCTCACCTGGTTCTCGTTCAGGTCCGTGATCAGCACCCTCTCCCCGTCGAACGCCGCCTGGTAGCTGTTGCCGAGGCCGTTGCCGGTCAGGATCGCGAGAAGCGCGCCGTTGGAGGCACGGACTACGGCGACGGCCGAGCTCGTCGTGGGAACCCAGATGTTCGTGCCGTCGAAAGCCGGCATGCGGGGATCGACGGGAGTCGTCACGGTCACGAGGATCGCGCCGGTGGCGTCGAGCTTGAAGAGCTTCTCGGCGCCGGTGTCGGTGACCCACACGTTCGAACCGTCGAAGACGGCACCCGAGAGGCCGGCGAAACCGGCTGTGACGTTGGTCGAGGCCCATGGGATCGTCGCGCCGGGCGTGACGATCGAGACGCCTCCGCCCGACGTGTTGTTGCCGAAATTGGCGGTCCAGATCTTCGATCCGTCGAAGGTGATCCCGAGGGGCCGATCGCCGAGGTTCGACGCGACGGTCGTGACGGCACCCGCCGGCTGGCTCGGGTCGATCATGTAGAGGGCGCCGGTCGTGTTGATGAACGCGGGAGCGAAGACCTTCCCCATCGCCACGAGCGGCTGCTCGACGCTCGTCGCTCCCGTCCAGGTGTCCAGGAGCTTGCCGTCGCTCGCCCTCACGCGCGCGATCGTCGCGCTGTTGAAGCTCGCCGCCCAGATATCGGCGCCGTCGGACCTGGCCCACTGGGCGCCGTTGGCGAGGTTGGTCAGAGGAAGCACGGTGTCGTTCTGCGGGATCCAGAACTTCCCGGCCGCCGCCCTCGGGCTCCCGCGCTTCAGGACCGAGTCCACGGTTCGCGCGAGGAAGGCCGCCATCTGGAGGCGTGTGACGCTCGCGGCAGGATCGTAGGTCGTCGCCGTGGTTCCGGTCGTGATCCCCAGGTAGAAGATCTCCAGGACGTACTGACAGAAGAAAGCGTCGTTGACGTCCAGGAAGGGGCCGCAGACCCCGAGCGCGGAGAAGGCCGCTCCGGTCAGGACGGCGGCGAGAGCCAGTGGGACGAACAGCTTCGTAAGGAAGTTTCGCTTCATAACCCCCTGCTCTATGAAGAGGTTTGGATTCGGAAAACGATTGTACGACAACTTCTCCCGTTCCGAAGGAGAAGATCGCGGGGCGCGGCAGATTACTTGCGGTGGCCCCGGTCGAGGAGCTTGACGATCTCTTTGAGCTCCCGCACGACGCGCTTGCGGTCCAGGGAGTCGGCGGAGGCGGGGGTGGGAGCGGAGGCGGGAGCGGACTTCGCGGGAGGTGAAGCCGGCGGCTCGATCAGAAACGAGGGTTGGGCGAGCTCGGGTCGGGCCGAAGTCGCCGGCCTCGCCTGGGCCGGAGCTTTCGCCGCGGCTTTCTGCTCGGCGGGGGGTGGAGCGGCCTTCAGCCCGTCGTCGAAGCGGCCCTCCGCGATCTCCGCCTCGAGGCGCTTCTTCGCGCCCGCGACCGTGAATCCCTCGTCGTAGAGAAGCTCGCGGATGCGCGCGATGATCCTGACGTCGCGAGAGGAGTAGAGCTTGGCGGCGCCCTTTTCCTTCCCTTCGGAGAGCGCGGGGAACTCCGTCTCCCAGTAGCGCAGCACGTAAGGGGCCACCTCGGCGATCCGGCAGGCCTCGGCGGGTTTGTAGAACTCGGGCTCGGATTTCACCGGCCTCTACTTTAACGCGATTCGCGTGTTCCGCGACGCCGGCGCTTGCCCTTTCCCTCGGCCGACGAGCGTTCGCGCACCGAGATGCGGAGCGGCACCCCGGAAAAGTCCGCCGCGTCCCTCAGGATGTTCTCGACGCGGCGGGTCTCGGAGAAATGGAGCGCTTCCTCCCGGTTGGAGACCAGCGTGAACGTGGGCGGCGCCGAGCCGGTCTGGGCGACGTAGAAAACTTTCAGCTTCCCGCCGGAGGCCGTGCGCGGCGCCTTGTCCCGCAAGGCCCGGCCGAGCACCCGGTTCAGCTCCCCCGTCGAGATCCGGCGCCGGCGGTTCTCCGCGACCCCGGTGGCGGCCCCGAGGACCCGGGAGATCCCCCGCCGGGTCTTCGCCGAGACCAGGAGGAGCGGAGCGTGCGAGGCGAAGGGAAGCCGTTCTTCGACGGTCCGGCGGAACTCCTTCGCCGCTTCCTCTCCGGGCCGGCCCGCGAGGTCCCACTTGTTCGCGACGACGACGAGCCCCTTGCCCGCCTCCCAGGCGGCCGAGGCCACCGCGGCGTCCTGCGCCGCGACCCCCTCGCTGGCGTCGAGGACCAGGACCGCGACGTCCGATTCCTCGATCCGTTTGCGCGCGGAGACGACGGATAGGACTTCCGGCCCTCGCTCGGTGCGCCCCTTGCGCCGGATGCCGGCCGTGTCCACCAATCGGAATCGGCTACCGCCGTGGTCGAGCGTCACGTCCACCGAGTCCCGGGTCGTCCCCGGGACATTCGAGACGATCGTCCTCTCTTCTCCGAGGAGCGCGTTGACCAGCGAGGACTTTCCGACATTGGGCCGGCCGACGACGGCCAGAGCGATTTCCTTCCCCGCCTTCGACTCGCCGGCGGCATCCGCGGAGCCGCGCTCCGGCGCTTCGCCCATCCTTTCCGCGATGGCGGCCTGAATGTCGTCCACGCCGGTGTTGTGCTCGGCGGAGACGCCGTAGACCTCGTCGAAGCCGAGCTCCCACGCCTCGACTTCTCCTTCGCTCCCCTCCCGCCGGTCGATCTTGTTGGCCGCCACGATCGTCCTGGCGCCCGCCTCGCGAATCGCCCGCGCCGCTGCCCGATCCCCGGGCAGGACCCCCGCCGAGGCGTCCATCACCAGCACGACGAGGTCCGCGCGACGGATCGCCGCCAGCGCCTTGTCGCGGACCGCCCTGGGGATCTCCTCTCTTCCCTCAGGATCGAATCCGCCGGTGTCCACGAGGCGATACGTCCGCTCGTCGGGTAGCGACGCCTCCACCTCCAGCACATCCCTCGTCATTCCCGGCAGGTCGTGAACGAGAGACCGCCTTCTCCTGAGGAGGCGATTGAACAGCGCCGACTTCCCCACGTTGGGCCGTCCGGCAATCACGACGGTGAAGCGTTTCATAAGCGTCGGAATCGTAACGCCGGGCTCCCCTCAACACGGGCCCGGCCGCGCTCTCAACCGGACTTCTTGACGCCGCCGGCCAGGAGCAGGGAATACCGAGGGTGCTGGAAGGGATGGACGTCCGGGTAGTTGGCGAAGATCCAGCCGCTGAAGATCTCCTTGCCCTGGTCGGAGACGGTGATCCTCGTGGCCGGATTGGTGGCTTCGACGCCCTGCGAAGTGATCGCATCCCCCGCCATGGTGAACGCCGGCAGGAAGACGTCCGCGCGAACGTCCATCTCCGAGCCCGGGACCCGCGCGGTTCCCCCTAGCGGCACGTCGAGCTGCCCCTCCTTGCCGGACTGCGAGTTCTTCCAGGTCAGCCGGATCGCCGAATACGTCTTTTCGATCTCCGGCGGAACGACGAGCTTGTTGGGAACCGCCGGCTGCCGATCGGCGCCGCCGCCTCCGCCCTCCGCCGGGCCCTCGCGCTCGTGCGAGATCGCCATCTGGACGCCGGGCTCCGGCCGCCCCTTCTCTTCGCAGGCGGCGAGAGGAAGGAGGGCGAGCAGGCAGAGCCAGGCGCGTTTCAACGCCCGGCCCTCATGGCGCGCCGCCGGGTCTCGGGAATTCGCCCACCGGTTCCCGGCAACCGGAAATCGAGCCGCCGGCGCACCTCGTCGATCGCCGAAAGCCGGACACGCACCGAATCGCCGAGCCGGTAGACCTGGCCACTCGAGCGCCCGCGCAGGCGGTGCTGCTTCTCCTCGTACACGAAAAAGTCCGGTCCGAGCGCGGCGACAGGGACCAGCCCCTCGACAAAGAAATCCTTGAGTGTCACGAACAGGCCGAATGATGCCACACCGGTCACGAACGCATCGAACTCGCGCCCGATCTTGTCCTTCATGAAGACAATCTTCTTCCAGAGGAGGCTGTCCCGCTCCGCCTGCTCCGCGCGCCGCTCGCGCTCGGAGGAGAGCGCGGCCATCCCGGCGAGGCGCTCGTTGACCGGGTCGAAGTCCTTCGGCTTGACCGGCCTGCCGTCCTCGAGCAGGCGCGTCAACTGGCGGTGGACGATCAGGTCCGGGTACCTGCGGATCGGCGAGGTGAAGTGGCAGTAATACGGCGCCGCGAGCGCGTAATGGCCGCGGCACTCCTCGCTGTAGAGCGCCTTCCGCTGCGCTCGAAGCAGCAGATCCGAGAGCAGCCTCTCCTCGGGCTTGCCTTCGATCTCCTTGAGAAGCTTCTGGAATGCCGACGGCGGAACTTCTTCGAGGTCGCCCTTCAACTGGTAGCCGAAGCTCTCGAGCACCTCGCGCAGGTCCACCAACCGGTCCGGATCCGGCCGGTCGTGCACGCGGTAGGTGGCCGGCTGCCTTGAGAAGAGAAGCTTCTTCGCCACGGCCTCGTTGGCGGCGAGCATGAACTCTTCGATCAGGCGGTGGGCGACGTTGCGCGACTCGGGAACGATCCCCACGACCAGGCCCTCGTCGTCGAGCACGACGTCGGCGTCGGGAAGGTCGAAATCGATCGAGCCTCTCGCGTCGCGGCGCTTTCGAAGGATCGCGGCGAGCTCCCCCATCGTCCGGAAATCTTCGAGGAAGGGGCCGTAGCGGCTCTCGTCGGCGCCCGTGGGCTTCGTTTCCAGGAGCCTCGCGACCTCCGTGTAGGTCATCCGGTGGGCGCTTCGGATCACGCCCTTGACGAACTCGGATTTCGTGACGCGGCCCTTCGCGTCGGTTTCCAGGATCGCCGAAAGCACCAGCCGGTCCACGCGGGGATTGAGAGAGCAGAGGCCGTTGGACAGCCGCTCCGGAAGCATGGGGAGCACGCGTCCCGGGAAATAGACCGACGTTCCGCGGGAGAGCGCTTCCGCGTCGAGCGCCGTCCCTTCGGCGACGTAATGCGACACGTCGGCGATGTGCACGCCCAGGCGAAAGCCGTGGGCAGTCCGCTCGACTTCGACCGCGTCGTCGAAATCCCGGGCGGTCTCTCCGTCGATCGTGACGATCCGGTGGTCGCGGAAATCGCGCCGGCCGAGGAACTCGTCCACCGGCACCTCTTCCGGAAAGGCCTCGGACTCCTCCACGACCTGCTGCGGGAAACGCGGCGGCAGGCCGTGAGAGCGCAGCACGATCTCGATGTCCACGCCGGGCTCGCCGAGGAACCCGATCCGCTCCTCGACGACGCCGTGGGCGATCCTCCGCGCATCCGGGAAGGAGGTCAGCCGCGCCTCGACGATCTCTCCGTCCCGGGCGCCGCGGGTCTTGCCCTCGGCGATCCGGACGACCGCGTCGATCTTCGGATCGTACGGAAGGACGACCCGCTTCCCGCCCTCGGTCTCCATCCTTCCGACGACCCGGTCCCGTGCCCGCTCGAGGACTCTTACGACGGTGCCCGAGATCCGCTCCGGCTCCCGGCCGCGGCCGGCGGCCCGCGTCCTCTCCTCTCGGGCGAGAACCGTGTCTCCATCCATCGCGCCGTGCATCGCGCCCCTGGGGATGAAGAGGTCCGCGCCCCCCGGGACCAGGACGAAACCGTAACCCTCGGAACGGACGGTCAGCCGGCCGGCGATCTGGTTCGAGAACTCGATCGCCGAGTACTTTTCCCCGCGAACGCGCGCGACCTCCCCCTTCCTCTCGAGCCGGTCGAGCCTCTCCCGGAACGCGTCCTCGTCCTCCTCGGGCACCCGGAAGGCCTTCGCGAGATCCCGGAAGGAAAGAACCCTCGAGCCCTTCTGCCGGAGCCTCTCGAGGATCTCCGAATCCCGCGGCAACACGCGCCGCAGTCTATCTTGCGATTCCGCGAGGCTTCCGGCAACGGCGGCGCCGGCCTGCTAAAATCCGAGCCTCCGTGTCTTTTCCTTCCCGCGT
>DATFWF010000112.1:0-15089 GCA_035259605.1 Thermoanaerobaculia bacterium
TTCTACGCGAAGGTCCTGACTTTCGAGAAGGTCTCGGACGTCGAGGTCACGGGGGCCGAGTACGAGCACCTGGAAGGCGTCTTCGGATTGAGGATGCGAGTCGTCCGGATGAAGCTCGGCGAGGAATCCATCGAGCTGACCGAGTACCTGGCTCCGCGGGGCCGGCCGATCCCAGCCGGGCTTCGCAGCAATGACCGCTCCTTCCAGCACATCGCGATCATCGTCAGGGACATGGACGCCGCCTACCGCCGGCTTCGCGAGAACAAGGTCGAGCACGCCTCCTCCGGCCCGCAGCGGCTGCCGGACTGGAACAAGAACGCGGGAGGAATCAAGGCCTTCTACTTCCGGGATCCGGACGGCCATCCCCTGGAGATCCTGGAGTTCCCGGAAGGGAAGGGCGATCCGCGCTGGCATCGCCCCTCCGACCAGCTCGACCGGCTCTTTCTCGGGATCGACCACACGGCGATCGTCGTCGGCGACACGGACGCCAGCCTGAAGTTCTACCGCGACCTGCTGGGGTTCAAGGTGGCGGGGGAGGGCGAGAACTACGGGATCGAGCAGGAGCGCCTGAACAACGTCTTCGGGGCGAGGCTTCGGATCACGGGACTGAAGCCGCCGGCCGGCCCCGCGGTCGAGTTCCTGGAGTATTTGGCTCCCCGGGACGGGAATCCGGCTCCCGAGACGAAATCCAACGATATCCTCCACCGCAGGACGCGAGTCGTGACCGCGGACGCGGAGGGGGCGGCGAAAAGACTCTTTTCCGGGCGAGTCGAGTTCTTCTCGCCGGGAGCGGTCGAGACGCCGCGCCGCGAGCTCGGTTTTCGAAAGAGCATCCTGTTGCGTGACCCCGACGGGCACGCGCTGGAACTCCTGGAGAGGTGAAAATGAGCGCACAGGCGATTGCCCAGACCAGGCCACTCTCGATTCCCGTCATCCTCGGCACGCCCCGGCAGGGGCGCTACAGCGAGAACGTCGCGAAGTTCGTGACGGCGGAGCTGGCGAAGTTCCCGGGTGTCGAGACGAAGCTCGTGGACATCCGGGACCTGCCGCTGCCGGTCACCGGCGCCGGCGAGGACATCAAGGACAAGGCGTTCTCGGAGCTCTGCATGCGCGCCGACGCTTTCGTCATCGTGGCGCCCGAGTACAACCACGGCTACCCGGGACTGCTCAAGCACGCCCTCGACACGAACCTGAAGGAGTACATCCACAAGGCCGTCGGCATCTGCGGCGTCTCTGCCGGCGGCTTCGGGGGAACCCGCGTCATCCAGAACCTGCTTGCGGTGATGCGGGAGCTCGGGCTCGTTACGATCTTCTGGGACGGCAACTTCTCCGGCGTCGGAACGCTCTTCGGGAAAGACGGCGCGATCCAGGACCCTGCCTATGGCAGGCGCCTGGAGAAATTCTTCAAGGAGCTGATCTGGATGGCGACGGTCCTGCGTTTCGGGCGTGAAAACGTGACGATGGAGTGAGGAAATGAACAAGGAAGAGACGGCGAAGACCTCCGCGGCCGGCCACCTGATCTGCCCGCGCTGCGGCAGCGACATGAACCGGCAGGCGGAGAAACTCGACTACACGGTCGACCCCTCGAGCCCCTCGTTCGACCCGATCCTGGGTGGTGCCCTGATGGAGTTCCACACCTGCCCCGGCTGCACCTACGTCCTCGAGCGGTCGGACCGCTCCTGAGCTTTCCTAAGCGCTCCTGATCCTTCCTGAGGGGCCGGAATCCCCCGGAATCCGTCCGTAGCCGCGAAACCTCCGGCGCCCCTTCGACATCGAAACTGAGATTGGAAACCGAACTTCTGGCGAAAGGAAGGGAAGAAACATGACTCGCAAGGGATGGATCGTTCTGGCGGTGCTCGCGGTGGGGGCGGTGGGGTGGTACGCGTTCCGCCCGGAAAGGCTGTTCGTGAACCAGAAGGTCAACGAGCAGTTCCCGGCGGCCGGGGGGTCCGCGGCGAACGCCGCTCCCGTTCCACTCGCCAGCGGGAGCTTCCACGGCGCGGCGCACGAGACGAAAGGGACGGCGACGATCTACCAGCTTCCCGACGGGACTCGGACGCTTCGCATGGCGCAGTTCGAGACCTCCAACGGTCCCGATGTCCAGGTCTATCTGGGCGCCGCGCCCGACGCGAAGGACAACGAGACCGTAACGAAGGCGGGCTTCGTCGCCCTGGGGCCGATGAAAGGCAACATCGGCGACCAGAACTACGACATCCCAGCCGGCGTGGATCTCGCGAATTACCATTCCGTGACGATCTGGTGCCGCCGGTTCGGCGTCAACTTCGGCACGGCGCCGCTTCAGCGAGGCTGAGGAAAGCCGTCCTGATAAACTCGGGTCTCCGGAAGACATTGCGCGGAGCGCCGCGGACACTCGCGGCGCGTTGCGTTTTTCGGAGGTAGCACGGCGGGCACGGACAGTCTCTCGCAGCGGCTCGAGGCGCTCGAGCGCGAGCTCGAAGGGACGAGGCGGGAGCTCTCGCGGACGGTCGCGGAGGGCCGGGCGGCGATCGAGTCCCTCCGCGAGTCCCGGCAGCTCACGGAGCGGATCCTCGAGTCCAGCCACGACTGCGTGAAAGTCCTGGACCTCGAAGGACGCCTCCTCTCGATGAACGCGGGCGGAATGGAGCTGCTCGAGATCTGCGACTTCGAGCCGCTGAAGAACTCGCGCTGGGTCGAGTTCTGGGAAGGTAAAGACCGGGCCGCGGCGCAGAGCGCCATCGACGCCGCGCGGGGCGGGGGGATGGGACGCTTCGTGGGCTTCTTTCCGACGACGCAGACCCGCAAGCCGATGTGGTTCGACGTCGTCGTCAGCTCGATTCTCGACGGCGACGGGAAGCCCGAGAGGCTGATCGCGGTCTCCCGCGACGTGACCGAGAAAAAGCGCGCCGAGGACATGCTCCGGACGATCACCGAGGGGACCGCGTCGGTGACCGGCAAGGAGTTCTTCCACTGCCTCGTCCGCCACCTGGCCGTCGGCCTCGGCGTGCGATACGCGTTCCTGGCGGAGTGCCGCGACCGCAAACACGCGCGGTCCGTTGCGTTCTGGGACACCGGCGCTTTCGGCGAGAACTTCGAATACGACGTTGCCGGCACTCCGTGCAACAACGTCCTGGAAGGCCGGACCTGCTTCTACCCGAACCGCCTCCAGACGCTCTTCCCCGAGGACGTCGGGCTCGCCGACTGGGCGGCGGAGAGCTACCTCGGTGTCCCGCTGCTCGACTCGATGAGCCGGATCATCGGCCACCTCGTGATCCTGAACGACAAGCCGATGGAGCAGGATCCGCTCTGGGTCTCGGTGCTGGAGACCTTCGCGGCGCGCGCCGGGGCGGAGCTCGAGCGGCAGGAAGCCGACGACAAGCTTCGGGCGGCGATGGCCGAGGTCGAGACGCTCAAGAACCGGCTGCAGGCGGAAAACCTGTACCTGCAGGAGGAGATCCGCACCGAGCACAACTTCGAGGAGATCGTGGGCAACAGCCCGCCGCTCTTGGCCGCCCTCTCCCAGGTCGAGCAGGTCGCCGGGACGGACTCGACGGTCCTCTTCGTGGGAGAGACGGGGACCGGCAAGGAGCTCTTCGCCCGGGCGATCCACAGCCGGAGCTCCCGCCGGGAGCGGCCGCTCGTCAAGGTCAATTGCGGCGCGATCCCGGACGGCCTCGTCGAGAGCGAGCTCTTCGGCCACGTCCGCGGCGCCTTCACCGGCGCGCTGGAGAAGCGCGTCGGCCGGTTCGAGCTCGCCAACGGCGGAACGATCTTCTTAGACGAAGTCGTCGAGTTGCCGCTCGAGACCCAGGTCAAGCTCCTGCGGGTCCTCCAGGAGAAGGAGTTCGAGCCGGTCGGCAGCAGCCGGACGATCCGCGTCAATGTCCGCGTCCTCGCCGCCAGCAACCGCGATCTCGAAGAGGCCGTCCACGCCGGCGCTTTCCGGGCTGACCTGCTCTACCGCTTGAACGTCTTCCCGATCCGCGTCCCGGCTTTGCGGCAGAGGCGCGGCGACATTCCTCTCCTCGTCAACTTCTTCCTCGGCACGCTGTCCAAGAGGCTCGGCAAGTGCCTGGACGGCTTCAGCCGCGCGAGCATGGACCGCCTGACCTCCTACGCCTGGCCGGGCAACATCCGCGAGCTTCAGAACGTCGTCGAGCGGGCTGCGATCCTCGCTCGCGGCCCGATCCTCGAGATCGATCAGGACATGCTCGCGCCCTCGAGCGCCTCCGGGGTCGAGGCCGACGGATCGCGCACGCTCGAGGAGCTCGAGCGCTCGCACATCCGGGCGGCGCTCAAATCCACGGGCGGAGTGGTCGAGGGGCCCCGGGGCGCGGCGAGCATCCTGGGGCTCCACCCGAATACCCTCCGAAGCCGGATCAAGAAGCTCGGCATCGAAAGAATCCGCCCCCACGAAATTTCGTAGCCCCCACGAGATTTGAGGGGGAGCCTGGCGGTCACGCCCGACCGCATCTTCGAACAACTCCTTTCGATTCTGCTGCTTGATCCCGCGAGAGGTGTCTTCGGGACCGGGTACGCCGATTGCCTTACCTGAACGTCGAGAACGGAACCGATGCTCAAGATCACGAGGCTCGAATCCCCCGGGACCGTAGCGGTCCTGAAGCTCGAAGGCAGGCTGGTCGGCCCGTGGGTCGGGGCGCTGCGGGAGATCGCCGAGGCGGAGCTGGCCCTCCAGCGTCCACTGGCTTTCGAGGTCTCGGGCGTGAGCTTCGTGGACCGCAGGGGCGAAATCCTCCTCCGAGAGCTGGTCAGCCGGCAGGTTCGCCTCGATGGCCCCTCCGGCTTCGTCCGGGAGTTGCTCCAGTCCAATGGAGGCTCGAGATGAAGACTGCCGATCGGGTCCGGTGCGAGGCGAGCGAGTGCGCGGAGAACTTCACGGAGGAAACCCGGGCCGGCGAGGACGATTTCCTCGCTCGGTTGCGCTCCGGCGACGAGAGCGCGTACGAGGAGCTGGTCCGAAAGTATGCCGGAAGAATGCTGGCGAGCGCGCGCCACTTCCTCTCGAGATCCGAGGACGCCCAGGACGCCGTGCAGGAGGCCTTCCTCTCCGCCTTCCGGTCGGTCGGCTCGTTCCGCGGGGGAAGCGCCATCTCCACCTGGCTCCACCGGATCGTCGTCAACGCCTGCCTGATGAAGATCCGCGGCGCTTCGCGGCGCCCCGAGACCCCGATCGAGGAATACCTGCCGCGCTTCGACGAGACCGGCCACCACGCGGGGCCAGTCGAGAACTGGGCGATCGGTCCGGAGGAGGCGATGCTCTCCCGCGAGACCCGCCAGACGGTCCGCGAGGCGATCGAGAAGCTTCCGGCCGCTTACCGGACGGTTCTCATCCTTCGCGACATCGAGGAGCTTTCGACGGAAGAGACCGCCGAGATGCTCGCTTTGACTCGAAACGCCGTAAAGGTCAGGCTCCACCGGGCGCGCCTCGCCCTGCGGGCTCTGCTCGCGCCGGTCTTCGCCGTGCGCGCGGAGGCGTAACGGCGCGGCGTCGCGGCGTCCGGGCCGATATCATCCTTCCCCATGAAGATCGCAATCATCGGGGCGGGCGGCGTGGGCGGGTACTTCGGCGGATCCATGGCGCGCGCGGGGCACGAGGTGAAGCTCCTGGCGCGCGGGCCTCACCTGGAGGCGATCCGGTCGCGCGGCCTGGAAGTCCGCGAGCCCGACGGCGCCTTCACGGTCCGGGCCCTCGCTACCGCGGACCCGGCGGAGCTCCTGCCGGCGGACTTCGCCATCGTGGCCGTCAAGAGCTATTCCCTCGCCGAGGTGGCTCCGGCGGTCCGGCGCGTGGCGGAAGGGGGCGCGGTGGTGGTCCCGCTCTTGAACGGCGTCGAGGCCTTCGAGTCGCTCGCCTCGCGCGGGGTCCCGCAGGAGAGGATGCTCGCCGGTCTCGCCGTCATCAGCGCCGAGAAGTCCGGGCCGGGCGTCATCACCAGGCGAAGCGACTTTCGTCGTGTCGTTGTCGGGGAACATTCCGGCGGCCCTTCGGAGCGCGCCGGGAAGATTACCGCGGCCTTCCGGGACGCAGGTGCGGAGGCGCAGGTCTCCGACGACATCGCCGTGGCCTTGTGGCGCAAGTTCCTCTTCCTGACGACGATCGCCGCGGCGTGCGGGCTCTGCCGGGCGCCGATCGGCGCGGTCCTCAAAGCGACGCTCGGACCGGAGCTCCTCGATCGGGCCGGCCGCGAGATCGCCGCCGTCGCCCGGGCGCGGAGGGTCGCGCTGCCGGCGGGGGAGGAGGACAAGGTTCTCCAGACGATTGGGGCGCTTCAGCCCCACTTGAAGCCGAGCTTCCTGCTCGACCTCGAGCGGGGCGGGCCCAACGAGCTCGACATCCTGAGCGGCGCCGTCTCCCGGTACGGCCGCGAGTCGGGCGTACCCACCCCGATCCACGACACCGCGGTCGCGGCCTGCTCCGCCGGGGCCCGGCCGGCTTAACCCGCCCTTAAGACCGGCTGAAACCGCCCTTCCCCGCCGGCATCGAAAACTTGTCAGCAGGAAAGGAAAGGGCGATGAAAGAGCGCGTGACCTGTTACCGTTGCAACCTTCCGATGGTTCCCCAGCCGGAGCCTCTCGATCTCTCCTGGGCCGGCGACGGCCCCAACGCCGCCGACATCGACTTCCGGGGAATCCTCGTCGAGGTCTACCGCTGCCTCTCGTGCGCGGGAGTCGCAACGAGGCCGGTGACGATCCACCTTCCGGAAAGAGCGCGCCTCGCGGCGGCCGTCTGATGAAAGCGGTCGCCGTCTTCCCGCGCCAGCCCGGCTCGGTCCACCTGGCAGACCTCGCCCGGCCTTCGCTCGCCCAGGTTCCCGGCGGGCGCGGGGTGCTCATCCGGGTCCTGCGCTGCGGCGTGGACGGGACCGACAAGGAGATCAACGCCGGCGAGTACGGCGCGGCGCCCGCGGGCTCGAACTTCCTCGTGCTCGGGCACGAGAACCTCGGCCAGGTCGAGGCCGTCGGCGAGAACGTGACGGAGGTCGCGCCGGGCGATTACGTCGTGGCGACGGTCCGCCGCCCCGGCAAGAGCCTCTACGACGTCATCGGGACCTCCGACATGACGACGGACGACTCCTACTTCGAGCACGGCATCAACCTGCTCCACGGGTTCCTGACGGAGTACGCGGTCGATGACGCGGACTTCGTCGTCAAGATCCCGGGGGGATTGAAGGACGTCGCCGTCCTGCTCGAGCCGCTGACGGTCGCCGAGAAGGGAATCACGCAGGCCTACGAGATCCAGCGGCGGCTGCGCGTCTGGAGGCCCAGGCGCGCCGCGGTCATGGGCGCCGGGACGATCGGGCTTCTCGCGACGCTCATCCTGCGGCTGCGAGGCATCTCCGTCACGACCTTCGGCCTGACGCCGCGGCCGTATCTCAACTCCGACCTGGTCGAAGCGCTCGGCGCTCGGTACCTCTCGACGAAGGAGACGCCGCTCATCGAAGAGGCGGCGCGGGTCGGCGGCTACGACATCATCTTCGAGGCGACGGGTTTTTCCCCGGTCGTCTTCGACAGCATGCGGGCGCTCGCGAAGAACGGCGTGCTCGTGCTCTCGAGCGTCACGGGAGGAAACCGGGAGATCACGGTGCCCGCCGACCGGATCAACCTCGAATTCGTCCTCGGCAACAAGGTCATGGTCGGCACCGTCAACGCCAACCGCGAGTACTTCGAGGGCGGCGTGAAGGACATGGCGCAGGCCGAATCGGAGTATCCCGGCTGGCTCGGAAGGCTTTTGACGCACCCGGTCAAGGGGCTGGAGAATTACCGCCAGCTCTTCGAGTCGTTGAACGGGGCGAAAGGAGCGATCAAGGTGTACTGCGAGATCGCGGAATGAGCGAGGAGAACGCGGGCCCGCTGGCCGAGGAGATCCGCCTCGAGGACGACGCGACCCGGACGAGCAACTGGAAGCGGTGGGGGCCCTACCTCTCGGAGCGGCAGTGGGGCACCGTCCGCGAGGACTACTCGGAGTATGGAACGGCCTGGGAGTACCTCCCGCACGATCACGCCAGGAGCCGCACGTACCGGTGGGGGGAGGACGGCCTGCTCGGGATCACGGACCGGGAGGGACGCCTCTGCTTCGCTCTCGCGCTCTGGAACGGCCGCGACCCGATCCTGAAGGAGCGCCTCTTCGGCCTGACCGGCAACGAGGGCAACCACGGCGAGGACGTCAAGGAGATCTACTTCTACCTCGACTCCACGCCGACGCACTCCTACATGAAGGCCCTCTACAAGTACCCGCAGCGGGAGTTCCCCTACGGCTGGCTGGTCGAGGAGAACCGCCGGAGGGGCAAGCGCGACCTCGAGTTCGACCTGCCGGACACCGGGATCTTCGACGACGGCCGGTACTTCGACGTGTTCGTCGAGTACGCGAAGGGGGCGCCCGACGACATCCTCATCCGGATCACGATTGCCAACCGCGGCCCCGACCCGGCGAAGGTGGCGGTCCTTCCGACCCTCTGGTTCCGGAATACGTGGACGTGGGGACGGACCGGCGAGGGTTACTGGAGAAAGCCCGGCATCTCCGCGGCGGACTCCGGAATGCTCCTCGCCGAGCACGAGTCACTCGGGCGTTTCTTCCTGGCGGTGGAAGGCAACCCGTCGTTCCTGTTCACCGAGAACTCCACGAACGCGGAGCGGCTCTTCAACTCCCCGAATTCGGAGCCTCACGTCAAGGACGCGTTCCACGAATACCTCGTCCACGGCCGCGCGGATGCCGTCTCGCCGACTCCGGAAGGAACGAAGGCCGCCGCGCTCTACCGGCTCGAGATCCCCGCCGGAGGCGAGACGACGCTTCAGCTTCGCCTCTACTCGGAGGAATGCGTTCCGGCCGAGCCCTTCGGCGCCGGGTTCGACGGGGTCTTCAACGAACGGATTTCGGAAGCCGACGCGTTCTACGCGGATCGGCTGCCGCCCGAGCTGACGGCCGAGGAGAAGCGAGTCGCGCGGCAGGCGTACGCGGGCCTTCTCTGGTCCAAGCAGTTCTACCATTTCTCCGTCAAGGACTGGCTGGACGGCGATCCCTCGCAGCCTCCGCCTCCCGAGGCGCGGCGCAGCGGCCGCAACTCCGGCTGGAGGCACCTCTACAACCGCGACGTCATCTCGATGCCGGACAAGTGGGAGTACCCCTGGTACGCCGCGTGGGACCTCGCCTTTCACATGGTGCCGATGGCGCGGATCGATCCGGACTTCGCCAAGGAGCAGCTCCTCCTGCTGCTGCGCGAGTGGTACATGCAGCCCAACGGGCAGATCCCCGCGTACGAGTGGGCCTTCGGCGACGTCAACCCTCCCGTCCATGCGTGGGCGGCGTGGCGGGTTTACAAGATCACCGGCGCGCGCGGCCAGCGCGACCGCAAGTTCCTGGTGCGGGTCTTCCACAAGCTCCTGATCAACTTCACGTGGTGGGTCAACCGCAAGGACCCGGAGGGGAACAACCTCTTCGCGGGCGGCTTTCTCGGGCTCGACAACATCGGCGTCTTCGACCGCTCGGCGGAGCTGCCCACGGGCGGCCACCTCGAGCAGGCCGACGGCACGGCGTGGATGGCGTTCTACTGCCTGTCCATGCTCGCAATGGCGGTCGAGCTCGCCAGCCAGGACTCCGCCTACGAGGACGTCGCCTCGAAGTTCTTCGAGCACTTCGTCGCGATCGTGGACGCGATGAACTCCCTCGGAGGGATGGGGCTCTGGGACGAGGACGACGGCTTCTATTACGACCAACTTCACCTGGATGGCACCCACCTGCCCCTGAAGGTCCGGTCCATGGTGGGATTGATCCCGCTCTTCGCGGTCGAGGTCTTCGAGGACAGCTACGTGAAGAAGATGCCTGGCTTCCGGCGCCGCGCGAAATGGTTCCTGGAGAACCGCGCCGACCTGGCGTCCCACATCTCCTACATGGCGAGCTCGGCTAGCTCGGAGTCGCGCCGCTTGCTGGCGATCCCGTCCCGCGAGCGGCTACAGAAGGTCCTCCGGTACATGCTCGACGAATCCGAGTTCCTGTCTCCCCACGGGATCCGGGCGGTGTCCCGCGTCCACCGGGGACACCCCTACATCTTCGAGGTGGGCGGGATGGAGCACCGTGTGGACTACGACCCGGGCGAATCCACGACCGGGCTTTTCGGCGGCAACTCGAACTGGCGCGGACCGGTCTGGTTCCCCGTCAACTATCTCCTCGTCGAGGCCCTCGAGCGCTACCACCACTTCTACGGTGATGAGTTCAAAGTCGAATGCCCCGTCGGGTCCGGGAAGTTCCTGAACCTCACGGAGGTTGCCCACGAGATCGCCCGGAGGCTGGCGACGCCGTTCCTGCCGGACTCCACGGGCGCGCGTCCCTGCCACGGAGGCGATCCGCGCTACGCCTCCGATCCGCACTGGCGCGACCTGGTCCTGTTCCACGAGTATTTCCACGGCGACACGGGCCGCGGCGTCGGGGCCAGCCACCAGACTGGGTGGACGGCGCTCGTCGTGCGCTGCCTCGAGGACCTGGCGGCCACCCGGCGCGAGGACTCCCCGAGACTGACCCGCGAGGCGCTGAAGAAGAAGCTGAAGGAAGGGCGCGCGGAGAAGGACAAGCCCGCGGCGGCGAGGGTCTCCCCTTGAGCTCGATCGCCGCCGCTCCTGCCGTCCCGCGCGCGGCGACCCGGGCCGTCGTCGTCAAGCACCACGCGCTCGTGCGGCTCTCGCACTGGTTGAACGTGCCGATCCTCTTCGGAATGATCGCCACGGGCCTCTCGATCTACTGGGCCGCGCCCGTCTTCGAGCACGCGCGCGACGCGACGACCGGGTCAACCGACTACATCGCGGACCTCGGCATCTGGATCGTGCGGCACGTGCCGGGCGCGAGCGGCGACCACGACCCGGGAGGCTGGGTCTACAACCGCGTCGGAATCGGCACGTTTCACCTCGCGCTGGCGCTGCGCCTCCACTGGCTCTTCGCGTACCTCTTCATGGCCAACGGCCTGCTCTACGTCCTCGGGCTCTTCCTCGGAGATGGGTACCGGGCTCTCCTGCCGCGGCTCTCCGACGTCCCCGAAGCGCTGAAGATGTTGCGCTATTACGCCGGCGTTCTTCCGGCGAAGCTGCTTCGCCGGCCCTGGCCCCACCCGCCGGTCCGGTCGAAATACAACGCGCTCCAGCGGGGCGCGTATTTCTCCATGCCCATCCTCGGGATCCTCGCGGTCGCGAGCGGATGGGCGATTCACAAGCCGGTCCAGTTGAAATGGCTGGAGCGCCTCTTCGTCAATTACAACGGCGCGCGGATCGTCCACTTCACCGTGATGGTCGTTTTCGCGGCTTTCGTCGTGCCGCACGTCATCCTGGTCTTCGCCGACGGCTGGGACACGTTCCGATCGATGATCACCGGCTGGTCCGAGCGCGTCCGCGAAGGGGCGTCCCATGGAAAAGCCTGAGATCCCCGTCGAGGTCCCGGTTTCGAAGCTGCGGGCGCGCTCCCGGCGCGACTTCCTGCTCTTCGGCGCGGGCACGCTCGCGGCGGCGGCCGGGTTCTGGTGGCTCCTCCCGGACGACACGCGCCGGCTGCACCTGACCGACAAGATGCGCGGCTGGCTCGATTCGCTGGAAGCTCGAGTGGGCGCGACGGGGGAAAGGCGCGAGCGATTCCTGAACGGAGTCCTCACTTTCGACGACGACGTGGCCGAGGCGCTCTACTCGCCGGACCGCTCGGTGCGCACGTATTCGAAATCCGACGTGACACCGCTCCGCAACAATTACGAGGGGAAGACGCCGGGCCCGGGGTACCTCCCCGGCTGGACCCTCACGCTCTCCGGGCTCGCGTCGGGAAAGATCGAGACGCTGACGATCGGCGACCTGCTCTCGAAGTTTCCGCGGCACGACCAGGTCACGCGGCTCTGCTGTGTGGAGGGGTGGAGCATCATTGCCTGGTGGGGAGGCCTGCGGTTCGCGGACCTGCTCTCCGCCTATCCGCCGGCGCCCGGCGCGAAGTGGGCGCGGCTGGACTCCGCGGTGAACCTGGATTTCTCGGGCAACCCGGATCCCTACTACGTCTCGATCGACCTGCCGACCGCGCGTCATCCGCAGGCCCTCCTCGCGACGCACGTCTCCGGCCGGCCGCTGCCGCTCGCCCACGGGGCGCCCCTGCGGCTGCTCGTCCCGATGAAGCTCGGCTTGAAGAACATCAAGGCGGTCACGTCGATCGCCTATTCCGCCGCGGAGCCCGGCGACTACTGGGGCGAGCGCGGCTACTCGAAGTACGACGGCTTGTGAGGTGACCCATGAAAGCGATCGAAACCCGTTTCCTCAGAGTCTCTGCGCCGGTCCTGACCGGTTTCGCGTTCCTTCTCCTCCTGTTCGGAGCCGCCGAGCTGGCGAGAGCCGCGAAGGGCGCCGGTGAGCCCGAGGTGGCGCCGGCCGGACCGGGAGGCGCCCGCAGCCTCTCGCTCGCCCCGGACCTTTCCTTCACCGACGACTCGTCGCGCAACTTCCCGATTCGAGGAGACAACCTGGGCGACGCTCGGATCGCCTCGGACCGGCCGACCGCGATCTTCTTCGGAACGTCTCATTGCTGGAACACGAACCGCGAGGCCGAGCGGTTCGTGGCGGTCGCCGGAAAGATGAAGGACGCCGTCCGATTCCTGGTCGTGGACCTGGATCATGCCAGCCGGGACCAGAAGGTCCTGGTCTCGCGGTTCTACCGGGGCTACATCCCGACGCTCGCGATCCTCGACTCCTCCGGCAAGGTGACCTACAACCGCTCGGGCGAGACCGCCTCGCGCCGCGGCGACTTCGCCGGCCTGGAAGAGCTCCTCAGGAAGGCCGGCGCGCCGTAGCCGGACGGGGCCGCCGCGCGAGCGACGGCGGCACGAAGGCGACGCCCAGGTTCTCGATGGTGCGGTAGTGCTCCGACGCCAGGCGGGCCAGGAGCGTCGAGCCGCGCCGGGTCAGGCTGATCAGGACCCGCCGGCGGTTGGCGGGGTCGCGCCGGCGGCGCACCAGCCCGGCGGCCTCGCAGCGGTCCACGAGGCCGACCGCGCTCTGGTGCCGGACCTGGAGCCTTTCGGCCAGCTCGGCGATCGCAGGGCCGCCGTCCCCGGCGCCGCGGACGAAGAGGAGCAGCTGGTACTGGGTCGGCGAGACGCCGAGGGACCGCGTGATCGACTCCGACGCCGACAGGAACCTCCGCAGCGCGTGGCGCCACTGAGCCAGGGCGTGGTAGTCCCGGTCCCGCAGGCGTTTCATCCCGACAGGGTAGCACGGCAACGCATCGTGATACGATATTTCGCCGAAGGAGATCCGAGTCATGATCAAGAGCCGTCCCGCCGCGACCCTTTCCCTTTCCCTTTCGCTCTCGCTGGTCCTCGCCGCCGCCTTCGCCTCCGCCTGCGCCGCGAAGAAGCCGCAGACGGCGGCGACGTCCGCCGCCCCGCCGCCCCCGGCCGCGGCGACCTCCGTCGCTCCGCCGGTGGTCTCGAGCCCGTCGTCGGCCGAAGCGGACGTTCTTTCCGCCGACCTCGCGACGCTCAACCGACAGGGGTACCTGAAGGACGCCTTTTTCGACTACGACCAGTCCGTCCTGCGGGCCGACGCGCGCGAGGCGTTGAACGCCGACGCCGGGTGGCTGAAGAAGTACCCGTCCACGAGGCTCCTGATCGAGGGCCACTGCGACGAGCGCGGGACCGAGGAATACAACCTGGCGCTCGGCGACCGCCGCGCGGCCGCGGTGCGCGAGTACCTCGCCGCCCTGGGAGTGACGGCGGCCCGCGTCCAGACCGTCTCCTACGGGAAGGAGCGTCCCTTCTGCGGCGAGGAGAACGAGCCCTGCTACCAGCAGAACCGGCGCGGGCACCTGCTGATCACGGCGAAGTAAGGGCTTCGACCGCATCGAGCGCCACCGCGCCGAGGTGCGGTCGGCTCGCGGCAACACGATTCGCCTCTCCAACGGCGAGGAGATCGAGGCGGACGTGTTGCTCTGGGGAACCGGATACGCCATGGACCTCGGCTACCTGGGGCTGGATTCGCTTGCCGCGGCGAGGGGGCCGAACGAGGTCGCCGCGCGCTGCTGCTCGGTCTTTCGCTCGACGGACGCCCCCAACCTCTTTCTCCTGGCGCCCGGCGTGCTGGAGACCAACTCCCCGACGCCCTGGGCCTACGCGCACGTGGCGAAATCGATCATGTCTCACATTGCCGGCCGCCCCGTCTTCGTCGAGCCGCCGCGCCAGGCCCTCACGAACCATTTCGACTTCGTCAAGATGCTGGCGCGTCGCGACCGCCGGAACTACCCCTTCGGTCTCTGGTATCTCCGGTATCTGTGGCTCGCGCTGTTCCATCCAAGGGCAAAGCCCCTGCCGATTCCTTGAAGCACCCTGCTGATCGATTCCGTCCGGACGGACGCCCGACGAAGAGGCTGTCCCGGGCGACGGTGTTCCTCGTCCTTGCGGGGGCGGCGCTGCTGGCTCTGGGCCGTCCCCCCGTTCATCAGGCGCTTCTCCAGTTTCTGTACCCGTCTCCCGGTTGGCCCAAGCGCGCCGGGGTCCTGGAGATGGTGTTCACGGTTTACGGATTCGTGTTACTCGCCCTGGCGGGCGCGAGCCTCCTCGCCTCCGCGAAGGGGCAGGGCCTCGCCGCCCGCCTGCGCGCGGATCGGAAGACCCCGGCGAGCTCCACGCGGGCCGAGCGCCGCTCGCGCGAGCCGATTCTCTGGCTCGCCCTGGCGCTGGCGATCGGAGCGGCGGCGAGCGCCGGATTCCTCGCGCAGCCCATGCGGTTCGACGAGTCGCTTGCGTATCTGAACTTCTCGCTCGCGCCGGGCTACCGGGTCTTCAACTATTCGTTGACGACCAACCACGTCTTCCACAGCGTCCTGGCCAAGGCATCGACCGGGGTCCTCGGCTCGCATCCCGCCGCGATCCGGGCGCCCGCCTGCCTGGCGGGGATCGCTTCGCTCCTCGCGCTCTTCCTCTTTGCCCGGGAGCTTCTCGGGTGGGAGGGCGGGGTCTTCGCCGCGGCGGGGGCCTGCGCGTATCCGTACCTCGTCCTCTTCGCGACCAACGCCCGGGGATATTCGCTCGTCGTTCTCTTCACGCTCGGGCTGGGTTTCCTCGGCGCGCGCTTCGCGAGATCTC
>DATFWF010000113.1:0-34710 GCA_035259605.1 Thermoanaerobaculia bacterium
CCGACGGGCGCATCCATTACTCGGCGTTCCTGACCGAGCGGGGGACCTTCGTGGACGACCTGCTCGTCTACCGGCGCGGCGCGGATTCCTACCTCGTCGTGGTCAACGCGTCCAACACGCCGAAGGACTTCGCTTGGGCGAAGGAGCGGGCGGGCGCCGGGACGCAGGTCGAGAACCGCAGCGACGACTACGCCCTCCTGGCGGTCCAGGGGCCGAAGGCGCCGGCGATCGTCGCCCGGGTCTGCGAGTCGGACCCGTCCGACCTGGCCTACTACGCCTTCCGCGAGATCGCGGTCCAGGGTACCCCGGCGATCGTCTCGCGCACGGGCTACACGGGGGAAGACGGCTTCGAGCTTTATCTTCCGCCCGAAGCGGCGGAGAAGGTCTTTCGGGCGCTGCTGGAGGCGGGCAAGCCCGAGGGAATCCAGCCCTGCGGCCTCGGAGCGCGAGACACGCTGCGCCTCGAGGCGAAGATGGCGCTCTACGGCAACGACATCGACGACACGGTCACGCCGTGGGAGGCGGACCTGGGCTGGATCGTCAAGATGAAGAAGGGCGATTTCCTCGGCCGCGGCGCCCTCGAGAAGCAGAAGGCCGAGGGAGTCCCGCGCAGGCTCGTCGGCTTCGAGATGAGCGACCGCGGGATCGCGCGGCACGGCTACCCCGCGCAGACCTCCGCCGGCGCCGGCGTCGTCACGTCCGGCACGCATTCCCCCACGCTCGGCCGCCCCATCGGGCTCGCGCTGCTGCCGGCGGCCGCCGGCGACGTCGGCGAGGAGTTCTCCGTGGACATCCGCGGGCGCCAGGCGCGCGCGCGGGTCGTCGAGACGCCGTTCTACAAGAGGAAGAAGGAGGTATCGGCTTGAATCCCGAAGACCTGCGTTACGCCGCCAGCCACGAGTGGGTCCGGGTGGACGGGGAGACCGGAACGATCGGCATCTCGGACCACGCCCAGAAGGAGCTCGGCGAGATCGTCTACCTCGAGCTCCCGGAAGTGGGCCATGTCTACAACGCCGACGAGGAGTTCGGGACCGTCGAGTCGGTCAAGGCGGTCTCGGAGCTCTTTACGCCGGTGTCCGGCGAGGTCGTCGAGATCAACAAGGCGGCGGTCGCCGAGCCGGGCATCGTCAACGACGACCCGTACGGCGACGGCTGGCTCATCAAGGTCAAGCTGTCGACCGACGAAGAGGTCGAGAAGCTCATGACGGCCGAGAAATACGCCGAGTACCTCAAGGAAGAAGAGAAGGAGAAGTGAAGTTCCTCCCGGTCTCCGACGCCGACCGCTCGGAGATGCTCCGCGCGATCGGGGCGCCCTCGGTCGAGGCGCTCTTCTCCTCGATCCCGCCCGAGGTCCTCCGGGCGCCCGACCTGCCGGATCCTCTCTCGGAGATCGAGATCCGGAGGATGATGGGCGGCCTCTCCTCGCGCAACGCGTCCGCCCGCGACACCGCCTTCTTCCTCGGCGCGGGGCTCTACAACCACTACGTCTCCGCGATCGCCGACCAGATGCTGCTGCGCGCCGAGTGGCTGACGTCCTACACGCCGTATCAGCCCGAGGTGTCGCAGGGGACGCTGCAGTCCATCTTCGAGTTCCAGACGCACATCTGCCTGTTGACCGGCCTCGACGTGGCCAACGCGTCGCTGTACGAGGGCGCCTCGGCGCTCGTCGAAGCGCTGCTGATGGCCGAGCGGGCGGTCCGCGGGCGCCGCCGGGCGGTCCTCTCGCACGGCATCCATCCCGAGTACCGCGAGACCGTCCGGACCTATTTCGCCAACCTCGGCTTCGAGGTGGTCGAGGTTCCCGTCTCTTCCAGGACCGGAGCGACGGATGCCGCGGCCCTCGAAGGGGCCGTGGACGACGCGACCTTCGCCGTCGCCGTGCAGTCGCCCAACTTCTACGGCGTGATCGAGGACTGGAACACCGGGTCGGCCGCCGCGCGCGCGAAGGGCGCCCTGTCGGTGGCCGTCATCGCCGAGGCGGCTTCGCTCGCGCTGCTGGCGCCGCCGGGGGAGGGGGGCGCGGACATCGCCTGCGGCGAAGGCCAGTCGCTCGGGGTCCCGATGCACAACGGCGGGCCGCTCGTCGGCTTCCTCGCCTGCCGGGCGGAGCACCAGCGCCAGCTTCCCGGCCGCCTCGTCGGCCAGACGCACGACGCGGAGGGGCGGCGCGCGTTCTGCCTCACGCTCTCGACGCGTGAGCAGCACATCCGCCGGGAGAAGGCGACCTCCAACATCTGCACCAACCAGGGACTGATGGCGCTCGCCGCCAACATCCACATGTCGCTTCTCGGCAAGAAGGGCCTGCGCGAGGTCGCGGAGCAGTCGCACGCGAAGGCGGAGTACCTGAAGGCCGGGATCGCGAAGGCGCCGGGTTACCGCATTCCGTTCTCGGGGCCGACCTTCAACGAATTCACCGTCGAGGCTCCCGGTCCTGCCGAGCCGCTCCTCGCCGCCCTGGCGTCGAAGAAGATCCTGGGAGGCGTCCCGCTCTCGCGGTTCCACGGCGAGGGCAACCGCTTCCTCGTCGCGGCGACCGAGATGAACACGAAAGACGAGATGGACCGCCTGCTGGCGGCCCTGAAGGAAACCCGATGAGCGTCGAGCTCGAAGAGAAAACGGCGTCGCTCCCGGCGAGCGTCCTGCGTCCCGAGCCGCGTGTCGAGCCGCTCGTCTTCGAGCGGTCCGGCGAGGGGAAGGTCGGCTACTCGCTGCCTCCGCTCGACGTTCCGGCCGGCTCGGGGATCCCGGAGAGCCTGCGCCGCGGAGAGATCGCCGGCGAGACCGAGGTCTCGGAAGTCGAGATCGCGCGCCATTTCACGCGGCTCTCGAAGCTGAACTTCTCCATCGACCAGGCCCTCTATCCCCTGGGCTCCTGCACGATGAAGCACAATCCCCGGACCAACGAGGAGGCCGCGCGCCTTCCCGGGTTCGCGGCGTCCCATCCCTATGCGCCGGAGGCGGTCTCGCAGGGGACACTGGAGCTCGCATGGCGGCTCGAGCGGTTCTTGATCGAGCTCACCGGGCTCTCTCGCGTCACGCTCCAGCCCTCCGCCGGCGCGCAGGGCGAGCTGGCCGGCATCCTCATGGTCCGGGCGGCGCTCGCGAAGGAAGGCAACCCGCGCAGGATCGTCCTGATCCCGGACTCCGCGCACGGCACCAACCCCGCCTCGGCGCATTTCGCCGGCTACAAGGTGCGGGAGTTGAAATCCAACGCCCGCGGCACGCTCGATCTCCACGTCCTCGAGGAGGCGATGACCGAGGACGTCGCGGCGCTGATGCTGACGGTGCCCAACACGCTCGGCATCTTCGAGAACCAGATCCTCGAGATCGCGCGCGTCGTCCACGCGAAGGGCGGATACCTCTACTGCGACGGGGCGAACTTCAACTCCTTCGTCGGCGTCGCCAAGCCGGGGCTGATGGGCATCGACGTCATGCACATGAACCTGCACAAGACCTTCTCGACGCCGCACGGCGGCGGAGGACCCGGATCGGGGCCGGTCGCGGTCGCGGAGAAGCTCGTTCCGTTTCTCCCGCGGCCGACCGTCGAGCGGCGCCCGGACGGGACGTTCACGCTCGACTACGACCGGCCGGACTCCATCGGCCGCCTGAGGACCTTCCTCGGCAACTACGGGATGTTCGTGCGGGCCCTCTCCTACATCTCGGCCTACGGGAACCGGATCGGCGAGGTGGCCCGCGGCGCGGTCTTGAACGCCAACTACATCCGCGCCGGCCTGACGGGCGTCTATCACCTGAAGTACGACGCACCGTCCATGCACGAGGTGGTCTTCTCCGACAAGAAGCAGACCGAGCGCGGCATCCAGGCCATGGACATGGCCAAGCGGCTCATGGACTACGGGTTCCACCCGCCGACGATCTCCTTCCCGCTGATCGTCCACGGCGCGCTGATGATCGAGCCGACCGAGACGGAAGGAAAGCCCGGGCTCGACGCCTTCGTCGCCGCGATGCGCGCGATCGCGCGCGAGGCCGAGGAGAACCCGGAGATCATCCGGAAAGCGCCGCACACGACTCCCGTCCGCCGCGTGGACGAGGTCGCCGCCGCGAGGAACCTCGTCCTGCGCTGGCGCCCCGAGCCGGGGACGTAGACGGCCGGGGCCCGGGCGCCTCGCTGCGATATCCTCCCGGCGCACCATGAACGAGTTACGGCGCAAGTGCCCGCTCTGCGGAGGCGAGCTGATCCGCTCCCGGCACGCGACCTTCCGCTTCTGGAGGAATCCCTGGAAGCGGCGGTTCTTCGACTGGGGCGACGAGAGGGTCTTCCCGTGGGCGTGCATGGGCTGCGGCGTAGTCCTGCTCTACCTCGAGCGCCTTCCGGTGCTGTCGGAGGAGTCCAAAACCGGGCGCGCGCCGTCCGTCGCCGCCGGGGCCCAGCCGGCGCACTTCAAGTCGTGATCGCCGTCGGGTACCTCGACGGCCGGCGCCTCTCGCGGTCGGTCATCGCGGGAGCGCGGTTTGTCGCGGAGCGCGCCGAGCCCCTGAACAAGATCAACGTCTTCCCCGTGCCGGACGGCGACACCGGGACCAACCTCGCGACGACCCTCCAGAAGATCGCCGCCGGGATCTCGCGGGTCCGGCAGCGCCACGTTGCGGAAATGTCGCGGGTCATCGCCGAGGAAGCGGTCGCCGGAGCCCGCGGAAACTCCGGCGCCATCATGGCCCAGTTCTTCTCGGGGTTCTCCGAGGCGCTCCCCGACGCCCCGCGGGCCTCGACGCGCGAGTTCGGCGCCGCGGTGGTCCGGGCGGCGGAGTCGGCGTGGGGCGCGATCGCCCGGCCGGTCGAGGGGACGATCCTGACGGTGATCCGGGACTGGGCGGCCGCCGTGCGCGGGAGGGCCGAGGCGGAGGCGGACTTCGCGGAGCTTCTGCCCGAGTCGCTTTCGGAGGCGAAGAAGTCGCTCGAGAACACTCCCCGTCAGATGAAGGCGCTCGCCAAGGCGGGCGTCGTGGACGCGGGAGCGCAGGGCTTCGTCTACCTCGTCGAGGGGATCGTCCGGTACCTCCGGGAGGCCGCGCGCCACTCGGTGCCCGAGCCGCCGGAGGACATCAAGGCGGCCGTGTTCGACAAGCAGCTCGAGGACATCCTCTTCCGCTACTGCACCGAGGCGCTGCTGGAAGGGGACGCGATCGACCGCGACGAGCTGCGCCGGCAGGCCGCCCTGCTCGGCGACTCGATCGTCATCGCGGGAAGCTCGAGGAAGGTCCGGCTCCACGTCCACACCAACGAGCCGGAAAAGCTCTTCGCCGCCGCCGCGAAGCTGGCCGAGGTCGCCCAGACCAAGGTCGAGGACATGCACGCACAGCACGAGACGCGGTTCGACAAGAATCGCTCGTCGCGGGTCGCGGTCGTGACGGATTCGACGTGCGACCTGCCGCAGTCGGTCTTCGAGGAGCTGAATGTCGGCGTCGTTCCGGTCCGCGTGTACTTCGGGTCGGAGAACTACCTCGACAAGGTCACGCTCACGCCGTCGGAGTTCTACGCGCGTTTCGCCGTGACGACGGAAGAGCCCAGGACCTCGCAGCCGCCGCCGGCGGACTTCACGCAGGTCTACCAGAATATGGCCACCCACGCCGGCTCGATCGTCTCGGTCCACCTCTCGGCCGCCGTCTCGGGAACTTTCCAGGCGGCCATCGTCGGGTCGCGCCAGGTCGAGAAGACGAAGTTCGAACACGTGGACAGCCGCAACGTCTCGGTCGCGCTGGGGCTGATCGTCCGGGCCGCGGCGGAGGCGGCGGCCGCGGGCGCCCCCGCGGAGGAAGTCGCCCGGATCGCGAAGGAGGCGTCGGAACGCGCCCGGCTTTTCATCGCCGCGCCGACGCTCGAGCACCTCGTCCGCGGAGGGCGCGTCTCGCCGTTGAAGGGGTTCATCGCAAACCTCTTCGGGCTCCTGCCGGTCCTGACGATCTCGAAGGAGGGTTCGGCCGAGGCGGCCGCGAAGGCGCGCGGGTTCGATTCCGCGCGGCGCAAGATGATGGCGCTCCTCTTCGAGGCCGCCGGGACGGGCGAGTCCGGCCGGCGGTTCGGCGTCGCCCACTGCGACGCGCCGGATCTGGCCGAGTCGCTCGCGCGGGAGATCCGGGATCGCTACCCGGAGTCGGACGTGATGATCACCGAGTGCGGCCCCGCGCTGGGGGCGCACGGAGGCCCCGGGGCCGTCGCGGTCGCCGTTCTCCCCTAACGTCCGAGGTCCAGGATCCCCGTCGTCAGGACGTCGTAGATCACGCGCGTTCCTTCGAAGCGGGCGAAGGCGGGGAGCCGGCGCGGGCGGTCCTCCTTCTCCGAGAGGATCTCGAAGACGCTCCAGCCGCGGGCGAGGAACGCGTCGGCCAGGAGCGAGCGGTGGCAGCGCCAGGGAAGGGATTCGGCGCACATCACGGCGGAGCGCTTCTCGCGGGCGAGGCCGGCGGCGCGGCCGAAAGCCTCCTCGAATTCCTTCGTGTCCATGAAGTCCGCGTAGCCGCGAAAGGCCTCGACTCGCCACGCCGCGTGCGGTGAGTCGGGTCGCGCCTTGCGGCGGCCGCCGAGCTCCGGCATCCCCGTGTAATCGATTCCCGCTGCGGGCAGAGTCGTGGAAAAGCTCGCCGCGTTGAAGTGCGGCCACCGGCGTGAGGCGGGGAACCGCCGGACGTCGATCACCCGCTCGATCGCGTGCGCGTTGAGAATCGCGAGGAAGGCTTCGAGCGAATGATTCGAGTGGCCGATCGTCCAGATCAAGGCGCTGGCCATGGGAGGGCCGGACTCCGGACCTTCGATCCTAGTCCGTGGATCTCTTCGCGGCCAGCCAACCCTGGCGGAGGCGCCGGCGCTCGCCGACATCGGCGAGCTTTCGAATCGCCCTGAGCGTTCCCGCCGTCCCCTGCCGACGGGCTTGCGTCACCGCCTTCTCGTGCTGGCGGACACCCTCGACCGCCAGCGCCGAGTGCGTCCCGACTTCGGCGAGGAACTCTTCGTCCTCCTTCGTGAAGGAGCGGTTGCGCTTGTTCAGCAGCTCGACGACGCCGACGATCTCGCCCGCCGGCGTCCGGAGGGGCGCGGCCAGGATCGTGCGCGTGCGGAAGCCCGAGGTCGCGTCGGTCGCGCGGTCGAAGCGCGGGTCGTTGTAGGCGTCGGCGATGTTGACGATCTCGCCCGTTTTCGCGACCGTGCCGGCGAGGCCGCGTCCGATCGGGAGGACGATCGGCGCGACCGAGCCTCCTTCCAGGATCTGGCCGACGATCGTGTCGGTGCCGGGCTCGCGCAGGAAGATCGTCCCCCGCTCGGCGTCCGTCTCGGACGTGGCCGTCTTCAGGATGATCCCGAGGATCTCGGTCGGATCGTCGGTCGCCGCCAGCGACTTGTTCGCCTCGAGGATCACCATCAGCTTGACCATCTTCGCCCGCGTGACCGAGACCTCGGCCAGGACCCGATCGAGGACGCTCCCCTCGAAGGCGCCGATGGCGTCGGCGAGGGTGTCGGCGTCGGGGAAGCGCGCCTGCGGGTCCTTGCAGATCGAGCGATCTAGGATCGAGAGGAGGTCGGGCGGCAGGTCCGGCCGGAAGGAGCCGGCCTTCGGCGGCGCCTCGACGACAATCCTCCGGACGAGCCTGGCCGTGTCGTTGTCGTCGAAGGGGACGCGCCCGGTGAACATCTCGAAGAGGACGACCCCCATCGCGTAGAGGTCCGTCAGGACGCTCGGCGCGTCGCCGCGGAGAAGCTCGGGGGCCAGGAACTGCGGCGTCCCCGGAACCGACTCGGATTCGCCGTGGGACAGGTCCCTCTCGACGGCGATCCCGAAATCCATCAGCTTGGGTGTCCCGTCGTTGGTGACGATGACGTTCTCGGGCTTCAGGTCCCGGTGGAGGATCCCGAAGCGGTGCGCCGCGGCGAGGCCGCGGCAGATCTTCTTGGCGATCGCCAGGCCCTTTCCGAGGGCAAGCGTCTTCTCCTCGGACTCGATCTCCTTCAACGTGCGGCCCGGCACGAACTCCATCGAGACGAACTCCTCGCCGTTCAACTCCACCAGGTCGTAGACCCGGCAGACGTTCTCGTGGGTGACGCGGCGCGAAAGGATGATCTCGTGGCGCAGCGTCGCCGACCGTTCCGCCGACATCCGGTCGGGGCGGATGCGCTTCAGCGCGATGTCGGTGTCGAGCTTGACGTCCCGCGCCCGGTAGACGACGCCCATTCCGCCGTAGCCGAGGACCGCTTCGATGCGGTAGCGGTCGCCGAGAAAAGTCCCGGACTCCAGGGGCTCGTCCCGCGTCGCCCGGGGCGGGCGGCCGTAGGCCTCCCGCGTCGGAAAGTTACTGTCTCGGGTCACGTTCGGATTCTATCGGCCTTTGACTTCTGGACGCGGGAAGGCATAGATTCTTCTCTCCCAAGAGCTTATGCACCTTCGCTTTTAGGAGGAGGGTCAACGTGACAAGACCTCGCCGGGTCCGTTTTCGTCGCGTCTCCGTTTTCCTTGCCGCCGTCATCCTTCTCTCCGCCGCTCCCGCCTTCCCCTCCGGATTCCAGATCAACACGCACGGCGCCCGCGCGATGGGCATGGGCCTCGCCTTCGCCGCGGTGGCCGACGATCCCTCGGCGATTTTCTTCAACCCGGCGGGGCTCGGGTGGCAGAAGCATTTCGAGGCCGAGATCGGGAGCTCCTTCATCACCAAGGTCGAGGGAGAGTTCGAGGGCGCCAACCCCTACCCGGGACTGGGTCGCGAGGAGAAGGAGCACAAGTCGACCTACACCCTTCCGACGTTTTACGGAGTGGCGCCTCTGACCTCGGAGATCAACTTCGGGCTCGGAATCTTCGAGCAGTATGGCCTGGCGTTCCGCTGGGACAACGCCGAAGTCTTCACGGGGTCTGACGCCACGACGCCGGTCTCGCCGAGCAGCTTTTCCGGCCGGTTCGTCTCGCAGAACGCGGTCATCCAGTCGGTGGACATCAACCCGGTCTTCTCGTTCCAGCCGATTCCGGCCTTCGCGTTCGCGGTCGGCGCGGACGTGCGCTTCTCCAAGGTCCAGCTCGAGAGGAACTCGGCCGTAATCAACCCGTTCACCAACTCGGTCGTGGACGTCGCGCACATCAAGTTGAACAGCGACTTGACGGACAATCACGGCTGGGGGTGGAACGCGGGCATTCTGATCCGGCCGGTCCCGCAGTTCTCGATCGGCGCGGCCTACCGCAGCAAGATCAAGATCGACTACGAGGGCACGGCGAAGTTCGATCAGCGCTTCACAGGTAACGCTCAGCTCGACGGGATCGTCGCCTCGCAGCTGCCGAAGGGGGAGCATCCGGTCCAGACGGCCATCGATTTTCCCGAGAGCGTGAACCTGGGCGCGGCGATCGGGCTCCCCGCGCAGTGGACGGTCTCCCTCGAAGGCGACTGGACGAAGTGGGAGCGATTCAAGAGTCTCGACATCGTCTTCCCCGACCTGACGGGCCGCGACTTGCACCGCCAGCAGAACTGGGAAAACTCCTGGGCCTATCGCGTGGGGGTCGAGAAGAAGTGGAGCCTCTGGGCGCTTAGGTTCGGCTACTACCGGGACAACACCCCGCAGCCCGTCTCCAACGCCGGCCCGATTCTCGCCGACAACGACCGCGACGCCTACACGATCGGCGTCGGCTACAACACTCCGCGGTGGGGCGTCGAGATCTCAGACCTCTACCTGAAATTCAAGAAGCTCGACGCCACGAGGGAATCTCAGGACAACTTCTTCGGGACCTACAAGGAAGCCGCCAACATCTTCGCCTTCAGTCTGCGGATGTCCTTCTGAGCAGGGAGAGAATGATGAAAAGAGCAATGTTGCGCGCGGTTTCGGCGGCGGCGGTCCTGGCCCTCGCGGCGGCGGTTCCGGCCGCGGCCCAGCCCAACTTCAGCAAGTACGTCGCGCTCGGCGACAGCTACGGGGCGGGCTTCGGAGCGGGGTGCCTCGTGGCGCGCCACCAGGCCTTTTCGGGCCCGAACATCCTCGCCAGGCAGCTCGGGCTGGACTTCCAGCAGCCGACAATCTCCGATCCCGGCATCCCGACCTGCAACGCCTTGTTGAGCCTCGTGCCCTCGGTCAGCTTCGGGCCGATCTCGGGCAAGACGGGGGTTCCGACCAACGCCCTTCTCGCCCGCCCCTATGACAACCTTTCGGTGCCGGGGTTCAAGATCGCCGACGTCTCGGACACCACGTCCGGCGGCCTGGCCGACGTCGTGCTGCGAGGCAAGGGGTCGGCGCTGAACCAGGCGCTCTCCCTGAACCCGACCTTCATCACGATGACGATCGTCGGCAACGACATCCTGACGGCGCCCGGCGCGGGATTCCTCCTGGACGGCGTCACGGCCACGCCGCTGGCCCTCTTTACCGCCAAGTACAACGCCGTGGCCGCCGCCCTGAAGGCGAACGGAAGGACCGGTGTCTTCCTCGGGACCGGGGACGTCCAGCAGCTTCCCCTCCTGACCGCGATCAAGCCCGTCGTCACCGACGCGACGGGGACGCCGGTCTTAGTCGGAGGCCAGCCGATCCCCCTGCTCGGCCCGGGCAACGCGAAGTACCCCTGTCCGGGCGGCGCGCCGGCCTGCCCGTTGCCGGCCGGGACTCTCGTGACGCTTGGAGCGAACGCCCCGCAGGCCGCGCTCGGCGGAAAGTCGCTCCTGGGAGTCGGTTTCGGAATCCCGTGCGCCGTCGCACCCACTCTTCCGCAGTGCGGCAAGCCCCTCCCCGACGGAAGCTTCACGCCGCCCGCGACCGTCAACGTGGGCGTTCTTCTCTATCCCGACGAGGTCCAGGCGATCGACGATCGCATCAAGGCGATGAACGACGTCATCAAGGCGGCCGCGGCGGCCAACGGCTTCACCTACTTCGACACCTATGGCTTTGGCCGGGATCACGGGACGACCGGATTCGATTTCGGAGGGATCCACATCTCCAGGGACTTCGTGACGGGCGGTTTCTTTTCCTTTGGAGACGCCGTCCATCTTTCCAACATCGGCTACACGATCTTCGTCGACGCGCTCATCCAGTTCGTCAACAGCGCCTATGGAACCTCTGTGCCGCGCCCGGACGTCTCCTCGGCCCTTTTCACGCCCGACGTTCCGGCTCCGGGGACGACGGGAATCCTCCCGGTCGACACCTCGCTCTACTTTACGGAAGACTCCTGGCGGGCGTTCTTCGAAGAGTTCACGCCGCCGGATCCGTCGTTCAAGATCGTCCTTCCCGCCTCGGCGGACCCGGAGACGATCGATCGGGCGCCGGTCGTGCGCGTTCCGCCTCGCCGGCGGGAACCGTAGCTCTCCGACAGGGTCCCAATCCGCCCCGGGCCCGGCGCCCGGGGCTTTCGTTTTGGGCGGGGGTTTGCTAGATTTCGCGTCTTTTTCGAGGTAGGGGGACTTCCCATGATGATTCCGGCGACACAGCTTCGGAGCGGGACTCTCATCATCTACAACGGCGAGCTGCACCGGGTCCACGACGTCGTCCACAAGACCCCGGGCAACCTGCGGGGCTTCGTCCAGGCCAAGATGCGCAACCTCCGGAGCGGCTCGATGAACGAGCATCGCTTCGGCTCTACGGACAGGGTCGAGAAGGCTTCGCTGGACGAGCGGGAGATGGAGTACCTGTACTCCGATGCCGCCGGCCACCACTTCATGGACCAGGAGAGCTACGACCAGGTTGCCCTCTCCGACGAGGTCATCGGCGAGCAGATGCGGTACCTGCTGGCGAATACCGTCATCCACGTGGACTTCTACGAGGGCAACCCGGTCGGGATCGAGCTTCCTAACACCGTGACGTTAAAGGTCGTCGAGACCCAGCCCGGGATGAAGGGGGCGACGGCGTCGGCCTCCTACAAGCCCGCCACGCTGGAAACGGGCCTCCAGGTCATGGTCCCGCAGTTCATCGAGACCGGGACGAAAATTAAGATCGACACGCGCGACAACACCTACCTCGAACGCGGCTGACTGTCCTCGAATCCAGGTCAGGTGCCTGTCCTTCAGCGATATGCTGTATGAGCATAAGTGCCTGATTTGATTAACTTTCTGCTTGACGCCCGTCAGCAGGGTCCAAAATAATGCAGTCGTGCGAAAGGCGTCGGTAATCGCGCCGGCAGTTGCGGCCGCAGCGCTCCTCCTGATCGGCACCCAGGCCGAGGCCCGTTCCACCGGGGCCAGGGCTTTCCGTCAGCCTTCGGGCAAGGGAAAGACGGTCATCCGCCAGAACGGCGCGGGCGATGTCGTGATCGACCGGCTGGACGTGGCGACCTTCGAGATCCAGGGTCCTATCTTCCCGATCGAGCCGCACAACTACCCGCAACCCCTTTGCGAGCCTGTGGATACGGTCGTCGAGTTCCACGTCCACGACGCCGATGCCGGCAATCCCGACACCCTGGAAGTCGAATCGGAGGAAGCGAGCCGGGAGTTCACCCAGCCCGCCTCCGGGCCCGCCCACAGCCTTTCCCGGATCGCCTACAAGCTCGGCTCCTTCTTCCGCCCCAAGTCCTCCGAGGTCGCCGTCCGGGCCGAGGACGTGGACCTGGACCAGCTCCTTTCCCAGGGCCTGTTAATTCCGGTTGAAGGGGTCAACGTCGAGAAGCTCCGCGATTCCTTCCTGAACTCCCGCGGCAAGTACGCCAAGCACCTGGCCATCGACATCGGGGCCCCGCGGGGCACGCCGGTCCTGGCGACGACGGAAGGCCAGATCGTGAAGGTCATCCGCGAGCGCCGGGGAGGCAAGTCCATCTACCAGAAGGACGCGACCGGGAAGTACCTGCTTTTCTATTGCCACTTGAACGGCTACGCCGCCGGCATCGAGCCCGGCCGGAAGGTTCAGAAGGGCGACGTCATCGGCTACGTCGGCGCGACCGGCCACGTTATAGGCGGCCCGCACCTGCACTTCTCGGTGACCCGCCTGCCGGAAGAGAGCGAGAACTTCAAGGCGGGGATGGCGATCAATCCCTACCTGCTGTTCCTCGCCGGCGTCCCGTAAGAAGTCGACCACAGTCCACAGTCAACAGTAGGGGCTCCGCTCGCGCTTTGCTGTCGACTGTCGACTGTCGACTGTTGACTCGATCTAAACCGTCCGGATTTCCCGTTTCGCCAGCAATCTTTCCAACCAGAGGTTGGTCACCTTCTCCACCACCGTGTTCTGGCGCAGGCGCGCGGCGAGGTTGTTCCAATCCATCTCGTCGAGCTTCTGGTCCTGGTTGAAGCAGGAGAAGATGATTTCCTTCTCCGCGCCGGTGACCGGATCGATGTGGCGCTGGAGGCACTGCGCACAGACCTCCTTCATCATGCACTGCATCGGGGAGTTGATCGACCCGATGCCGACGTGGCGCGGCGAGAGGTACGGCGCCAGGATCCCGTGCCGGGCGCGGGCGACGGCCGCCATCATCCGGTCCGAGCCGATCGCGATCAAGCGCTCCACCTCCGCCAGCGGGATCGGCTGCTTCCCGAGCGCCCCGGAGCCGTAGGCCGCCATGGCCTCCACGATGTTGCCGACGAAGGTGCGGTCATCCGGGCGGCGCACCGGGATCGTCGCACCGTGGTCCACGGAGAGGACGAGAGAATCCGCCGCCGCCTCCACGTCCTTGCGCTTGTAGAAGTCCTCGGCCTTCTTGTAGCCCGCGAAGTAGATCACCCGGTTTCCGAGCTCGCGGGCCTTCTTGCCGATCGAAAGGAGGACGGCGTTTCCGAGACCGCCTCCGGCGAGCAGGACGACCGAGTCGCGGGGCAGCTCCGTCGGCGCGCCGGTCGGGCCCATCGCGAGCACGGGCTCTCCGGGCTTCAGCGCCGCGCAAAGCCGGGAAGACGCACCGAGCTCGAGGGCGATCATGGAGAGGAGTCCCTTCTCCGCGTCCACCCACGCGCCCGTCAGGGCCAGCGGCTCGATTAAGAGGGGAGAGCCCTCCACGACCGGCGCATACGCCTCGAAGTTCTGGAGGCGGTAGAACTGACCCGGCTCGAACGCCTCGGCGGCGGCGGGCGCCCGGACGATGACCTCGACGATCGTGGGTGTCAGCCGGTTGACCTCGACGACGCGCGCCGAGAGGCGGTCCTCGACGGCCGCGCGGAACGATTCCCACTCTTCCGGGGGGACGGCCGGGCGCTCCGCGGAGTCCCCGAGCAGGACGCTGGTGATCGGGAGGTATCCCTTCCTTGCCGAGGCCATCGCCTTGACCACGTTCCCGCTGAAGGCCGGGTGGTTGTCGCCGAAGAACGTGATGAAGCGGCCGCCGCGTTCGTACCCGGTGAAGAAGGCCGTCTCGTCCGTGGCGGTCGAGGCAACGAGCTTCCACTTCCCGGAGGCGTCCTTTTCGGCGCGGTGGGGGAGGAAGAAGCGCCGCCGCTCGTCCATCGGGAACGTCCCGGGCCGCTCCTTCTCGTAGGTGATGTTGGGGGTCGTTCCGGCGGCGACCCAGCAGGTGAGCGCCGGCAGCTCGACGACGTCCCCCCCGCGCGAGCGCCGGAACCGGACCGCGGAGAGGTGCCCGTTGCCGTCGGCGACCGCCTCCTCGGGCTCCAGGTTCTCGACGAAGGAGATCCCCTCCTCGAGCGACTTGATGATCTCCTCGTGGTTCAGGCGGTACGCGGGGGATTCCTCCATCGAGCGGCGGTACACGATCGACACGCCGCCCCACCTCGCGATCAGCGGCGCGAAGTCCGGCTCCTCGCCGGCGGCCTGGGCGCGCTCCCTCTCGCGCCGGACCTCGGTGCCGTGGTGGAGGAAACGGTCCAGGATTTCCCGTTCCTCGCCGTCGAGGATCGCGCGGACGGCGGTCTCCCCGCGCTCGAAAGCCAGCCGCTCGTAGCGGGCCAAGGTCTTCTCGGCCAGCAGGGGGTAATAGGCCGCCAGCTCGGTCGCCGTGTCGATCGCCGTCAGGCCGCCGCCGATGACGACGGCCGGCAGCTCGACCTGGAGGTTGGCGAGCGCCTCGTCCTTGAACGCGCCGGTCAGCTGCAGAGCCATCAGGAAGTCCGAGGCCTTCCGCACGCCGCGGATGATGTTGTTCTTCATCCCGATGATGGTCGGCCGTCCCGCTCCGGCGGCGACCGCGACGTGGTCGAAGCCCATCTCGAAGGCCTGCTCGGCGGTGATCGTCCCGCCGAACCGCACGCCGCCGAGGATCGAGAAGAGTCTGCGGCGCGACAGCGTCAGGTGAAGAAGCGTGAGGAAGTTCTTGTCCCACCGGACGGTGATGCCGTATTCCGAGACGCCCCCGAAGCCGGCCAGCGGGCGCCGGTAGAGCGGCTGTTCGATCTCGCTCCAGTCGCGGATCGGGCGGATGCCTTCCCCGTCCGCGCCGGTCCAGTCCGCCGGCAGCGGCTCGATCTTCAGGCCGTCGATCCCGACGACGCCGAACCCTTCGTTGATCAGGAAGTGGGCGAGCGTGTACCCGGCGGGACCGAGGCCGACGATCAGGACCTTCTTGCCGTTGAAGGGGAGGGCGTACGGCCTCGCGGGCGCGAGCGGGTTCCAGCGCGTCAGCAGCCCGTAGATCTCGACTCCCCACGGGAGCGCCAGGACGTCGGTCAAGACGCCGGTCTCGATCTGCGGGATGTTGACCGGCTCCTGCTTCTGGAAGATGCATCCCTTCATGCAGTCGTTGCAGATGCGGTGGCCGGTGCCCGGGCACATCGGGTTGTCGATCGCGATCAGGGAAAGCGCGCCGATCGAGTCGCCCTCGCGGCGGAGCTGATGCATCTCCGAGATCTTTTCGTCCAGCGGGCACCCGGGCAGCGCGATGCCCAGGGGGTTCTTCTGGAAGGTGTTGGTCTTGACGTCGAAGAAACCCTTCGAGCACGAGTCCTTCTCCCGCTCGTGGCAGAGGAGGCAGTAGTGGGTCTGGCCCAGGACCTCGCGCCGGTTCATTCGAAGGTCGGTCAGGCCGAACCCGTCGCGCCGGCGGCGGCGCGATCTCGGTCCGACTCGCTCCTCCGGAATGGAGCGGTTGGGGCGCTCGGTCTCGACGAGAGCGGCGTAGTCCACCGGCTCGGGCAGGTGAAAGGAGGTCCAGCTCCGGATCTCCCGGCGAAGGTCTGACCTCTTCAAGCGAAGCCCCGACCACGCTGCGTACGCCGCGATCAGCGCCTCGAGGAAGGCGAGGAGCATCTCGTCGGAGTCGCCGGCCGGGCGCGGAATCGTGTCGGCGCCGGCGGCGGAGGAAGCCAGCCGGGCGAGCTCGCGCCCCCTCTCGCTCGAGGCGTCGGGGACGGCGGGAATCTTCTTCTGCCGGACGGCGGCGAGAAAGTCGCTTTCGAGGTCCAGGAGCTCCGAGGCCATCCGCGAGGTCGCGAGCTCCGGGTCCGCCGGCCAGGGCAGGTTCGGGAAGAGCGCCTGTTCCATCGCTCGGCCGGTCAGCTCGATCCGGTTCGCCTCCTCGCCGCCGAGGTCCTGCGGGAGCTTCGCCTTGACAGCGCGGCGCTGCAGGAAGTCGCGGCGGAAGCGGAAGAGGACCGCCTCGGGCCCCGCGGCCGCCGCCTGCGCCCTCCACTCCCGCTCGATCCCGAAGAGCCGCGCGACGAAGGCGCCGACCGGCCTCGCGGCGTCCACGAGGAGCCGCGATCGTGAAAGGGGATCGAAGGAGCCCGGGTCGGCGCGGTAGGCGACGAGCCGCGCGTGGAGCGCGGCGTCCTGGCCCGCGAGGTCCTTGAGGAAGGCCCGGTCGAGGTCGGCGAGCCGATCCTCGCGGTGAAGGTCCTGGTAGGTGAAGCCTTGAACGCCGAGAGAGAAATCCCTCCCGGCTTGACTTGACGCTGTCGTCATGTTTTCCAAGGGACGGCGATCTTACCAGCGGCATTCGTCCGGGCTTCTTCGCGTCGTAGGCGAACCGGAAGTCAGCGGGACTTTCGGATCCAGACGCGGGTCCCGGCCGGGAAGAGATCCTTCCACCGGGATCGTGAGCGGGCCAGGGCCGAAGAGGCGACGATGCCGGCGACCTCGATCGGCTCCAGCGAGAGGAGCCGGATCCCGAGCCGGTCGAGCCGCATCAGGAGCGCTCCGGAGAGCCTGACCGTGCGCGGATTCTCGGCAACCAGGAGGGTCGCGCCGGCTTGCGCGAGGGCCTGCACCCGGGCCGGACCGAGCTCGCCCTCGACGAAGAAGGCGGTCCCGGAGTCCCCGCCGTCTCGGCGGGCGCGGTGCGGCAGGGTCTCGAGCCCGAGCAGCCCTTCGATCGCGCCCGCCAGGAGATCCCCGGGCGGGGGCCAGAGCAGGCGCGCGGACGCTTTCCGGAGAAACGCGAGATCCGCCGTGATCGACCGGCCCGCGGGGCAGAGCGCGACCTTCGAGGGGGCCCGGGGCGAGCGCAGGTAGCCTGCAAGCGAGCAGGCCGTCACCGGGCCCCGATGGAGACGCATCAGGACAGCGGCGGCGGAGCGCGCCGCGGAGGCGTCCGGCGCCACCGCGGCGAGTGCGGTTAAAATTCGCGTCACAAACCGGCGATGCCCATTTATCAGTTCTCCCTGCTGATCCAGGCGGCCGGAACCGGGCTGCTGCTGCTCCTCTTCCTGCTCGTCTACCGAAGGATCCGCCTGCCCGCCCTGCTGGAGTGGATTACGTCGTGGGCGTTCCTTCTTGCGGGACTCGGGATCCTCTGGGTGCTGCCGCTCGCGGGAGCCAACCGGCCCCTGTTCTTCGTGGACCACGCCGCGCTCCTCGCGCACGCGCTCTTCCTGCTTCGCGGGATCGGCCGGCTGCGCGATCCGCGCGGGGGCAAAGCCTCGGAGCTGCTCTGGCTCGCCCCGATCCTCGGGGCGGCCTGGCTGACCTCGTCGGACCCGGCGAGGTACTCCGCGTTCATCGCGCTGACGCTCGCCGCGGTGTACGTGACGGCGGCCGTGGCGCTCGCCGCCACCCCGGGCTCCACGGTCGGCCGTTTCATCCTGTCGATCTCGTTTCTCCTCTGGGGCGTCGAGCAGGCCGTCGCCGGCGCGGCCCTGCTGCGGTTCCACGGCAGCACGCTCATGTCCGGCACGCTCCAGTATGCCGGTTTCGCCGCAATGCTTCTCGAGATGATGGTCGCCGTCGGCGTCATCCTGCTCCTCTTCGAGGCCAGCCAGACGAAGCTCGCCTCGGAGATGGAGCAGCTTCGCCACTTCGATCTCCTGCTCAAGGAGAAGAGCGTGCGCGATCCGTTGACCGGCCTCTACAACCGGAGCCACTTCAACGACGTCCTGCGCCGCGAGCTGGTCAGCGCGCGGCTGGCCGGAGCCGACGTCTCCGTGCTGCTCGCCGACGTGGACCGCTTCAAGCAGATCAACGACCGGCTGGGCCACGCGGTGGGCGACGACGTGCTGAAGTTCGTCGCCAACTACCTGGCCTCCTGCGTCCGGGAGACGGACTACGTCTTCCGCTGGGGAGGCGACGAGTTCCTCGTCCTGCTCCCGCGGACGCCGGAAGCGACCGCGGAGAAGAAGGCCGAGGAGCTCGGTCGGCGGCTCCCTCACATCCCCGGAGTGGAACGGGTCTCGCCGAGCCTCTCGGTGGGCTGGGCCACGCACCGCTCCGGCGAGGACTTCACGGTCACGCTGGCGGAGGCGGACGCGCGGATGTACGACCGGAAGCAGCGCGGGAGGCAGGCGGGCGGTTAAGGAGAAGTCGGCAGTCGACAGTCAACAGTCAACAGGGGAGCCCCGAGCCTACTGTCGACTGTCGGCTGTGGACCGTTGACTTGTCCGTAACAGCCAAGCCTCGACCTTCGGGTCGCGGGTCTCCTTGAGCAGCGAATAGACGGCCCTCGCGGGTAACCCCATCACGTTGGTGTAGGAGCCGTTCACCGATTCGATGAAGCGGGCGCCCAGGCCCTGGACCGCGTAGGCGCCGGCCTTGTCGCGGGGCTCGCCGGTCGCGACGTACCAGCGGATCTCGTCGGGCGAGAGGGGGCTCATCCGCACTCCGGAGAGCACCACCATCTCGCGGCCGGCATCGGCGCCCTTGCGGAGGCGAACGGCGGTGACCACGCGGTGCTCCCTGTCGGCGAGGCGGCGGAGCATCTGCGCCGCGTCGGAGTCGTCCCGTGGTTTTCCGAGGATGTCTCCATCGAGCAGGACGAGGGTATCCGCCGCGAGGATCCAGGAGCCCGGATGGCGGCCGGCGACCGAGGCCGCCTTCTCGGAGGCCAGGCGCGAGGCGGCGGCTTCCCCGGATTCTCCCGGACGGAGTCCTTCGTCGACGTCCGCGGGATCCACGGCAAAGGGGATTCCCAGCGACGTCAGGATTTCCGAGCGGCGCGGCGAGGACGACGCGAGAATCAGTGGAGGAATCGGGTGATCGGGTGATCGGGTGATCGGGTGATCGGAAGCCAACAAGGCGATCTTATCCAACGGCGATCGCCCGATCGCACATCACCCGATCGCAGATTCTCTAGGGGTAGTAACCCGAGATGGTGCGGGCCTGGAGGGAGGAGGGCTCGACCTTGATCTCGACCTTGCGCCACTTGTCCTTGCCGCCGGTGTTGGTCGAGTAGTAGGTCAGCAGGTACTGGCTGCGCAGCTCCTCGTTGATCTGGCGGTAGACCGCCTCGAGGTTCTTGGCCGAATCGATGTAGAAGGTCTGGCCGCCGGAGACCTGCGCCAGCTTGTTCAGCTTGTACTTGACGTCGAGGTCCGTGCCTCCGATCTTCAGCCCGATGCCGTAGACCGCGATCCCGGCGCGCCGGACGTATTCCGTCAGGGTCTCGAAATCGAACTTGGAAGCGGTGTCCTTGCCGTCGGTCAGGATGACGAGCGCCTTCTTCCCCTTCACGCCGGTGAACTGGTAGAGGCCGAAGACGATCGCGTCGTAGAGGGCGGTGGAGCCCTCGGCGCGCATCCCGGCGAAAGAGCGGAAGAGCTTGTCCTTGCGGTTGGTCAGCTTCGACAGGAGGTACGGCTCGTTGTCGAAGGAGACGGTGAACGCACGGTCCTTCTGGCCGATCGTGTAGTCGAGGAAGCCCATCGCGGCCTGCTCGGCGTCGGGCAGCGACTCGAGCATCGAGGCGGACGTGTCGATCATGACGCCGACGGAGAGCGGCAGGTTCTTGACGTACTCGAAGGACTCGATCTGCTGGACGGCACCGTCCTCGAAGACCTTGAAGGCGGTCTTCTGGAGACCCGCGACGGGGCGTCCGTGCTCGTGGACGGTCGTGTAGAGCTCGACTGCGTCCACCGTGACCTCGGAGATGTAGGGCGGCGCGTTGACGTAGCGCAGGTCCTCGGCGACCGTCCCGTCGTCGAGCGTCCCGACGATCCGCACGTAGCCGAGCGAGCCGCCCGCCTTGATGTTGACGACCTGCTCGTAGGGCGCCTGGTACAGCGTCGCGACGCGCGACTCGTTGTTGTAGAACTCGAGCTTCTGGAGGGTCTTGCCCTCCGGGACCGCGACGGCGGCGATGACCTTGGTCGGGCCCGAGACCTTCGCGCCCTTCTCCGGCGACATCACGCGGACGCGGAAGATCTCGCGCCCCTCGTTGACGGTGTACTCGTCCTCGCCGACGGCGCGCCCCGACTCGCCGTACGCGACGACCCGGATCGTGTGCTTGCGCGGGAGCGGTCCGAGGTTCAAGTCCGCGTCGAACGGCGGACGGGTCTTGGTCATGACCTTCGTGCCGTTCAAGTAGAAGTCCACGGAGCGGATGCCCTCGGCGGCCTTCGTCTCGAACCGCTGGAGGCCGGTCACGATCTCCTTGGCGACGGGGATCAGCGAGATCGCCGAGGGGAGAAAGCCCGAGTCCTTGGCCTTCTCCACGGTCGCACGCCCGGCCGTTCGCGCGGCGAGCTCGGCCGGAGGCGGCGCGTCGGGCTGCTCGGGAACCGTCAGCTTGTCGGTGATGCGCCCCTCGGCGTTCTGGTTGCCGTCGGAGACCTTCAGGATGAGGTTGTAGTCGCCGGGATAGAGGTAGCGCCGGACCGTCAGGGGGATCTTCTCGGCGTTGACCTCGGTCGTCGGAACGTCGAAGCGGTACTTGAAGTTGTCGATCAGCCGCTCGCCCTTGACGACCTCGCCGATGACGTCCACGTTGTAGAACTTCTCCTCGCCGAGGTCCCGGGGCTTCAGGTCGCTCTTCGGGACGAGCAGCGAGAGGTCCACGCCGATCTTGTTGGCCCGCTGCTCGGGGAAGCGCACGAGCTTGACGACGCCGAGAGGCACGGACCCGGCTGCGAGGTCGGTCGTCATCGAGAGGATCTGGTCCACGCCTTCGGTCTCGATCGTGGGCGGCTGGAAGAGCTTGCTCGCTCCGAGCATCCCCATCGCGCCGCTGCCGAGCACGGTCGTCGTGTACGCGATCGCCTGCTGGACGGTGCGCCACTCGATGCATCGGGTGACGTCCACCCGGCGGCTGGCCTGCGGGCCGCTCAAGCCGCCCACGCCGCCAACCTGCAGGACGTAGACGCCGTCCAGCGGCAGCCAGAGCTTGTATTCGCCCATTCCCATCGGCTGGTAGAAGATCAGGTAGACCTTGCTCTTGAGCGCCTCCAGCCGTTCGTAGAACCAGATCTGGACCGGGACGTAAACGTCCTCGCAGTTGATCGCGATGACCGCGTCCGGCGGCCCGTTCAGGACGAAGATCTTGGCCCGGTCGGTGTTCAGGTTGTGGAACATGCCGACCGCCGCCTCGACGCGCTGCGTGTAGACGCGCTGGAAGTCCGTCCGCAAGCCGCGCGAGTCGAGCGACCGTCGCTTCCAGAACGCCTCGATGAAGCGGTCCTTCTGGAAGTTGTCGCCGATCTGGAGGAAGACCTGGCGCTCCTCGTCGGCGATGATCATGTCCACGAGCGTCAGGAAGTCGCGGTACTTCTGCTCGAGGGCCGCGGTCAGCTCCTTGATCTCCTTGTTGCTCAGCTTGCGTTTGACCGGGGCGGGAGTCGAGGGCTTACCCGGCCCTCCCGCGGCGGACGCGGCCGCGGTCGTCTGCCCCGAAGGCCCCTCGACGTTGAGCTTCTTCGCGTCCGGCGTCGTCGTCGTGGCCCACTTGTCCCTGAGCTTTTCGAGCCCTTCGGTCGAGACCTTCGGCATCGTGAAGAGCTGCGCCATCTCGGTCAACGCGCCGGGCCCGCTGCCCTGCCTGGACTTGATCTCCATATACGCGCGATACACGTCGCAGCGGTCGGTGCATTGCCCGCACCGGTCGCTGACGTTGTGGGAGCCCGGGCAGTCGTTGGACATCTCCGCGAGGCTCTTTCGGCACGAGTTGGGCATCAGGAGATCGGACTCGCGGTCGAGCACGCTCCAGAGCTTGCGGGGTCCGGCGGAGTTGGGCCGGTAGAAGAAGAACCGGTAGGTCGTCCGGCCGCTGTTGCCGAAGTTGGTGTACGTCCAGATCTCGAGGTCCCGGAACGTCTCGTCCGCCGCGCAGTTGGGCTTGACGATCTCCGCGGGCTCGCCGTGGTAGACGACCATCCGGCCGGCGTCGGTTCTCCAGCCGTCGTACTTCTCGTCGGCGAGGCGCCGCATCTCCTGATAGCGATACTGGTATCCGGGGCCGAGCGGCGGAGGGAGGTCCGGCCTCTGGCGCCGCTCCCAGAAGTCCCGCTTGAACTCCTCGCGCTGATAGGCCTGCGCCAGTGCGAGGAAGATCTGCTCTTCCTCGGGGAAGATGATCGGCGCGACGAACTCCGTCAGCCATTGCCGCTCTTCTTCGGGCAGGGCCTTGATCCGCTCCGACCTGGAAGGCGCCGGGGCGTTTTTCGCGGCGACGACCGCGGCCGGCTTTTCGGCCGGCTTCTCGCCCGGCTTGTCGGCGGGCGATGCGGCCGGCGCGGCCGCCACTCCCGCGTCCGCCGTGTTCTGGACGCCGATCTTCTTCGCGTTCGGATCCGTGGCGCTGGCCGAGCCGATGCGCTCCCACAGCGCTCCCAGTCCTTCGACCGGAACCTTCGGGGCCGTGCCGAGCACCGCGACCTCGCCCGGGCCGCGGCCGGCGATGACGTTGGCGATCCGCGCGATGTTGCACTGGCAGCTTCCCGCGTTGCCGCTCGCCTGGCAGGCAAGGTCGATCGGTGCGCTGCTGAACCCGCGCGCGACGTTGCTTGTCAGGCTCGCCTCGAGGATCCCCGTGTCGCCGGGCATCCAGAGCTTGCGCGGCCCTCCGAAGGTGGGCCGGTAGAAGAGATGCTGGATCAGCGTCGAGCTGCCCGTCGAGGTCGGGTAGCTCCAGACCTCGGCCTGGCGGAAACCGCTGCACGCCGCGGCGTCGTCGATCGCGGCGGGCTCTCCGAGGCGGACGACCATCTTCCCCGCGTCGCTGTTCAAGCCGTCGTACTCCGTCGCGGCGGCGTCCCGGAAGTGCTGGTAGCGGAGGCGGTATCCGGGGCCGAGCGGCGGGTTCAACCCGTCGCTCTCCCGCCGCGCCCAGAAGTCGAGCTTGAACTGCTCCCTCTGGTAGGGAGTCGTGAGCTGGAGGAAGAGGTTCTCCTCTTCGGGCAGAATGATCGGCTCGACGTAGTCGGTCAGCCACTTGCGCTCTTCGTCGGGAAGCGCTTTGATCTTTTCGGCTTTTTGTTTCTTCGTGAGGGTGGGCGTTGTTTGGGCGCTGGCGGTCCCGGAGACGATGACGGAAACCGCGACGAAGAGCGCGAGGCGAACCTTCGCCGTCATCAAGCCATGATCTTATCTCCCGGCAACAGCGCAAGCATTCCTTCAGGCAAGATTTATCTGCGTCGCGGGACGGATGATTCGAAACGCGGGACGGCCTGTTGATTTACCTCGACAACAACGCCTCCACAAAATTGGATCCGGAGGTCCGGGAAGCGGTCGCGCGGGCGCTGGAGATCTTCGGCAATCCCTCCTCGATCCACGCCGAGGGACGCCGGGCGAGGAGGCTCGTCGAGGAATCGCGCGAAGAGGTTGCGCGCCTGCTCGGCGCGGACGCCGAGGAGGTCTTTTTCACGTCGGGCGGAACGGAGGCCAACGCGATGGCGGTCTTCGGCTCCGCCGCCGCCGGGCATCGGGAAAAACGGATCGTCTGCTCGGGCGCCGAGCACCCGTCGGTTCGCGAGCCCGTCGAGGCTCTCGAAGCGCTGTCCGGAGACGCGGCGCAAGTCCTTCGCGTCGATCCGGATCCCTCCGGCGCCCTCGACGCCGCGCGCGTCCTCGAAGCGGCCGCGGCGGGTGCTTCACTCGTGACCGTGATGGCGGCCAACAACGAGTATGGCGGACTCTTTCCGGTGGGCGAGATCGGGCCGGCGCTTCGCGGCCGCGGAATCCTGTTCCACACCGACGCGGTGCAGGCCGCGGGCAGGATCGCGCTCGACGTGCGCGCCTGGCAGGCGGATCTCGCCACGATCTCGGCGCACAAGATCCATGGGCCCAAGGGCGTGGGCGCGCTGTACATCCGCAAGGGCGTGCGGATCCCGCCGCACACTCCCGGCGGGGGACAGGAGAAGAAGCTCCGCGCCGGGACCGAGAACACGGCGGGGATCGCCGGCTTCGGCGTCGCGGCGCGTCTCGCCCGCGAGAATCTCTCGAAGGCGCCCTCGATCGCGCGTCTCCGGGATGAGCTGGAGCGGGGGATCCTCGACGGGGTCGAAGGGGCGCGCGCGGTCGGCGCGGGGGCCGCGCGGCTGCCGAACACGTCGGCGATCCTCTTTCCGGGAATCCCGGCCGAAGCGCTTCTGGTCCGGCTGGACCTCGAGGGCATCGCCGCCTCGGCGGGGAGCGCCTGCTCGAGCGGCACGCTCGCTCCCTCGCCGGCGATCCTGTCGCTCCGCTTTGCGCCCTCCGACGCGAAGAGCGTCGTCCGGTTTTCCCTTTCGCGGTTCACGACGGAGGCCGAGATCGCCTCCGCCGTCGAGACCATCGTCCGCGTCGTTGCCGGTGCGCGCGTACAATCCCGCTGATGCGCATCGCAGCCGCTATGTCGGGAGGCGTGGATTCCTCCGTCGCCGCCCTTCTCCTGAAGGAGGAGGGGCACGAGGTCATCGGCCTCTCGATGCAGCTCTGGGACCATTCCGGCGACGCGGGGCGGACGGGGCGCTGCTGCACGCTCGACGACCTCGCCGACGCCCGGCGCGCCGCGTGGAAGCTCGACATCCCGCATTACGTCGTCAACCTGGAGGAGGAGTTCCGCCGCGACGTCGTCTCTCCGTTCGTCGCCTCGTACCTTTCGGGGGAGACGCCGATCCCGTGCTCGTCCTGCAACACGAAGGTGAAATTCGCGACGCTTCGCGACCGGGCCCGGGTGATGGGCTGCGGCGCGGTCGCGACCGGCCACTACGCGCGGCGCGGCCTCGACCCGCTCTCCGGACGCCCGGTGCTCCTGCGGGGGAAGGACGCCGCCAAGGACCAGTCCTACTTCCTCTACGACCTGACCGCCGAGCAGATCGAGGCCGCGCGCTTTCCCGTCGGCGAGTTGACGAAGGCGGAGGTCCGCGCGCATGCCCGGCGCGCGGGGCTTCCCAACGCCGAGAAGGAGGAGAGCCAGGAAATCTGCTTCGTCCCGCCCGGGACTCGAACCGGAGATTTCGTCGCGGACCGCGCCGGCGGCCTGGGGATGGCCCTTCCGGGTTTACCCGGGAGGATTCTAGACTTGAGCGGCCGGGTTCTCGGCGAGCACGGCGGCCACTTCCGCTTCACCGTCGGACAGCGGCGCGGCCTCGGCGTCTCGGCGCCGGAGAGGCTCTACGTGCTCTCAATCGACCCGCAGGAGAACCGCGTCGTCGTCGGCCCGGCCGGCGAGCTGACCGCCTCCGAGGCCGAGGTCGGAGACCTTTATCTCTGCGCCGGACGCGGGCAGGCGCCGTTCCGGGCGCAGGCCCGCGTGCGCCACCGCGCGCCCGAGGTCGCCGCGACGGTTTATCCGCGGCAGGACGGCTGCGCCCGCGTCGTCTTTGACGAGCCCGTGCGCGCGGTCGCGCCGGGCCAGTCCTGCGTCCTTTATGACGGGGAGATCGTGCTGGGCGGCGGGACCATCCGCGGGAATGTCCCGCGGCCGGAACTCTCGCCGACGAGGAGCGACCCATGATCGGTCCTGTCCTTCTCGCCGCGGCGCTCGCCACCACCCAGGAGGCGCGGACGATCGAAGTCCCCTCCGTCAACCCGCTCATCGCGGAGGGAGACGAGCACTACCGCAGGCGCCAGGAAGGGCGAGCCGCGGCGGTCGCCAACCCGCGGGAGATCCTTCTCGCGATCGCGGCCTACGACAAGGCCTCCGCGGCGCCGGACAGCGCCGAGTCCCGCTGGAAGCTCGCCCGCGCTCTCTACTTCCAGGGCGCCTACACGGGCCTGGGCGAGGACGCGCAGAAGGCCGTCTACGAGAAGGCCCGCCGCGCCGGCGACGACGCCATTCGGATGGTCGAGGGGCGGGTCAAGAGGCGGGGAGGAGCGCCGTTCGAGGGACGGGCGCCGGGGGACATCGCGACCGACGTTCGCTCCGACCAGGACGCGGCGCCGGCCTTCTTCTGGGCGGCGGTGGGCTGGGGGCAGTGGTCGCTCCTCGCCGGGAAGATCCAGGCCGCCAAGACCGGCGCCGCCGAGAAGATCCGCGACGACGCGGAGATCGTCATCGCGATCGATCCGGAATTCGAGGGAGGCGGCGGCAACCGGATCCTGGGACGGCTGCACCACCAGGCGCCGTCGATACCGTTCTTGACCGGCTGGGTCTCGCGCGAGAAAGCGCTGGAAAACCTCCGGAAGGCCGTTTCCATCGGCCCGCGCGATTTCATCAACCGCCACTTCCTCGCCGAGGCGCTGGGCGACGGCAACGCCGCCGAGAAGGACGAGGCGATCAAGATCGAGGAGGGCATCGTCGCGGATGCCCCGTCGCCGGGCCACCTCATCGAGGACCTCACCATCATGATCCAGGCCGCGAAGAACCTGGCGAGGTGGAAGAAAGGGTAAAACTCTTCCTTTCACGCGACGTCGCGAAAGTTGGTTCCTCAGTCGCTTCGCTCCCCCGGAAGGACAGTGCGGGGGACGCGCCGCACCGACGGCTTGCGAGGAAGCCGCGCGGCCAATCGACGGGCGGAAAGACCGCTGACCGGGTGGCGCCAGGACGGCGCGATCTCCGCCAGCGGAATCAGGGCGAACCGCCGCCCGGCCAGCCTCGGATGCGGAAGAACGGGATCCGGACTGCTCCGCGCGATCCCTCCCAGGTCCAGGATGTCAATGTCGATCTCGCGCGGGCCGTTTTCGAACGTCGGCGTCCGCCCGAGCCGCCGCTCGATGTCCTTGACCGCGGCGAGCAGCTCCTCCGGCGATCCGTCCCACCGAATCTCCGCTGCGGCGTTCCAGAAACGCCGCTGCTCTCGGAACCCGACCGGCTCGGTGCTGTAGAAAGAGGAGACGCGCCGGACCCGCGCGACCCGCGAAAGCTCGGCGACCGCCCGCTCGATCTGGAGGCGCCGGTCGCCGACGTTGGAGCCCAGCCCGAGGTACGCGGTCCTCGGAGCCGCGTCAGTACTCTTCTTCCCCCTCCGGCCCCGGCCGCTCCGGCTCGGCTTCCTCGTCCTCGTCGAACTCGTCGTCGTCGTCACCGTCGTCTTCTTCCGCGGCCGGCACCTCTTCCCCGAACTCGTTGGTGTTCTCCTCGGGGATCGGCTCCATGATCACGGACCGGCGCGGGGGCCGCGGCGGGGGAGGCGGGGACTCGTCGGCCCGGGCGTCCTTCTGGTTGGCGCCGCACTTGGGACAGATCGCTTCCGGCTTGCCGAGGTTGTAAAACTTCGTGCCGCAGTTGTAACACTCGTATTTCTTTCCGAGATCCGGCATCTGCCCCCCGGAGGCGGAACCTAGCATGCGACTTTTCGGGGGTCAATGAGGAGAAAAAGGCGCCCTGGAAGCGGCTCGGTTAGACTCGCGCCGTGCCCGTCGTCGAAGCCGAAACTCTTCCCCGGGAGGAGTCCGCCCGCGCGCTCGCCGCTTGCCGCGTTCTCGAGGAGGGGAACATCCTGCTGTTCCGGAGGAGCCCGCTCGACATCCCCGCCGGCGACCTGGAGTTCCTGATCCGGCAGCGTCAGACGGAGGCCGGCTACCACAAGAACATCGCCTACCGCCCCGGCTCCGACCGGGTCACGGGGGTGGCGAAGCAGCAGGCCGAGGACGCCCGCGATTTGAAGCGCGTCCTGCGCGATTACTCGCGCGCCGCGGTGGCGTTCGCCTCGCGGCTCCTGGCGCCGTACGCGTCGAAGTGGAAGCTCGATTACGCGAGCTTCCGTCCCCAGGAGGAGGCGGGGCGCAAGTCGAGGGTGCACGCGCGCAACGACCTGCTGCACGTGGATTCCTTCCCGACGCGCCCGACTCGCGGCGACCGGATCTTCCGCTTCTTCACCAACGTCAACCGAAGCGCTCCCCGGGTCTGGCGGACCGGCGAGACCTTTCCCGAGCTCGCCGAGCGATTCGCGGTGCCGTCGGGCCTCCTCGAAAAGGCGATCCGGCAGGGGCCGGGCAGATCCTTCGCTCGGCTCCTCCGGTCCGCGGGCCTTCCCGTCCGCGCGCGCCCTCCGTACGACGAGTTCATGCACCGGTTCCACAACTTCCTCAAGGAGAACGGGCAGTACCAGGACGGCGCGCGCTCGGAGACGATCTCCTTCCCGCCGGGCGCGACCTGGATGGTCTTCACCGACATGGTGACGCACGCCGTCCTCTCGGGCCAGTTCGCCCTCGAACAGACGTTCCTGATCTCGCGCGACACGCTCGTTCTCCCGCAAATGGCGCCCGTGGCGGTGCTGGAGAGGCTCGCGGGCAAGGAGCTGACCGATTTGTGATTCGGACCGAAGGGCTTTTTCCGCCCTGATCACAAATCACAAATCACAAATTCTCCATGCCGCCCTTCCAGATTCTTGCCCGCGACGCTGCTTCCTCTGCGAGGCGCGGTGTTCTAGCGACCCCTCGCTCCGACATCGAGACTCCATGCTTCCTCCCGGTGGGGACCCGGGGAGCGGTCAAGGGGGTCGAGTTCGCGCGGCTGGAGGAGTGGGACTGCCGGGCGGTGCTCGCCAACACGTACCACCTGATGGCGCGGCCGGGCGTCGAGACGATCCGCGCGGCCGGCGGCCTTCACGCATTCATCGGATGGCCCCGCGCGATCCTGACGGACTCCGGCGGCTTCCAGATCATGTCGCTCGCTTCGCGGCGCACGCTGACCGACGAGGGCGTCGAGTTCCGCTCTCCGGAGGACGGCACGGCGCATTTCCTGACGCCGGAGCGGGCGATGGAGCTCCAGGCGGACTTCGGCGTGGACATCGCGATGGTCCTCGACGTGTGCCCTCCGTTCCCGGCCGAGCGAGCCGAGATCGAGCGCGCGTGCCGCCTCTCGGAGAGCTGGGCGCTCCGGTCTTTGCGCGCCTACCGCGGCCCGGGCCTCCTCTTCGGGATCCTCCAGGGCGGCACCCACGAGGACCTGCGCCGGAGCGCGGCCGGGCCGCTCCTGGCGCTCGAGCTGCCCGGCTATGCCATCGGGGGAGTGGCCGTCGGGGAGTCCAAGGACGCGATCCGCGCGGTGACCGAGATGTCGGCGGCGCTCCTTCCGGGCGAGAAGCCCCGGTACCTCATGGGCGTGGGAACGCCGGCGGACCTGCTCGCGGCCGTGCGAGCCGGGTGCGATCTCTTCGACTGCGTCCTCCCGACGAGGAACGGCCGCATGGGCCACGTCTACACGCGCCGCGGCGAGGTCACGATCAAGCACGAGCGCTTCAAGGCGGACTTCTCGCCTCTCGACCCGGACTGCTTCTGCCCGGTCTGCCTGCGCCACAGCCGCGCGTACCTGCGGAATCTTTTCGTCCTCAAGGATTTTTCCGCGCCGATGCTCCTCTCGATTCACAACGTGTACTTCTACCTGGCGTGGATGAGGACGATCCGCGAGGCGATCGAGGCCGGGACGCTCGGCTCGCTGGACGCGCCGCCGGAAGCGAAAATCGATTGACCGCGGGCGCGAGGGGACGCCGAAGTATTCTCTCGGGCATGAAGCGAATCGTCTCGTTTCTTGTCTCCGGAGCGGGCTTCTTCTTCGTCCTCGCCGCGGCTCGGGGCGAGGACGTGAAGGAGAGGGCGGCGAGGCTGCTGGGCGGCGCGATCGTGGTGGATTCTCACGAGGACGTGCCCGAGCGGCTCGAGAAGGAGTGGGTGGACATCGGCGTGCGCCAGAAGACCGGCCACGTGGACATCCCACGCTGGAAAGAGGGGGGCGTCAACGCGCCGTTTCTCGCCGCGTACGTCTCCTCGCGCTACGTCGCGCCGGGCAAGGCGGCCGGAAAAGCCCTCGACTCGATCGCGCTGATCCACCGCCTGGTGGACGACCATCCGAAGGACCTCGTCTTCGCCGACTCGGTCGCCGGCATTCGCGCGGCGAAGAAGGCGGGAAAGATCGCCGTCTTGATCGGCATCGAAGGCGGCCACGCGATCGAGGACTCGCTGGGAGCGCTCTCGTCCTACCGCCGCCTGGGCGTTCGGTACATGACGCTGACCCACACGAACACGAACTCCTGGGCGGATTCGTCGGGCTCCTTCTTCACGCTCTTGCCGGACCCGGGCAAGACCGCGGTCCACAACGGCCTGACCGCGTTCGGCCGCGAGATCGTCCACGAGATGAACCGGCTCGGCATCCTCGTGGACATCTCGCACGTCTCCGACAAGACGCTCTCCGACGTCCTGGAGGTCTCGAAGGCGCCGGTCTTCGCCTCGCACTCCTCCTGCCGCGCCATCGCCGACATGCCGCGCAACCTGACCGACGAGCAGATCCGCGCGATCGCCGGCAAGGGAGGCGTCGTGATGGTCAACTTCAGCTCGACCTTCGTGGACCGCAAGGTCGCGGAGGACTACCGGGCTCGAAAGGCGGCGCTCGCGCCGAAGGCGGCCGAGCTCGCCGAGAAGTACCGCGACGATCCGAAGAAACGCGACGCCGAGATCTCCGCGCTCCTCGATAGCCAGAAGAGGGCCCCCGCCGACTGGACCTCGGTCGTGGACAACATCGAGCACGTCCTGAAGGTCGGCGGTCCCGCGGCCGCCGGCCTCGGAACGGACTACGACGGGATCGAAGATCCTCCCAGGGGCCTCGAAGACATCTCGAAGCTGCCGGCCGTCGTCGAGGAGCTCCTCCGGCGCGGCCACTCGGATCGCGAGGTCCTCGGCGTCCTCGGCGAGAACTTCCTCGCCTTCTGGGATCGCGCCGAGGCGGCCAGGAAAACCGTGCCTCCTCGAAGCGGACCGCCGCCGTTCACCAAGCCTTAGCCTCCGGTATGATGCCCCGCGCATGATCGACCTGCTTCAAACGGCCGCGCCCCAGGCCCCGAGCGGACTGATCCAGTTCGCTCCGATGATCTTCATCTTCGTCATCTTCTACTTCCTGCTGATCGCTCCGATGCGCAAGCGGCAGAAGAAGACCCAGGAGATGCTCTCGAAGCTGAAAAAGGGGGACGAGGTCGTCACCAGCAGCGGCATCTACGGGACCGTGGACGCCTTGAACGACGAGCGCAACTTCGTGATCCTCCGGATCTCCGAGAACACCCGGATCAAGATCCAGCGCTCGGCCATCGCCGGGCTCTCCTCCGAGCCGCCCGCGGCGTCTTAAGAGATCCCTTTTCCCGCCGTCAGGACAGGCTGACAGCGGGCGCCTTTTCCTGTATCATCCGCCGTTCTCTCAGGGAGGCTTCTTGGGTAAAAGACTTCGCTGGCGTGTCCTTCTGATCGTGCTCGTCGTGGCCGGCCTCGTGGCCGGTTACGTGGCGACCGGCTATTCGCACGCAAAGAAAGAGTGGATCGGCTCCGGCTCTCCGCCGCTGTCCGAGGCCCTCAAGAAAGGCATCAAGCTCGGGCTCGACCTGCGCGGCGGCATCCACTTGGTCCTCCAGGTCAACACCGCCGACGCGATCAAGGCCGAGCGCGACGACGCCGTCGAGCAGCTCCAGGCCCAGGCCCGCGAGCAGGGGCTGACCCTGGGCGCCGTCGAATACCCGTCCGAGGGCTCGTTCACCGTCGCGGTGACGCCGCAGACCGACGAGAAGAAGCTCGACGAGATCGCCAAGCGCTGGCTTCCCGACTGGAACGCCGGCACGGGCGGCGGCAAGTGGAACTTCGCGCTGAAGGACCAGAGGCGCCGCGAGACGGCCGACAACGCGGTGTCGCAGGCCGTCGAGACGATCCGCAACCGCGTGGACGAGTTCGGCGTGGCCGAGCCCCTGATCGCGCGCGAGGGGACCGACCGCATCCTCGTCCAGCTTCCCGGAATCGACGATCCCAAGCGGGTCAAGGACCTGATCAAGAGCACGGCGTTCCTCGAGTTGAAGCTCGTCGAGCAGGGCCCGTCCGCCGACAAGTCCGCGCTGCTGGCTCCGTTTTCCGGGCAGGTCCCGCCGCACTTGGAGCTCGTCGAGGAGAAGGCGCAGTCCGGACAGCGGCAGCCCGGCTGGTACCTCGTCAAGAAGGCCGCGGTCATCACCGGACGGGACCTGAAGAACGCGCGCCCGTCGCGCGGCCAGTTCGGGTCGAGCTCCGTGACCTTCTTCCTGACCGCCGCCGGCGCGGAAAAGTTCTCCGCGGCCACCGGCGCCAACGTCGGCAAGTTCCTCGCGATCATCCTCGACCACCGGGTGCAGTCCGCTCCGCGGATCCACGAGCGGATCAGCGACACGGGGCAGATCACCGGCAACTTCACGCCCGAGGAGGCCAACGACCTCGCGCTCGTCCTGCGCGCGGGCGCGCTGCCTGCCGGGCTGACCTACCTCGAGGAGCGGACGGTCGGGCCGTCGCTCGGCCTCGACTCGATCCGCAAGGGGATCACGGCGTCGATCGCCGGAGCGCTCCTCGTCTTCATCGCGGTCGTCATCTATTACCGCCGCGCGGGTTGGAACGCCGTCCTGGCGCTCCTCCTGAACGCGATCCTGCTGCTCGGCGCGATGTCGCTCTTCAACGCGACGCTGACGCTCCCGGGAATCGCCGGCTTCATCCTGACGATCGGCATGGCGGTGGACTCCAACGTGCTGATCTTCGAGCGCATCCGCGAGGAGCTGCGCGCGGGCCGCGCTCCGAGAACCGCCATCGAGAACGGCTTCTCCAAGGCGTTCGCGACGATCATCGACACCCACATCACCGTCATCATCTCGGCGATCTTCCTCTTCCAGTTCGGCACCGGGCCGGTCAAGGGATTCGCCGTGACGCTGATCATCGGCTTGCTCATCTCCGTCTTCACCGCCGTCTTCGTGTCGCACACCGTGTTCGAGATCGAGTACGGGCGGCGGCAGCACATCGACGCGCTTTCGATCTGAGGCAGGCATGGAACTCTTTCGCCAGACCAACATCGACTTTCTCCGCTGGAAGTGGTGGGCGATCGGCGCCTCCTGGGCGCTGATCCTCGTCGGGCTCCTGGCGATCTTCGTCCAGAAGGGCCTGAAGTTCGGCATCGACTTCGCGGGCGGCACGCAGATCGCGCTGAAGTTCGGCGCGCGTCCCGACATCGAAAAGCTCCGCAAGATCCTCGACACGGGGAACTTCGGCGATACCGGGATCCAGCGCTACGAGGCGCCCGAGAAGAACGAGGTCCTCATCCGCGTCCAGCAGCAGAAGAAGGAAGGGCGCGACATCACCGCGGACGTGCTCAGCATCCTGCGCCAGGGGCTGGGCTCGCAGGCGGATGCCGCGAAGATCGACCTCAACACGCAGGGGCGGGACAGCCTGGCGGCGCGCCTGACGGCCGCCGACCCGGACCAGGTCGCCGGCAAGAGCGGCCAGACCCCCGCCGACTACTACGGCCGCATCGCCGAGCAGGTCATCGCCCGGCGGTCGCAGATGGGCATCTTCCAGTCTCCCGCCGACGCGGCTTCGACGCCGGGCCTTTCCTCGAACCTCAAGACGTGGCTCCAGGGCAACTCCACGGCGGGACCCTTCGTCCTGCTCTCGGCGGAGAACGTCGGGCCGCAGGTCGGAGCCGACCTCCGCAAGAAGGCGCTCTGGGCCGTCGCGACCTCGATGGCGGGGATGCTGATCTACATCGCGTGGCGGTTCCGCTCCTTCCCGTTCGGGTTCGGGGCCGTCGTCGCGACGCTCCACGACATCCTCATCACCGTGGGATTGCTGGCGATCTTCCAGCGGGAGTTCAACCTGGTCGTGATCGCCGCCCTTCTGACCCTCGTGGGCTATTCGGTCAACGACACCGTCGTCGTCTTCGACCGGATCCGCGAGAACCTCAGGACCCCCAAGAAAGAGGCGCTCGAGGTCGTCATCAACCGTTCGATCAACCAGACGCTCTCGCGGACGGTCCTGACCTCCGGCGCGACGATGCTCGTCGTGGTCGCGCTTTTCTTCCTCGGCGGCGAGGTCCTGAACACCTTCGCGCTGACGCTCATCATCGGGATCATCATCGGGACGTACTCCTCGATCTACGTCGCCTCGCCGATCGTGGTGATCTGGAAGCAGTGGCTCGGCCGCCGCAAGCTCACGGCGGTGCCCGTGGTCAAGCCGACCACTCCGGCGCCCGCCCAGCCCCCCGTCAAGAAGAAGTCGGGACGCCGCTAGAAGCGAGCCAACAGTCCACAAGTCAACAGTCGACAGTGGGAGGACCGGTTCCCTATCTGTCGACTGTCGGCTGTCGACTGTCGACTTCTCCTTGACCACCGGGCTCATAATTGAGCCCCCATGATCCGGTTCGAGGAGATCCTCGACAAGGTCGAGGCCTACAACCCCCAGACGGACCAGGACCTCCTGCGCCGGGCCTACGTCTTCTCGGCCCGGGAGCACCGGGGGCAGGTCCGGCGCTCCGGCGAGCCCTACCTCGTCCATCCCTTGAACGTCGCGTCGATCCTCGCCGAGATGAAGGCCGACGACGTCTCGATCGT
>DATFWF010000114.1:0-20860 GCA_035259605.1 Thermoanaerobaculia bacterium
GCGCGGTCGAGGGCTCCGGGGATCGCCTCGGGATCGGCGCCGCGCTCGAAGCGGTGCGAGGCGTCGGTGTGGAGGCCGAGGCGCCGCGAAGTGCGGCGGATCGAAGGAGGATCCCACCACGCCGCTTCGAGGAGGATGTTCTTCGTCGAGGAGGTCACCGACGTGTCGAGGCCTCCCATGACTCCGGCGAGCGAGACGGCGCGCTCGGCGTCCGCGACGACGATGTCGGAGGGGTCGAGGACGCGCTCGACGCCGTCGAGGGTGACGAGCTTCTCGCCCCGCCGCGCCTTGCGGACGACGATGCGCTGGCCGGCAAGTTTGTCGAGGTCGAAGGCGTGGAGGGGCTGGCCGATGTCCCAGAGGACGTAGTTCGTGGCGTCGACGGCGGCGCTGATGGGTTTCGCGCCGATCGCCGACAGGCGCGAGCGGACGCGATCCGGGGCCTGGGCGGCGGAGATGCCGGAGACCACGCGAGCGCCGAAGCGGCGGCAGAGGCGGGGGACTTCGATGGTGATCGACGTCAGGGATTCGACCGGGGCTCCCCCCTCACCCCTGCCCTCTCCCCCCGGCGCGGCTGGAGAGGGAGGCAGGCCCGCCATCGCGGCGACTTCGCGGGCGACGCCCCGGTGGCTCATCACGTCGGGGCGGTTGGGGGTGATCTCAACGTCGAGGATCGTCGCTGAGCCTTCGCCTTCGGTGGACTCGACCGGAAACCCGGCCAGGTCGAGGAGCGCGCGGACTCTCTCCGGACCGCCCGCGGCGGACGTATCCACGAAGTCGGCGAGCCATTCGAGGGAGTACTTCATGCTTCTCTCGCGAACTGGGATAGGAATCGCTCGTCGCCCTCGAGGAGGAGACGCAGATCGGGGAACTCGTAGAGGAGGAGCGCGACCCGATCGAGGCCCAACCCGAACGCGAAGCCCGTGTATTCCTCAGGGTCCACCCCGCAGGCCTTCAGGACGTTCGGGTGGACGGCCCCCGAGCCGGCGAGCTCCAGCCAGCCCGAGTGCTTGCACTTGGGACATCCGCTGGCGGCGCAGAACGGGCATTGCGCGGCGACGTCGGCGCCCGGCTCGACGAACGGGAAGAACGTCGGGATGAAGCGGACTTTCGTGCGCCGGCCGAAGAAGGCGCCGAAGAACTCCTCGAACGTCCCCTTCAGGTCCGCCATCGAGATGCCGCGTTCGACGACGAGCGCCTCGAGCTGGTGAAAGACCGCCGCGTGGGTGGCGTCGACGCTCTCGTTGCGGTAGACGCGGCCCGGGGCGATGATCCGCAGGGGCGCCCCATGCCTGGTCAGCTCCCGGATCTGGACGGGCGAGGTGTGGGTCCGCAGCAGCAGCGGCGACTTCGCCCTGGCCTTGGCCGCGACGAAGAACGTGTCCTGGGAGTCCCTTGCCGGGTGCTCGGGCGGGAAGTTCAGCAGCTCGAAGTTGTAGCGGTCGTTGTCGAGCTCCGGGCCGTCGGCGATCGAATACCCCATCCGCAGGAAGATCTGCTCGGCCCGGCGGCGCACGATCGTGATCGGGTGGAGCCCTCCCCTCCGGGCGAAGCGCCCGGGCAGGGTGACGTCCACCGCCTGCGCCGCGCGGCGGGCCTCCACCTCGCGCCGTGAAAGATCGTCGGCGAGGCGGGCGATCTCCGCCTCGATCTCCTGCTTGGCGGCGTTCGCGCGCGAGCCGAAGCTCCCCCGCTCCTGCGGGGGCACGTCGCGGATCCCCGCGAAGAGGCCGGGGACGAGCCCCTTCTCGCGGCCCAGGTACTTGCCTTTGAGCCGCTCGAATTCCGCGCGGGTGACGACGCCGCGGCCCGCCTCCTCGCGAAACTGGGCGAGGACCGAGCCGATGGAGTCGTCAGGCACCGGCGAGGGCCGCTTTGGCGACTCCGACCAGGTGCGTGAAGGCCGGTGGGTCCGAGACCGCGATCTCGGCGAGCATCTTGCGGTTGATCTCGTTGCCGGCCTTCTTGAGCCCGTCCATCAGGCGGCTGTAGGAGATCTCGTTCTCGCGCGCCGCGGCGTTGATCCTGACGATCCACAGCCCGCGGAAGTCCCGCTTCTTGACCTTCCGGTCGCGGTACGCGTACACGAGCGACTTCTCCACCTGGAGCTTCGCCATCCGGTACGACTTGGATTTCGTTCCGTAGTAGCCCTTGGCGAGCGCTAAGGTTTTTGCCCGCCGGTTCTTTCTCTTGGGTCCCCTCTTGACGCGTGGCATCGTGAAACTCCTTCTGGGTCTTCTCTAGGCGTACGGCAGCATCTCCCGGATGCGCTTGGTGTCGGCGGCCGACGCGACGGTGGATTGGGCGAGGCCGCGTTTGCGGCCGGGCGCCTTCTTGGTCAGGATGTGGCTCTTGAACGCCTTGGCGCGCTTGAATTTGCCCGAGGCGGTCTTCTTGAAGCGCTTGGCGGCGCCCCTGTGGGTTTTCAGTTTCGGCATCGAAATCACTCCTTGGTCGGAAGACGGTAGACGGCAGACGGTAGACGTCCGGTTTCCGGCTTTCTTTCGTCTTCCGTCTTACGTCTCCCGTCTCCCGGCTTACGTCCCCATGGCCGCGGCCGGGGCCTTGGCCTTCTCGTGGTGCTTGACGGGCGCGAGGATCTGGTAGAGCCGGTTCCCCAGCATCTCCGAGCGCGACTCGGCCACCGCGTGCCCCGTGAGGTCGGTCAGCAGGCGGTCGAGGACCTTCTGGCCGTTCTCGCGGCGGGCCATCTCGCGGCCGCGGAATTGCACCGTGGCCTTGACCTTGTCGCCGTGGGCCAGGAACTTCAGGATGTGCTTGATCTTGAAGTCGTAGTCGTGGTCGTCGATGTTGGGCCGGAACTTCACTTCTTTGACCTGCGTCGTCTTCTGCTTCTTCTTGGAATCCTGCTGCTTCTTCTTCTGCTGGTAGATGAACTTTCCGAAGTTCATGATCCGGCAGACCGGCGGCTTGGCCGTGGGAGCGATCTCGACCAGATCGAGGTTGGCTTCCTTGGCCTTCTGGAGGGCGTCGGCCATCGCGACGATCCCGAGAGCCTCTCCCGCTTCGCCGATCAGGCGGACTTCCTTCCACCGGATCTGTTCGTTGACTCGGATGCTTTTCTTATCGATTCTTCACCTCCACTGTCAGCTCCTTCCTTCTCTCCGCGATCGCCCCTCTGGCGAGCGCCAGAACCTCCTCGACCGAAAGCGTCCCGGCGTCTCCGCCGTGGCGCATGCGAACCGAGACCGTGCCCGCCGCGGCTTCCTTCTCCCCGACCACGAGCATCGCGGGCGTCTTCTGAAGCTCGGCCTTGCGGATACGCGCGCCGAGCTTCTCGTTCTTCTCGTCCACCTCGACCCGCAGGCCGCCGTCCTTGAGCTTCGCGGCCACCGCATCGGCCGCGGCGTTGAACTTCTCCGAGACCGGCAGGACCACCGCCTGCACCGGGGCGATCCAGAAGGGGAAGTTCCCGGCCGTGTGCTCGACGAGGATTCCCAGGAACCGCTCGAAGGAGCCGAGGATCGCGCGGTGCATGACGACCGGGCGGTGCGGGTGGCCGTCCTCGCCGATGTAGGTTAAGTCGAAGCTCTCGGAGTGCTCGAAGTCGCACTGGATCGTGCCGAGCTGCCACGGACGCCCGAGGGCATCCTTGACGCGGAAGTCGATCTTCGGGCCGTAGAAGGCGCCGTCGCCGGGAGTGACGACGTGCTTGCGCCCGGCCTTCTCGAGGGCCGAAGCGAGGGCCTTCTCGCCGCGGTCCCACAGCTCGTCGGCGCCGATGCGCTTTTCCGGCCGCAGTCCCAGCGAGATCTCGACGTCGGTGAACCCGAAGGTCCCGTAGACCGCGTCCACGAAATCGAGGAACCGGAAGATCTCGTCTTCGATCCTGTCGAAGGGCGCGAAGATGTGCGCGTCGTCCTGCGAGAAGGTCCGCACGCGCGTCAGGCCGGCGGTGACGCCGGAGAGCTCGTAGCGGTGGAGGCGGCCGAAGTCGGCGTAGCGCACCGGCAGGTCCCGGTAGGACCAGAGGCGCGTCTTGTAGAGCAGGAAGTGGCCGGGGCAGTTCATCGGTTTGACGCCGAACTCCCGCTCGTCGATGACCGTCCAGTACATGTTCTCGTGGTAGTTCTGGTAGTGGCCCGAGAGCCTGAAGAGGTCCGCGTCGAAGATCTGCGGCGTCACGACTTCCTGGTAGCCGCGCTTCGCGTACTCCGCGCGCAGGTACTCGAAGAGCATGTTGTAGAGCGCCGTCCCCTTCGGGTGGAAGAACGGCGACGCCGGCGCCCAGGGGTGGAAGGAGAAGAGGTCGAGCTCCTTGCCGAGCTTCCGGTGGTCGCGCGCCTTCGCCTCTTCCATCTGGCGGAGGTAGTCGTCGAGCTCCTTCTGCGTGAGGAACGACGCCCCGTAGATGCGCTGGAGCATCGGGTTCTTTTCGTCCCCCTTCCAGTAGGCGCCGGCCGTGTGCGTCAGCTTGAAGACGCCGAGCCTGCCGGTGGAGGCGACGTGCGGGCCGCGGCACAGATCGATGAACTCGCCCTGCCGGTAGCAGGAGACGTGCTCGTCGCCGAGGCCGCGCGCGATCTCGACTTTCAGCGGATCGTGCTGCCCCTCGAAGATGCCGATGGCCTGGCCGACGGGCATCTCCTCGCGGGTGATCTTGTGGTCCTCCTGGATGATCTTGCGCATCTCGGCTTCGATCGCCGCGAGGTCCTCGGGCGTGAAGGGCCGAGCCGGGAGGAAGTCGTAGTAGTAGCCGTTCTCGATCGGCGGGCCGATCCCGATCTGGACCTCGGGGAAGAGACGCTTGACCGCCTGGGCCGTCAGGTGCGCCGTCGAGTGGCGGTAGATCGGGACCGCGTCGGGAGACTTCGCCGTGATGATCTCCAGAGACGCGTCGGACTCGATCGGCGTGACGAGGTCCACGACCTTTCCGTCAAGCTTGCCGGCCCACGCATCCTTCGCCAGTCGCGGACCGATTCCTTCCGCGACCCCGCGAACGGTCGTCCCGCGGGCGATCGACTTTTTCGATCCGTCCGGAAGAGTCACCGTCACCATGTCGTTGGCCCTGGCTTCCATCGCCTAGTCCTGATCTCCCATTCAGCGTTCCGCGCCCTCAAAAGCAAAAACGCGGGTTGCCCCGCGTCCGGCTTGTTCTCTGGTAGGCGCTAACGGGATCGAACCGTTGACCTCTACCGTGTGAAGGTAGCGCTCTCCCAGCTGAGCTAAGCGCCTTCGTACCAAACAAGTTGGTAGGCTCGAGCGGATTTGAACCGCTGACCCCTACCGTGTCAAGGTAGTGCTCTCCCCCTGAGCTACGAGCCTGTTCGAAGAATCCCGGCCGGGCGCTCCGCCTGGCCGAGGGGCTACGGGCCGGAAGCCCGCGGGGGCTTTTCCCTGTATCCGGCCTTCGTCCCTGGTTGAAAAAGAGCTTCCGGGTGGCTTCGCAATGCAGTGAAGCGGCGCAATTTACCACAAAGACGGGAAAAGCCGCGAGAGGAGTCCTGCTACACTGTTTTTTGGCCGGACGCCCGGTTGTCCTGAGGCTAGCGGTTTTCCAAGAAATCGTCGAAAAAACGGCATCGCTTGTGCACGGCCGGGCGGGCAGCCTCGTATATGAGAGTGACGATGAGGGTTAGGGTGGGGATTTGCGGATGAAGCTGGTCATTCAGATCCCCGCCTGGAACGAAGAAGCCACCCTCTCGGATGCCCTGGCCTCCCTGCCCCGGAACCTGCCCGGGTTTTCGGAGGTCCTGATCCTCGTGGTGGACGACGGGTCCACCGACCGGACCGCCGAGGTCGCCCGGGAGGGTTTCGCCGACCGGCTGGTCCGCTTCTCCAAGCACCGGGGCCTGGCGTCCGCCTTCTCGGCCGGCCTGGACGCGTCGCTGGAGATGGGCGCGGACGTCATCGTCAACTTCGACGCCGACCTTCAGTACGACCCGGCCGACATCCCCAGGCTGGTGGAGCCGATCCTGGAAGGCCGCGCGGACATCGTCGTGGGCGACCGCGGGCCGGGCAAGCTCGCCCACTTCTCTCCGGTCAAGCGCCTTCTCCAGCGGCTGGGAAGCTGGATGGTCCGCCAGGCGACCGGGTTAAACGTCCAGGACGCGACCTCGGGACTGCGGGCATGCACGCGCGAGGCGGCCCGGCGCATGAACGTCTTCTCGAAGATGACCTACACGCTGGAGATGCTCATCCAGGCGGGGTTCAAGGATCTCCGGGTCGTTTCGGTTCCCGTGTCTGGCCGGCCGGTGCGGCGCGCGTCGCGGCTTCTCTCCTCGCCGACGAAGTACGTTCTGATCCAGGGCGCGAACATCCTCCGGATCACGGCGCTCTACAAGCCGCTGAAGATCTTCTCCGGGATCGCCGCCCTCTTTCTGCTGGTCGGCGTCGTCTGCGGTGTCTGGGCGCTCGTCGAGCACCTGACGGGTGATCCCGGACCGCATACGCTCGCGCTGCTCGTGGGAGGCGGCTCGGTCTTCGCCGGGATGCTGACCTTCCTGATGGCGCTCCTCTCCGACATCGCCGCCATCAACCGGGAGCTCCTCGAGGACCTGAAGCTCCGGGAGAGCCGCAACAGCACCGCCGAGTCCCGCCTCCGCAAGGCCGAGTTCCGCCGGGAGCTCGACGAAGACGTCTTCCTCCACCGCGAGCAGTAGCGAAGGGCGCCCGCAGGTGCGGAGCCGCGCCGCGGAAGGCTAGAACCTCGCGAGCTGGTTGCTGACCTGGAGGGGGGTCTACGTCCAGTCTCCTGCCTTGCGCGACATGACCGGGGCGCCTTCGAGCATCGTGAGAATGGCCTTGGTCGTGGGGGCGACGGTGTAGAGGATCTTGTCCTCGCGGCGGGCGTACTTCTTCTGGATCGCCATGTCGAACTGGGCGAGCAGCGGATCGAAGTAGCCCTCGATGTTGGCGATGACGATCGGCTTGCCGTGGATGCCGAGCTGCTTCCAGGTCAGCATCTCGATGATCTCCTGGAACGTGCCGAAGCCGCCCGGGAAGGCCACGAACGCGTCCGCCAGGTCGAAGAGGAGCTGCTCGCGCTCGTGCATCGTGTTGACGACCCGCAGCTCCGTCAGCCCGCGGTGCGCCGCCTCGCGGCCCTCGAGCGCCTTCGGGATGACGCCGATCACCTTTCCCCCGCCGGCGAGGACCTCGTCGGCCAGCGCGCCCATCAGGCCGCGGGAGGATCCTCCGTAGACGAGGCCGATCCCCCGTTGGGCCAGCTCGCGGCCGAAGGAACGGATCTCGCGGGTGACGGTCTCTTCGAGGGCGGACGCCGAGCTGCAGTAGACGCAGACACGCCGGAGCTCCATAGGGAGATCCTAGAACGGGATTTGTGATTTGTGATTTGTGATTTGTGATCCGGGCGCAAATCACGGATTTTTCTGATGGCGGCTCCCGGGCGTGTCGAGGGGCTTGCCTTCCCGGCAGAGCGGGCAGGAGTCCGCGGACCACGACGGGACGTGCAAATCGAGCAGAGACCGATGAGGGACCGGGAGGGAGCTCGGGGGCAGGCCGCGATCTACGATGGAGCCCGCGGCGAGGACCCGGGCGCCGGCGGCGGCCACCGTGTCGATCACCTCGCGCGTGGATTTCCCGGTGGTGAAGACGTCCTCGACGACGAGGACCGGGTCGCCCGGCTCGACCCGGAAGCCACGGCGAAGGGTGAAGACGCCGTCCTGCCTCTCGGTGAAGAGGAACGGGGTCCCGAGGGCGCGGGCGACTTCGTGGCCGATGATCAGTCCGCCGAGGGCCGGCGAAACGACGACGCGCGCGCCGAATTCGCGAAGCTTCGCCGCGAGCTCCTTCCCCGCCGCCTCCGCGCGATCCGGCCACATCAGGAGACGCGCGCACTGAAGGTACGTGTCGGAATGGAGTCCCGATGAGAGACGGAAGTGGCCGCGAAGAAGCGCGCCGGTCTCCTCGAAATCCTTCAGCGTGATCATCGGGGTGCTCGAATCTAGCAGAGCACGACCGGGCGGGAGGGGCAACCCCCACCCCTACGACACGAAGGATCGAATCGTGGCTGTCGACTGTCGACTGTCGACTGTCGACTGTCGACTTCCCCCGCCTACGCGTCAGTCTCTCGACTGATCTTGTGATGCTCGATCTTCTTGTACAGGTTGGAGCGGGGGGTGTGGATGACCTCGGCGGTTCGGCTGATGTTCCAGCCGTTTTCGCGGAGCTTGGTCACGAGGAACTCGCGCTCGGCGTACTCCTTGAATTCGGACAGGGTCGCCAGCTGCAGTCCACGCTCGGAGATCTCGGTCGGCGAGACGAGGGCCTCCGGCGGCAGGTCGCGCGCCTCGATCGGATCGTTGTCGGTCATGATGAGGACGCGCTCGACGAGGTTCTTCAGTTCCCGGACGTTGCCCGGCCAGGAGCGGGCCTTCAGGATCCCGAGCGCGCTCGCGCCGAAGCGCCGCGGACGCCGGTTGTCTCGCTGAGAGAAGAGCCGCGTGAAGTGCTCGACTAACTCCGGGATGTCTTCGGTCCGCTCGCGCAGCGGCGGCGTGCGCACCGGAAGGACGTTCAAGCGGAAGTACAGGTCCTCCCGGAACCGCCCTTCCTTGATCGCTTCCGCCAGCTCGCGGTTGGTCGCGGCGATGACCCGCACGTTGACCTGCCTCACACGCGCGGCGCCGACCGGCTCGACCTCGCCCGCCTCCAGCACCCGCAGCACCTTGGCCTGCGCGCGCGCGGACATGTCGCCGACCTCGTCCAGGAAGATCGTCCCGCCGTCGGCCTCGACGAACTTGCCCGTCTGCCGCCGCACGGCGCCCGTGAAGGAGCCCTTCTCGTGGCCGAAGAGCTCGGACTCGATCAGCTCCTCGGGGATCGCCGCGCAGTTGACCTGGATGAACGGACCGCCGGCGACCCTGGATCCCTTGTGGATCTCGCGGGCGACGAGCTCCTTGCCGGTCCCGCTCTCCCCCACGATCAGCACCGTCGCGGCCGTCGGCGCGGCCCGGGCGACCTGCGCCCGCAGTTTCTGCATCGGCTCGCTCTTGCCGACGAGGACGGACTCCTCCTCGAGCTTCTGGCGGAGCCTCTCGTTCTCCGCGGCGAGGGTGTTGCGGGACAGCGCGTTCTTGAGCGACACGAGAATCCGCTCTCGCTCGGGCGGCTTCTCCAGGAAATCCGCCGCGCCGCGCCGCGTCGCCTCGACCGCGGTCGCGATGTCGCCGTGGCCCGAGATCATCAGGACCGGCGGCGCGTTTTCCTTCTCGACGATCCGGTCGAGAGTCTCCATCCCGTCCATGCCGGGCATCTTGATGTCGAGGAGAACCGCGTCGGCGCGTTCGTTCTCGATCGTCGAGAGCGCGGCCTTGCCGTCCGCGGCGGTCGCGACCTCGTAACCCTCGTACTCGAGGATCATCCGGAGGGTGTCGCGGATGGCCGGGTCGTCGTCGACAACGAGGACTCTTCTCGCCATGGCGGGTGTGGAAAGCAAACCCCGCGCCGCGCGGTCGGGCGCGGGATCGCTCATCAGTCCTCGATCTTGATCAAGGCGAAGAGGGACACCTTCGCCTGGGGCCGGTAGAAGTAAATCCTCAGGTACTCGCCCTTTGGCGTCGCCTTGACGATCTTCGCGAACTCGTCGGTCGAGGTGATGGCGCGGCCGTTGACCTGGGTGATGATGTCCCCGTCCCGGAGACTTGCGTCCGCCGCAGGAGACACTTCCTTGACGTGCTCGACGTAGAGTCCCTGGATCTTCTCGTCGAGGTTCATCATCTGGCGCATCTGCGGCGTGATCGGGCGCACGGAGATCCCGAGCTTGCCGTGCGAGTCCTCGGACCCCTTCTCGTTGCGCTCGTTCTCGGCCTGCTTGTCGGCGCCCCGCTCGGCGAGTGTGACCGTGAAGTCCTGCTCCTTGCCGTCGCGAATGACGGTCAGGCGCACCTTGCTCCCGGGCGCCTTGCTCGAGACGTAGCCGATCAGGTCGCGGGTCGTCTTGACGGGCTGGTTGTCCACGCGAATGACGGTGTCGCCCGGCTTGACCCCCGCCTTGTCGGCGGGATCGCCGGGGACGACCGACTCGATGAACGCGCCGTCGGCGGACTTCAGCTTGAAGGCCGCGGCGACGTCCTGGTCGACGGGGTTGATGTTGATGCCGAGGTAGCCCCGGACGACTTTCCCCTTCTCGCGGAGCTGCGCGAGGATGTTCTTCAGCGTGTTGACCGGAACCGCGAAGCCGATGTTCTGCGCCGGGCGGAACATCGCCGTGTTGATGCCGACGACCTCGCCGTTGACGTTGATCAGCGGGCCGCCGGAGTTGCCGAAGTTGATCGCCGCGTCGGTCTGGATGAAGCTCTCGAAGGAGCGGGAGGAGATGTCCGTCGCGAGGCCCGAGCGGTCCTTGGCGGAAACGACGCCGACGGTCACGGTCTTGTCGAAGTTCAGCGGGTCGCCCACGGCCATGACCCACTCGCCCACGCGGAGGCGGTCGGAGTCCCCGAGCGGCAGCTTCGTCAGGCTGTGCTTGGCCTCGATCTTGAGGAGAGCGAGGTCGGTCGCGGGGTCCTTGCCGACGACCCTGGCGGTGAAGCGCTCCTTGCCCACCCGGACATCGACCTTGTCGGCGTTCTCGATGACGTGGTAGTTCGTCACGATCTCGCCGGTCTCCGAGATCACGAAGCCGGTCCCGCCCTGGACGTCCTTGTGCTCCTCGTCGTCGCGCTGCTGGGGCTGGCCGCGGCGGGGCCCGAAGAAGAACTCGAACGGATCGCCGTCGCCGCCCTGTCCGCCGAAGGGAACGACGTTGCGCCGGCTCGAACCGCCCTTGACGATGTTGGTCGAGGTGATCGAGACGACGGCCGGCATGGCCTCGTCGGCGATATCGGCGAAGGAAGGCAGAACGACGGAGGTCGAACGGGCCCTCGCGGGCGCCGCGGGCTCCTTCTGGGCCTCGGAGCGGGGCGTGACCTCAACCGAGCCGGCCACGATCATCCCGAAGATGACCGCCGCGCCGATCAGAGCCGAGAACGAGAGAGCTCTCTTGGTGGACTTGTGCATGGATTCTTGGTCTCCTCAATGAGCGCCCGGCTCGGGGCCGGCGTCACCAAATGAACACAGTCGGGGTGGGTGTCATTCCTATGCGGTATCCCCCTCACCCCGGGCCTCTCCGGCCGCGAGAGGGAGCAACCTCCCCCGCTCGATCAGGATACAGCGGTCCATGGCGACAGGGATGCCCGCCGCCTCGAGCCGCCGGGCGGCCTCGACGTCCACGACGCCCAACTGCATGAAGAAGAAGCCCGCTCCCCTTACGATGGCCTGGTCGGCCACCTTCCCGACCTCGCTCGACCGCCGGAAGACGTCCACGATGTCCAGACGAACCCCCGGCGGGATCTCCAGGATCGACGGGTAGCACGTCTCGCCCAGGAGCGTCCGGTGCCCCGGGTTGACAGGGATGACGCGGTATCCCGCCTTCATCAGGTAGGTCGCGACCGAGTGGGAGGGGCGGGCGGGATCGGGAGAGCAGCCGACGACCGCGATCGTCTTCGCGGCCTCGAGCGCGGCCGCGATCTGTCGCGGATCGTTCAATGGCCTCCACCCTTCTGCCCCTCGCTCTCGGGACGTATGTTGTAGAAGAAGGTTACGGTAACCCCCTCGCGGTCCGAGCCCAGGTCCTTGGGAAGGGGCCGGAAGGGAGACGACGTCAGGATCGCCTGGAGCGCGGCGTTGTCGAACGGAGGGACGCCCGACACCGAGAGGATCCTCGCGCCCTCGACGCGCCCGTCGCCGCGGATGAAGAAGCGCACCGTCAGCTTGCCCTTCCACCCGAGCCGCGCGAGCTCCGGGATGTCCCAGTGGAGGCGGATGCGTCGAACCATTTCCTCGGCATAAGGACCCCAGTCGTACCAGGTCGTGTCGAAGGAGATCGGCCCGGAGTCCACGAAGCCGCCGTCGGGGTTCGGGAATCCCGCGCCCTGTTCCCCGGCGCTCGACGAGCCGACTCCCTTCGCCGCCTCCTTGATCGCCCGGTCCAGGTCGGCGAGCTTTGGCCCTTCGCGCCCCGCCGAGGTCTTTCCCGGAGCGAGGACCTTGAAGGCGTCCGGGTTCGCCGCCGCGGCTTTCTCCGCTTCCGCCGCGGCCGGCGACTGCTGCGCTCCGGTCCCGGTCGCGGGAGGCGGCGGGACGGGCCTGGCCTGCGCCATCTTCTGGCCCGGCTTGAGGCCCTCCATGCCCGGGCGCTGAGGAATGAAGGGAGTCTCGGCGCGGGGCTTGTTCGGATCTCCTCCTCCCGCCTTCCGCGTCAGGTCCGATCCGTCGGCCCGCCGCGGGTTCTCGCGCGCGGGCCCCGGCGCGGACCGGAAGATGACGGGGATTTTCCGGTCGAGCTCCCGCTGCCTCTCGGAATCCACGAACGTTCCCAGGATGCCCCGGCCGGGGTGGGCGGCCGAGAGGAACGAAGAATTCACGAGGAGGAGCAGCACCAGGATGTGCCCCGCGATCGAAGCCAGGATCGCCCGCTCGATCGGGAACGCCCGATCGGTCTTGTGGTCGATGTCAAAGAGGTCGGTGTCCGGAGGAGCCTCGGGTGGAGGCGGGGAGCCGTGCTCCAGGTCGATGAGGGACCACCCGGTCGGACGCTCCTCCTCCTCCGGCTCGTGCCTTGGATTTAGATCAAGCAAGCAGTTTTTCGCCCAATCGGGTGCCCCGTAGACGTAAACGCCGACGATTATCCGGCGATTTCGTATAACGGTACTTCACCGAAGGAAATCCAAGGAATTGCACGAACGGGGTGCTCCCTTCGGCGATTCCGCGAAGCTGCGAGGGCGGGCGGGTTGCGGCGCACGCGGCCCCCCAGCCGGCGCGACAGGGCCGGCGGAGGCGGCAATCGCCGGCAAACGCTGCCGCCCCGGCCCGAGCACTGCCGGGGGTGTGCGACGGCAGGACCCGCTCGCCCGCCTTTTTGCCGCAAAAAGACGGGGCGCCCCTCACCCCGGCCCTCTCGCGCCCGAAGAGGGAGTTGCCTCTTGGGAATCAAAGGGTTAGGACACTCGACTTTCGTCTTGGGTTTTGATAAAAGACGTAGGCGATCTGTGGACTGGAGAGCGGGCCGCGAGCCCGCTTTTTTGTTCGCCGGAAAGGGAGATGAAGCTGAGCGCGGAAACGACCGAGGAGATCCGGGCCATCGCGGCGGAGAAGGGGTGCCGCCTGCTCGCCGTGGAGAACGCGGGGGCCGGCAGGTACTCCGTGATGCGCCTGGTGCTCGAACGCTCGACCGGAGAGCCGGTGACGCTCGAAGACTGCGAGTCCGTCTCGCGCGAGGTCTCGACGCTGCTCGACAACTCCGACGAGATCGCGCACCGCTACACGCTCGAGGTTTCCTCCGCCGGGCTCGACCGAAAACTCTACTCCGTCGAGGACGCGCAGCGCTTCCTCGGCAAATTCGTGAAGATCAAGACCGATTCGCCCGTCGCGCCCGAATGGCTCGGCGAACCGGGACGCGGCGCGCTCTCTCCCGCGCGCAACTTCGCCGGAATTCTCGAGCGCGTCGAGGCGGATCTCCTTCGCGTCGTTGATGAGGAAAACCGCAGAATCTATAATGTACGGTTTGGCGATATCCGGTCGGCGAGGCTCGACTTTCGGTGGCCGGACAGGACCAAGGGGAATTGAGGAGAAACGTTTCCGATGATCATTGATCCGTCGGTCATCCGACAGGTCTCGCGTGAGAAGGACATCGATCCGGAAAAGATGTTCGCCGCCCTCGAGGAGGCGATGTCCTCCGCTGCCCGCAAGTTCTACCACGACAAGGCCGCCGTCACCGCCATCGACCGCAAGACCGGCGAGATGTCGGTGACCTCCCGCCGGACCGTTGTCGAAGAGCTCGACACGGAGTCCGAGGAGCCGCCGCCCCAGATCCTGCTCTCGGAGGCGGAGGAGCTCGTCCGGAAGACCGGCGTCCAGGGAGACGTCCGGGTCCTGCGCCCGCTCCCCGCCGCCGAGGGCGAGACCCCGGCGAAGGAAGAGGTCGCCGACGTCAAGCTCGGCGACGAGATCGTCCAGCACCGCGAGCCGATCGGCCTGGGGCGCATCGCCGCGCAGACGGCCAAGCAGGTCCTCTACCAGAAGGTCCGCGAGGCCGAGCGCGACAACATCTACAACGAGTACTTCCCGAAGATCGGGGAGCTGATGAGCGGCACGGTCAAGCGCTTCGAGCGCGGCGACATGATCGTGGACCTGGGCCGCACCGAGGCGGTCGTGCCGCGCGACCAGCAGTCCCGCGCCGAGCGCTACGGGCAGGGCGAGAGGATCCGGGCGATCCTCTTCGACGTCCACCGCAACCCCAAGGGGCCGCAGCTCGTTCTCTCCCGGACCGATCCGAGGCTGCTCATCCGCCTCTTCGAGATGGAGGTCCCGGAGATCTACGACGGCACCGTCGTCATCAAGGGGGCAGTCCGCCAGCCGGGCGAGCGCGCGAAAGTCGCCGTCCGCTCGCGCGAGCGCGACGTGGACCCGGTCGGAGCTTGCGTGGGCATGCGGGGCAGCCGGGTGCAGTCCATCATGCGCGAGCTCCACGGCGAGAAGATCGACGTCATCCTGTACTCCGACGACCTGATCACCTTTGCCCAGAACGCGCTCGCTCCGGCCAAGATCACGAGGGTCTCGCCGATCCATCACGACGACAGCTCGATGAGCCTCGACTGCGTCGTCGAGGACGACCAGCTCTCGCTCGCGATCGGCAAGAAGGGGCAGAACGTGCGCCTGGCCTCGGCGTTGATCGGCCTGAAGATCGAGATCAAGGGCGAGACCGAGGTCAAGGGCGAGGTCGCGCAGGCGTTGACGAGGATGCTGGAGGCCTCGCGGCAGAGACAGGTGCCGGTGGCCGAGATCCCGGGCATCGGCGAGAAGACCGCCGAGAAGCTTGTCGAAGCCGGCGTCGCGACGCTCGGCGATCTCCTCGATAAGTCGGCCGCGGAGCTTGCCGAGATCGAAGGCATCGGCGAGAAGTCGGCCGAGAAGATCGTCGCGGCCGCGAGGGAATTCGAGCAGGCGCGCGCCGCCCAGGCGGCGGCCGCCGAAGCCGCCGAGGAGGCCGGAGAGGGCGAGGAAGAGGCGGCGGCGGAAGAAGCCCCCGGCGAGCAGGGCTCCGACGGAACGCAGGAAGAGACGGCGCAGGAAACGACCGTCCGAGAATAGGGAGTCGAGAACACAGTTCATGGCGAAGATCCGAGTCGAAGAACTGGCCGCCCAGATGGGCGTGGGCAGCAAGGAAGTTCTTTTCCTGCTGCAGTCCATCGGCGTGGACGTCAAATCGCCGCAGGCGGCGCTGGACGAGTCCACCGTGCTGGCCATCCTCCAGGGCAAGACGCACGCCCCCAAGCAGCTGATCGTCCGGGACACGGAGTCGAAGGCCTTCCGGCCGCAGAAGAGCGCCCTGTCGCGGATCAAGATCGTCGAGAAGCCGCCCTCGCCGAAGGGAACTCCCGTCGAAGAAGCCGAGGCGGCGCCCGCGCCCGTTTCCGTCGCCGCGAAGCCCGCGGCGGCGGAGGCGAAACCCGCGGCCGCGGCGGCTCCCGTTCCGGAACCGGCCAAGCCGGCCGCGGAGGTCAAAGCTCCCAAGACCGTTGAGCCGGCGCGCACCGCGGTCGTCCCCTCCGAGCCGGAGCCGGAGGCGCCCAAGCCGCTCCCGCGCAAGATCGTTCTTCCGCCGCGGCCCGTGATTCCGCCGCGTCAGCCGGCGCACGCGCAGGGAGGGCCCGGCGGCCACGTAGCTCCCCGTCCGGGCGGCGGGCCTCCGCCGCAACGCTCGGGCGCGGCCGCTCGCGCGACCGGATTCGTCCGACCCGGCCCCTCGGGGCCGTCCGTCTATCGCCCCGCTCCCGGCGGACCGGGTGCCCGGCCTGTGGGCGGACCGCCCAGGCCCGGCATGCCGGCAAGGCCCGGCGGCCCGATGGGACGACCCGGCGGTCCTCCGGGGGCGCGCGTCGCGCCGCCGGCGGCCCTGGAGCGCGGGCCCGTCAAGCGCAAGAAGGACGACAAGGAGGAAGCCAAGAAGCCGGCCAAGAAGGGCGGCGCCAAGCCGAAGATCACCGTCGCCGACGAGGTGGATCTGCGGGAGTTCGTCGGGGCCTATGAGCCAGACACCTACTCCGACATCACGCTGCCGCTGATCGAAAAGACGGCCGAGGCCGAGGAGACCCCCGCGATACCCAAACCGGTCTCCAAGTCGGCGCTGCGCCGCGCCGCAAAGGAGACCCGGACGCACGACTCGGGCAAGCTCCTCGAGTTCAAGAAGCCGCTCCCGACGGGGCCGGTCTTCCTCTCCGAGGGAGTCACGGTCAAGGAGCTGTCGGAGAAGCTGGGAGTTCTCGCCAAGGACATCGTGCGGTTGCTCATGGGCCGCGGAGTCTTCGCCACGGTCAACCAGACGCTCGACGCCGAGACGGCGATCCAGATCGCCAAGGAGGTCGGCGTCGAGGCGGCCGTCGTCTCCTTCGAGGAGGAGCTGGAGCTTACCCGCTCTCAGCCGGAGACCCCCGCCGCCGCGGCCCCGAGCGCGGCGCCCCGGGTGCCCCGCGCTCCCGTCGTCACGGTCATGGGACACGTGGACCACGGCAAGACTTCGCTTCTCGACGCGATCCGGCAGACCAAGGTCGCCGAGGGCGAGGCGGGCGGCATCACCCAGCACATCGGCGCGTACCGCGTCGAGGTCAACGGCAAGCCGATCGTCTTCCTCGACACGCCGGGCCACGAGGCGTTTACGTCCATGCGCGCCCGCGGCGCCAAGGCGACCGACATCGTCGTGCTCGTCGTGGCGGCCGACGACGGCGTGATGCCGCAGACCGTCGAGGCGATCGACCACGCGCGCGCGGCCAAGGTGCCGATCGTCGTCGCGATCAACAAGATCGACAAGCCCAACGCCAACCCCGACCGGGTCAAGAAGGAGCTGGCCGACAAGGCCGTGCTCCTGGAATCCTGGGGCGGCGACGTTCCCTCCGCCGAGATCTCGGCGCTCAAGAAGCAGGGGATCGACCACCTTCTCGAGCTGCTGTTGATCGTCGCGGACCTCCAGGAGCTGACGGCTCCGCTCGCCGAGGAAGCCCGCGGCGTCGTGCTCGAAGCGCGGCGCGAGGCCGGCCGCGGAAACGTCGTGACGGTGCTGGTCCAGTCCGGCACGCTCTCGATCGGCGACGTCTTCTTCGCGGGCTCGGTCTTCGGGCGCGTCCGCTCGATGCACGACGACCGCGGAGCGAAGGTGGCGGTCGCGGGCCCGGCCACGCCGGTCGAGGTGACCGGGTTCGAGGACCTTCCGCAGGCCGGCGACACCTTCCAGGTCGTCGGCGACGAGGCGAAGGCCCGCTCGATCGTCTCGTTCCGGCAGCAGAAGGACCGCGACAAGGCGATGGCGGCGTCCTCGAAAGTGTCGCTCGACCAGCTCTTCAGCCGGATCCAGGAAGGCCGCATGAAGGAGCTCCCGCTGATCCTGAAGGCCGACGTGGCCGGGTCCGTCGAGGTCCTGTCCCAGTCGATCCGCAACCTCTCCAACGAGAAGGTCAAGATCTCGCTGATCCACGCCGGCGTCGGAGCGATCAACACCAACGACGTCCTGCTCGCCTCGGCATCGGGCGCGATCATCATCGGGTTCAACGTCCGGCCGGAGAAGAAGGCGGAGGGCGAGGCGGAAAAGGCGGGCGTCGAGATGCGCCTGCACACGATCATCTACAACGTCACCGACGAGATCAAAGCGGCCATGGAGGGCCTGCTCGAGCCGACGTTGAAGGAAGTCCAGCGAGGCCGCGCCGAAGTCCGCAACACCTTCAAGGTTCCGAAGTTCGGGGTCGTCGCCGGCTGCTACGTCACCGAGGGCTCGATCACGCGCAATTCGCAGCTTCGCCTCCTGCGCGACAACCGGGTCATCCACGAGGGGAAGGTCGGGTCGCTGCGCCGATTCAAGGACGACGTCTCCGAGGTCAAGCAGGGCTTCGAGTGCGGCATCGGGCTCGACCGGTACCAGGACATCAAGGTCGGCGACATCATCGAGGCCTTCCAGGTCGAGAAGGTCGCCGGCGTGATGAACGCCTGACGGGGCGGCAACCGGGAATCGGAAATCGGGAATCGATTCCCGATGAATGGCTCACATGGTGATTGCGTACGCGGTCTTCGATCTCCACCTGCCCGGCTGCCGCGGGCTCAAAGAGAAGCGGATGATCGTCAAGAGCCTCAAGAGCCGGATCCGCAACGAGTTCGAGATCTCGACGGCGGAAGTGGGTGATCAGGACCTTCTTCAACGATCCCAGCTCGGTGTCGCGGCCGTGGGGCCGGACCAGCAGCCGTTGGACGCCTTGCTTCAGAACGTGCTTCGCTTCGTCGAAGAGAACCTCGACGGCCAGCTCCTGGACTACCGAAATGAGTTCATCCATGTCTGAATGCACCTCGGTCCGATTTCCGATTTCCGATTTCCGATTTCCGTCATGAAGAAAGAATCCCGCCGCAGCCAGCGTGTCGCCGACCTCGTTCGGGGAGAGCTGTCGAGCCTCCTCCTCATCGAGGCGCACGATCCTGCCGTCAAGGGCGTCACGATCACGGCGGTGGAGATGTCGCCGGACCTCCAGTCGGCGCGGGTCTATTTCTCGGTTCTGGGCGGAGACGCCGAGCGCGCGAAGGCCGCCGAGGGGCTCGCGCGCGCCTCCGGCTACCTGCGCCGGGAGATCGGGCAGCGCTGCGGCCTGCGGTACACGCCGGAGCTCCACTTCGTCGCCGACCTGTCGCTCGAACGCGGCGCCCGCGTCGAGGAGCTGCTCGCGCAGGTCCTTCCCCCGAAAGAGGAGTCTTGAAGGCGCCGGGTTCCCTCAAGCGCGGGACCCTCTTTCTCCTCGACAAACCCGCGGGCCTGACCTCGCACGACGTCGTCGAGCGTGTACGCAAGGCGATCGCCTTCCCGAAGGTCGGCCACAGCGGGACGCTCGATCCGATGGCGACGGGGCTGCTCCTGCTGTGCGCCGGCGGCGCCGCGCGGCTGCAGGGCTTCTTCACCAAGATGGACAAGTCCTACGAAGGATCGATCCGGCTCGGCCGCTCCACGACGACCTACGACCGCGAGGGAGAGACCGTCGGCGAGCCCCGCGATCCCGGCGCCATCGGCAGGGGTGACATCGAGCGGGCCGCGGCGGAGTTCCGAGGGGAGTTCCTCCAGTCGCCTCCCCCTTACTCCGCAAAGAAGCTCCAGGGCCGGAAGTTTTACGAGATGGCGCGCCGCGGGGAGAGCGTTCCCCTGCTGCCCAAGAAAGTCGTCGTGTCGCAGCTCTCCTTCGGGGACCCGAAAGACGGGCTCCTCCCCTTCTCGATCACGTGCTCGTCGGGAACCTACGTCCGGTCGATCGCCAGCGAGCTGGGCGACCGTCTCGGTTGCGGAGCGCACCTGGACTCGCTTCGCCGGACCTCGATCGGCTCCTTCCGCGTCGAAAACGCCGTGACTCTCGAGCGGTTCGAGGCGATGCCGGCCGAGGAGCGCCTCGCTCCGCCCTACGCCGTCCCCCTCGAAGACGTCCCGTTTCCCTTCCCGAGGGTGCCGCTCGCCTCGCTCGAGGTCTGGAAGGTCCGCAAAGGGCAGGCCGTCCCGGTCCGCGAGGTCGAGGCGCGCGACGGCGACTGGGTGGCTCTGCTCGGGACCGCCGGGCAGATCGTCGCGCTCGGGCAGGTCACCCCGATGGGCGCGGGGAAGATCTCGCTGGTCAAACCGAGGATCGTGCTCTCGGAGTAGTCGACAGTCCACAGTCGACAGTCGACAGTAGGGACCGATCTCTTGCTGTGGACTGTTGACTGTTGACTGTTGACAGTTGACTTTCGACTGTCGACCTGCCGTTGCCAGGAAGGCAGAAGTCATGGTAGGCTGGTGGTTTATAGAAAAAGTGTGAAGCGTTAGGAGTAAAGAAAAGCAATGAGCGTCACCCAATACGAGTCCGAGAAGCCCGGCATCGTCGGGCAGTTTCGGACCCACCCGACCGACACCGGATCCCCCGAAGTCCAGGTCGCCCTTCTGACCAACCGGATCGCCTACCTGACCGAGCACTTCAAGACCAACGCCAAGGACCATCACTCCCGGCGCGGTCTCATGAAGCTCGTCTCGCAACGCCGCCGGCTGCTCGCCTACTTGAAGGACGAGAGCCCCGAGCGTTACGCGCGATTGATCGAGCGGCTCGGCCTGCGCAAGTAACAACCGCGGCGTCCCACGAGAGGACTGCCGGCCGCGCAGGCCGCGCGCTCGACGCCCCTCGTCCGCCGTTTCGCAAACGAGGACCAAGATGACGCACCACAAGACCTCCATTCCGCTCCCGACCAGACCGCTCGAGATCGAGATCGGCAAGCTGGCCAAGCAGGCGGACGGCGCCGCCGTCGTCCGCTACGGCGACACGGTCGTGCTCGCCACGGCCGTCTTCGCCAAGGAGCCCAAGGAGAACGCCGACTTCTTTCCCCTGACCGTGGACTACCGCGAGAACACGTACGCCGCCGGGCGCATCCCGGGCGGCTGGTTCAAGCGCGAGGGCCGGCCCACCGAGAAGGAGATCCTGACCTCCCGCCTGATCGACCGCCCCTTCCGCCCGCTCTTCCCCAAGGGCTTCACCCACGAGACCCAGATCATCGCGTTCGTCCTGTCCGCCGACGGGCAGAACGATCCCGACGTGCTCGCGTTGAACGCCGCGTCGGTCGCGCTGACCTGCTCGATGATCCCCTTCTACTCGCCGGTCGGCGCGGTCCGCGTCGGAAGGCTCGACGGGAACCTGGTTCTCAACCCGACCAACTCCGACCGCGAGAAATCCGACCTCGACCTGATCGTGGCGGGCACCGAGGACGCCGTCGTCATGGTCGAGGGGGGGGCGAAGGAAGTTTCCGAGAGCGTCATGATCGACGCGATCTTCTTCGGCCACGAGGCGATCCGGACGAT
>DATFWF010000115.1:0-10223 GCA_035259605.1 Thermoanaerobaculia bacterium
GAATTCCGCGATGCCGCAGGAGGATCCCCGCCGCACCTCCCCGGATGTCTTCCTCAAGCTGATCGAGAAGTCTCGCCGCGGGAAGCTGAAGATTTACATCGGCCACGCCGCGGGGGTCGGGAAGACCTACCAGATGCTCGAGGACGCCCACCTGCTGAAGAAGCAGGGGGTGGATGTCGTCGTGGGATTCGTCGAGACGCACGGCCGCGCCGAGACGCAGGCCAAGATCGAAGGGCTGGAGGTCGTTTCCCGGCGGGTCCTGACCTACAAGGGAAAGTCCCTCGAGGAGATGGACCTGCCCGCGATCCTGACCCGCAAGCCCGAGGTCGTCCTCGTGGACGAGCTGGCGCACACCAACGTCCCGGGCGCGGAGAACGAAAAGCGCTACCAGGACGTCGAGGACATCCTCTCCGCCGGCATCTCGGTCATGACGACCGTCAACATCCAGCACTTCGAGTCGGTCCAGGACATCGTGACGCGCGTCACGCATATCGACGTCCGCGAGCGTGTTCCCGACCGGCTCCTGCGGCAGTCCGACGCCCTGGTCAACGTGGACATCCCCTCCGCGGAGCTTCGACAGAGGCTCCAGGCCGGGAAGATCTACCCGGCCGAGCGGATCGACGCCGCGCTGGAGAACTTCTTCAAGGAGGAGAACCTCGCCTCGCTGCGGGAGCTCGCGATGCGCCAGATCGCCGACCGGCTCGAGGCCGAGCGGCGAAGCCCCGACCGCGTGGCGATGGGGGAGCCGGTCGGGACCAAGATCCTGGTCGCGATGTCGTCCAACTCCGACACCACGAGAATGCTCCTGCGGAGGGCTTCCACGATCGCCGGCCGGCTGAACACGAACTGGTTCGCCGTCTACGTCCGCACGAAAAGGGAGAGCCCGCAGCGCATGGGCGCCCGCGAGCACCGGCAGCTCTCCGAGAACGTGACGCTGGCCATGGAGCTCGGCGCCAGGGTCGTCTGGCTCTCGGCGGAAGACGTTGCGGCGGAGCTCCTCCGGTTCGCACGCGAGCACGGCGTCACCCTCGCCATCTTCGGAAAGAGCCGGCGCGGCTTCGCCCGGCGGCTGGTCGCCGGAAGCCCGATCGACGCCTTCGCCGCAGCGGGCACCGGGATCGACGTGTACGAGGTGGAGACGGCCGCCGACTGAGCTGACATGCTCTCCGGTCAGTCCAGGCGCCAGAGGACCACGTCGCGAAGGTTGCCGAGCCTCGTCCAGTTGCCGGGCGCGCGCGCCAGCTCCCGGTGCTCGAAGTCCCGCAGCAGCGCGTAAAAGCGGTAGCCCCGCCGTTCGGCCTCCTGCCGGATGCGCGGGAAGGCGTCGAGAAGGGCCGCGCCGCCGAAGGAGAAGAGGCGCGACAGTCCGAGCTCTCGAGCGATCCAGAACACCACGACGATCGCCGCGATTGCCGAGAGCGGGATCACGAGGAACGGGGCCCTGCTCCAACCGCCGGCCAACGCGGCCGCCGCCATGTGGAGCGGCAGGCCGGGCGGGTATCGCGCCGCCATGGTTCCGGGGCGGGGGCCGGGGCGGAACGCCAGGGGGAGAAAGACGTCCCGGTCCGAGGGGAGAACGGAGAGCTCCTTCGGGATTGGGATCTCCGTAAACACGCGCCCCTCGGAGAAGAGCCGCGCCGCGTTCAGGTAGCCCGAGCTGTCGGAGCCTCCGGCCACGTACGAATTGACCGAGGCGAGGAGCGCGAATAGAGGAGGAGACCCGCCGCTCCCGCGGCCGCGGCCGCTTTCCGGCTCAACTCGCCTTTTTCAGCTTCTCGCGCGGCTGGAGGACGCGGATCGGGAGGACGATGGCCTGGAGGCCCGCGAACTGGAGCCGGCGCTGGATCGCGAAGGCCGTCTCGTTGTGGAGAAGCCGGTAGTAGAAGCGGTCGTTCTCGAAGACGAGCTGGCCCAGGTAGAAGATCGCCCGCGGAAACTCCTCGCGGATCTTGTCGCAGAGCTCGACGACCTGCTCGACGGCCTCCGTTCCGATGGCGTAGCGGAACTCCGCGCGGAAGCCGAGCCGGTGGGCGAAATCCACGTACTTCTGGAGGTCCGCGATCGTCTGCGCCTGGAGCGCCTCGATCTCCGCTTCCCCCTTGAAGTGCGAGGAATCGATTACGCCGACGGAGACGAAGAGGTAGTTCTTGTACAGCCGCGGAAACAGATTCTGGACGGCCAGGACCGTGTGGATCCCGAGCCCCGAGAACCCGGACACGAGCATCACCGCGACCGGCTCATCGCGCGGAATCTTGCTCGGGGGGTGGTCGTGCTCGCGCAGCGGGATGTTCATCAGGGTCTCGTCGAGCCGCTTCAACTGCTCGCGCACCTTCAGGTAATGGCGCTTGACGAGAAATGAGAGGACGACGAAGGAAGAGGTCACGGCGACGGTCAGCCACGCGCCCTCCTCGAACTTCTCGTAGATCGTGATCGACAGGATCGAGACGCAGAGGATGAGGCCGCTTCCGTGGAGAGCCAGGTGCCGCTTCCAGTGCGGATCGCTCCTTCGGACCTGGATCCAGTGGCGGGACATCCCGAGCATCGTCAGGCTGAAGGTGACGAAAACGTTGATCGCGTACATGACGACGAGCTTCCCGACGGCGCCCCTGGTGTACGCCAGGGTCGCGAAGGCGGCGATCCCCATCAGCCAGATCCCGTTGTTCGTGACGAGCCGGTCGGAGAGCTGGGCGAAGCGGTGCGGCGCCCAGGAGTCCGTCGCCATGTTGGCGAGAATCCGCGGGCCGTCGAGGAAGCCCGTCTGCGCGGCGACGAAGAGCAGGCACCCGGCGGAGACCAGCGTCAGGATGACGAGGGTGTTGCCGAGAGCGAAGCCGCCGACCGTCCAGGACCCGAAGGCCCGCTCGGCCAGGATCGCGTTCATGACCTTGGTCGGGTGGGGGCGGGCCCCGGTCAGGAGGTATCCCATGATGATCCCTCCCGCGGTGAAGGCGAGCGAGACCGCCATGTAGATCATCGTCTTCTTGGCGTTGTGGACCTTCGGCTCCCGGAGGATCGGCACGCCGTTGGAGACCGCCTCGATGCCCGTGTAGGTGCCGCCGCCCAGCGAATAAGCCCGCAGGATGATGAAGATCATCGGCCAGAACCCGATCGCGGAGGCGGTCCGGCGGGCTTCGTCGATGCCGCCGGAGAAGACGTGCGTCAGCTCATGGGCGTGGCCCCCGAGCGCGACCACGATCATCAGGAAGTGGGTCGCGACGAAGGCGAGAAAGATCGGGACGAGGACCGTGACGCTCTCCTTGATCCCCCTCAGGTTCAGGACGACGAGGAGAAGGAGGACGATCGACTTCGTCGTGAATGCGTACGGGTGCCAGCGCTCGGGCAGGATGCTGAAGATCTGGTCCACGCCGGAGGCGACGGAGATCGAGATCGTCAGGATGTAGTCCACGATCAGGGCGTTGCCCGAGACGACCCCGAATCTCGGGCCCAGCAGCTTGGTCGCGACCAGGTAGCCGCCTCCGCCGCCGGGGAAGAGCTCGATCATCTTGCTGTACGCGACGGAGATCAGCAGGACCGTCGCGGCCGTCATGACCGCGAGGGCGACGGCGAGGTAGGCGTGCTGGCCTAATGCCTTGAAGGCCTCTTCGGGGCCGTACGCGGAGGAGGACAGGCCGTCCGCGCCGAGGCCGACCCAGGCCAGGAACGCGACGAGCGTGACGTGGTGGAAGATCCGCGGGTCCATCGGGTCCCGCGCTTTCCCCACGAGGAGGATCTTGAGGGTGCTCGGCAATTCTGTCCGCCCCGCGGGGCGGCGGCCATTATACGGGCCGCAATCCGATTCCCCGGCCTGAACGTAATGTGGTAGTGTTTCGAGCAGTGTCTGTCTCGACCGCGAGGCAGTCCCCCGGGCTTCTCAGGACGGCCTCGGTGTGTCCCGGTGATCCGGTTTCCCGCGGGATTTCGGTTCACGAAGGGTTCATGCGGTTTCGGAGAGGCTCAGAAGTCGGATCGGAACAATCCCGTTCCGTCCGCAAGGAGGAGATGCGATGAAAAGGATCCTGGCGTTATCGGTGGTGGTGGCACTGTGCGCCGTCGTCGCCCTGGCCGGCGACGAGAAGATGGGCGACAAGGGCAAGGGCGGCAAGGCCAACGAGGGCGTCATCACGAAGGTGGACGCGGCCGGCAAGATGATGATGGTCAAGGACGCTTCGGGCAAGGAAACGGCCATCTACTGGAACGACACGACCAAGGTCGCCGGCGACGAGATGAAGGAAGGCTCCAAGGTTCACTGGAAGGGCGCGGAGAAGGACGGCAAGATGTGGGCGGCCTGGGTCCACGTCGGCGAAATGAAGAAGATGTGATTGCTGTCCCTGCGTAAGGGGATGGATTCCACGGGGCGCGCAAGCGCCCCGTCGGTTTTTGGGGCACATCCATCAGGCGCCGTCCCCTCGCATCCGTCTAGAATCGGGGCCCGGAGGACCTGGATGATCAGGAAGCTTCTCGTTTCGGGAATCGCCGCGCTGCTTCTCGGCGGCACGGCCAGCGCTCAGAGCCTCGTGGAGCTCTTCCAGAAGGCCAAGGGGGAGATCAAGGCGAGCTCCTGGGCGGACGCTTTAAAGACCCTCGACCAGCTCGACTCCGAGAGCCAGAAGCCCGGCCTGGAGGCTCAGCGAAAGCAGCTCGAGCCGGCGCTCGCCCTCTACCGCGGCGTGGCGTTCGCCAACCTCGGCAAGAGTCAGGAGGCGAAGGACCAGTTCGAGGGCTACCTGGCGATCAATCCCAACGCCTCGCTCGATTCGGCGGCCTACTCGAAGAAAGCCATCGCCGCGATGGAGGAGGCCCGCAAGAGCATCAGCGGCGGCGGGATTCCGTCGCTCGCCGCGGCGTACAAGTCCTTCCGCGTCTCGCCGTCGGACGCCAGGGAGCCGCCGCCGCCGGACTGGGCCGACGGGCCGGTCCGGTTCCTGCTCTCGCCCGCGGAGAAGAAGCAGTGGGCGGAGCTGAAGGACTCCGTGGCGCGGAGCGAGTTCGTGAACAAGTTCTGGGCCGCGCGCGATCCCACGCCGGGCACGCCGGAGAACGAGTCCCGGAAGGAGTTCGAGCGGCGCGTCGCGTTCGCCGACGATCGTTTCGGCCAGGGGGAAATCCACGGCTCGATGACCGACCGGGGAATGGTCTTCGTCCTGCTCGGCCCGCCGACCTACGCCGGGAGAAAGCCGATCGGGTCCGGCGAGATGGGGGATTCGCAGGGCCTCTCGTCGGTGGGAAGGCACGACGCGGATCTCGCCTTGAAGGGAGGCACGGGCGGGAAGTCGTCGAGCTCCTCGCAGAACTCGACCGCGGACCAGTTCACCGGCCCCGGAAAGCAGGTCCTCGACTCGAGCAGCAACAACTGGCGCGAGGTCTGGCATTACCGCAAGGAATCTCTCCCGGCGGGCGTTCCGTACCAGCAGGTGGACTTCGACTTCGTGACGAAGAAGGGTTACGGGGAAAACGTGCTCCAGCGGGACTCGACGGCGGTCACCACGATCGAGATCGCGCGGGAGAAGTTCCGGGCCGGTCCGCCCGCCTAGGAAGTCTTCGCGCCGCTCTTCAGTTTCTGCCGGACGATGTCCATCGTCGAGAGGGCGTCGGTGTTCCTCTGCAGGACGTTCTTGCCGTACCCCTTGCGCGTGACGAACTCGAAGTCCACCTGCTGGTAGGGGACTCCCGCCGGCAGCAGCTCCTTGCGGTAGTGCCAGATCTCGCGCCAGTTGTGCCCCGCGTCCACGGCCGAGGTCCCCACGTTCTGCGAGGCGATGGTGTTCTGCGACGAAGAACTGACCTTCCCGCTCGCCGACGAGGTGCGCGCGTTGGCCTGAGCGATCTCGGCGTCGTGGCGTCCCGCCGTGGACATCCCCTGCGAATCCGCGGTGTCTTCGCCGGTGTTGATCGGGCGTCTTCCGACGTAGGTCGGCGGCCCGAGGAGCAGGAAGACCATCCCGCGGTCCGTGAGACTGCCGCGGACCTCGTCCTGAACGAAGTACTTGTCGGCGAAGGCGACCCGCTTCTCGAACTCCTGCCGGAATTCGTTGTCGGGAGTCTCGGGCTTCGGATCCCTCGCGGCCCAGAATTTCGTCACGAACTCCGAGCGGGACACCGGGTCGGAGAGCACGTTCCAGTCGCGCTTCTCGTCGCTGGTCAAGAGGACGCGGACCGGGCCCTCGTTCCAGTTCTCCTTGGGCGGGTCCGCGACGACGTCGGTAATCTGGAAGTCGCGGTATGCCGCGGCGAGCGTTCCGGCCGACGGTCCCGCCGGCTCGCCCCTGGACGCGATCGTCTTGCGCGCCTTCTCGAAGGCGTCCACGGCTTTCTTCGAGTACATCCCTCGGTCCACCGAGGCGTTGGGGTTGAGCGCCAGGTAGGACTCGAACTGCGCCTGCGCTTCCGCGGTCTTGTCGAGGTTAGCCAGGCACACGCCCCGGTAGAAGGCGAGGACCGGTTCGAGCTGTTTTCGCTGCGCCTCCGCGCCGGGCGCCTGGCTGGCCTGGTCGAGCGAGTCGAACGTCTTCAAGGCGTCGCTCCATTTCGCGGCCTTGACCTCTTCCTTGGCCTTTTGAAAGAGCTCCCCGAGGCCTTGGGCGGAAAGGACGGGAGCGAGGAGTAGCGAGGCGAGCGCCAGGACCGAGATCCTTTTCATGGGAGGGCCTCCATCCGAGCGCGATTTTACCGCCGCGAGGCTCCGCCGGATCAGGCGTTTCGGCGTATCGTGGAAGCCCCGATGAAACCCAGGGCCCGTCCCCCTTCCGCCCGGAAGCGGAAACCTGCCAGAGCGGATCCTCCCGGCCGAAAGCGCCGCTCCCCCCGCCCCTTCGGCAGCGGCTACCGCGGGATCGTCGAGCTCGCGCCGGTCGGCATCTTCTCCTCGACGGTCGCGGGCCGGTTCCTCGTGGTCAACGCGGCCTTCGCGCGGATGCTCGGCTACGAGTCCCCCCTTGAGCTGCTCCGGGTGAACATTCCCCGCGACATCTACTTCGACCCGGCCGACCGGGAGAAGATCATGGAGGCGTACCGTCGGTCGCCGGGGATCGTCCGGATCGAGGCGCGGCTCAAGAAGAAGGACGGGTCGCCCCTGCCGGTCTGGTTCGACGGCCGGGTGGTGCACGGGGCCCGGGGCCTGATCCGCGGATTCGAAGGTTTCGTCCACGAACTGACGGAGCAAAAGAGCGCGGACGAGGTCCTGCGGCTGAGCAAGGAGCGATTCCGGGCCCTGGTCGAGAACAGCCACGAGGTCACCGGGCTGGTGGACCGGGAGGGACGGTGGCTCTACGTCAGCGCCTCGGTGCGCCGGCTCCTGGGATTCGAGCCCGAGGAGATCCTGGCGATGGGCCGGTTCGGCGAACGGGTCCATCGCGACGACCTTCCCCTCATGCGCCGGAAGTTCCAGTCCCTCGTCGAGGGGTCGGAGGGGCCCGACTCGATCGAGTTCCGGGGGCAGCACAAGGACGGCTCCTGGCGGTTCTTCGAGGTCGTCGGCGCCAACCGCCTCAAGGACCCGAACATCGGCGCAGTCGTCTTGAACTACCGGGACATCACCGACCGCAAGCTCGCGGACGAGGCGCTGCGTCGCAGCGAGGAGCGTTTCCGCGCCCTGGTCGAGAACAGCTACGAGGTCGTCTCGCTCTTGGACCGCGACGGCCGGTGGATCTACGTCAGCCCCTCCGTGGAGCGCATCTGGGGATACACCCCCGAGGAGATGCTCGCCACGCGGTTCTTCGGGGAGCGGGTGCACCCGGATGACGCCGGAGACGTCCTCGCGAGGTTCCAGGACCTCCTCGCCAGGCCGGACGCCGTCGTTCGGATGGAGTTCCGCGCCCTTCACAAGGACGGTTCGTGGCGGCACGTGGAGACCGTCGCCGTCAACCGGATGGACGACCCGACCATCGGCGCGGTCGTCGCCAACCTGCGGGACATCACCGAGCGCAAGAGCGCCGAAGACAAAGTGCGGCGCTCCTTCGAGATGGTTCGCGCGCTCGCCGCGAGGATGGAGAGCGTCCGGGAGGAAGAGTCGGCGCGCATCGCCCGGGAGCTCCACGACGAGATCGGCCAGTCCCTGACGGCGATCACGATCCAGCTCCAGACCTTGAAGCGCGACGCCGCGGCGGCTCCTTTCGCATCGGATCTCGACGACGGAATCGCGGCCGCCCAGGAGGCCCTCGAGAGCGTGCGCAACCTCTCGCTGGACCTGCGTCCGTCCGTGCTCGACGACCTGGGCCTGCCCGCGGCGCTGCGGTGGTACCTCGACCGCCAGGCCCAGATCGGCGGCTTCAAGTCCGAGCTGTCGGCGCTGCTTCGCGGCGAAAGGCTCTCGCGCGAGCTCGAGACCGCGTGCTTCCGGGTCGTGCAGGAGGCGGTGACCAACATCGTCCGCCACGCCCAGGCGAAGCGGGTTCGCGTGGATCTCGCCCTGGACGGCTCGGCGCTGCTTCTCGCGGTCTCGGACGACGGCATCGGTTTTGACGTTGACGGGGCGCACGCGCGGGCGCGCGGCGGCCAGAGCCTGGGAATCCTCGGGATGGAGGAGCGGGTCTCGCAGCTTGGCGGCTCCCTCACGATCTCTTCCTCCTCGTGGCAAGGGACGCGCGTCTGCGTCCGCCTTCCGATCGCGGCGGTGGAACCGGTCTCCTCGCCGGCGTAGGCCTGTTCCGTCCCCGGCGGGAACGTGCGATGATCCGCCAGATTCGGAGGGAGGGATGAGATTCCTGCCGCCCCGGCGTCCCGCCGCCAAGGCGCTGTGCGCGGCGCTCGCCGTCTTCGTCGGCGCCGCTGCGGCTCTCGTCGGAACCTGCGGTCCCTTCACCGACGTCGCGGCCGACGCGTTCTGCCAGTTCGTTCTCGAGATCTTCTATCTCGGGATCACGACCGGGACGACCGCGACGACCTACGACCCGGCCTCTCCGGTCAGCCGCCTCCAGATGGCGGCCTTTCTCTCGCGCTCCGTGGACGCGGCCCTGAAGCGGGGGAGCCGGCGGGCGGCTCTCGGCAGCTTCGCGGTTCCCCAGAACGCGCTTTCGCTGGGGTTGACGACCGTTGGAGCGCAGCCCCAGTTTGTCGCCTGCGACGGCGCGGACGTCTGGGTCGCCAACTTCTCCTTCGGAACGGTCTCCCGCGTCCGGGCGAGCGACGGCCGGCTCCTCGAAACCTGGACGGGCGCGACCAGCGCCTACGGAATCGTCGCGGCGATGGGCCGAATCCTCGTGGCGGGACAGACGATTCCCGGCAAGCTCTACCAGATCGACCCGTCGCAGCCCGCGGGAGCCGTGACGGTCGTGGCAAGTAACCTCGGCGGCTCCTCGAGGAGCGTGGCGTTCGACGGCGCGCGGGTCTGGGTCGCGAACAGCCAGGGATCGGTCTCGATCATCACGCCCGGCGCGAGCATTCCCTGGACGGCCACCACGATAACGACGGGATTCACGCAGCCCAACGGCGTGATCTTCGACGGCGCAAACGTGTGGGTCACGGACACCTCGCCGGGACGGATCTTCAAGCTCGATTCCACGGGCGCGATCCTCCTGACGGTAACCCATGGCGGCAACGTGACCTATCCCGTCTTCGACGGCACGAACATCTGGGTCCCGAGCGGCCTCGGAAACTTCGTAACGGTGATCCGGCCGTCCACCGGCGCCATCCTAGACACGCTGACCGCCAACGGGCTCGCCGCACCCCTGTCCGCCTCCTTCGACGGAGAGCGCGTCCTCGTGATCAACCAGATCAACAGCACCCTGTCTCTCTGGAAAGCGGCCGGCATGACGCCGCTCGGAACCGTCTCGACCGGGGCCTCCACGTTCCCCTTCGGCGCCTGCAGCGATGGAATCAACTTCTGGATCGCCCTGACCGGCCCGGGCCAGCTCGCCCGCTTCTAGGCGCGGACGCCTAGGCCGGCGAGCTGGAGCGGCCGGAGACGGCGCCGCCGGCAAAGAGGAAGTGACCCCAACGGGACTCGATAGGACCGAGCGGGGGAGACCCCCGAGCCCCCGGCGCCGCGGCCCTGCAACGGCTTTCGGCCTGTACGTGGTTACTCGACCATCGCCGGACTACGTCGCCACTTCACCGTCAACTACGCGTAGAACAACCTTGCCGTAGCCAGGCTTGTACTGATACGCCTGCCGCGCCTCGGCGAGCGGGAACACGACGCCAACGACCGGGCGGAGCGCACCCCCATCGATCAGCCGTGCGATCTCCGCCAGCTGCGTCCGGCTCGGCTCCACGATGAAGTACGCGGCACG
>DATFWF010000116.1:0-21459 GCA_035259605.1 Thermoanaerobaculia bacterium
CTCGTCCCCGCTCGATTCGAGCCTCTCCTGCGCGTACTCGCGGATCGTCTCGAGCAGGAAGAAGCGGGGCTCCCCGCCTCGGGGCGGCGCTTCGCGCAGGAGGCTCTTGTCCAGCAGCGACCCGATCCCGTCGAGCGGATCGATGCCCAGGTCCTCGCGCGCGTTGCAGGCGGCCTCGGCGGCTTCCAGCGTGAAACCTCCGGCGAAGACGGCCAGGCGGCGGAAGAGCTTCTGCTCCTCCGGCGACAGCAGGTCGTGGCTCCAGTCGATCGCGCCGCGCAGTGTCTGCTGCCGCGCGGGCAGGTCGCGGGCGCCCCCGGTTAAGAGCTGCAGGCGGTGCTCCAACCGCGAGCGCATCGCCGCCGGCGTGAGCAGCTTGACGCGGGCGGCGGCGAGCTCGATGGCCAGCGGCAGGCCGTCCAGCCGGATGCAGATCTCGGCGGTGGCGCGGGCGGATTCCTCCGTGACCGCGAAGTCCGGCTTGACCGCGGCGGCGCGCTGGCAGAAGAGGACGATCGCCTCGCTCTGCGAGAGCTCCTGGACGGAAGCGCTGCGCGCGTCGGGCAGGGCCAGCGGCGGCACGGGAAACTCGTGCTCTCCGTAGACGTGGAGCGGCGATCTGCTGGTGACGAGGATCTTCGATCCGGTGCCCGCCGCCGAGAGCTCCGCGACGAGCGGCGCGGCGGAGACTAAGTGCTCGAAGCTGTCGAGCAGGAGGAGCATCGGCCGGCCGGCGGAATCCTGGAGGCGCCGCTTCACGGCGGCCGCGGGGGAGGAGCGGATGTCGTCTTCCCGCGCGCCGAGGGCCTGCAGGATCGCCGGGGCAATCCCCTCGGGATCCGAAACGGGCTCGAAGGCCACGAAGTGGGCGCCCCCGGGAAAGTCGGAGGCGACCTCGCGGGCGACTTCGAGAGCGAGCCGGGTCTTGCCGATCCCGCCCGGTCCCGTCAGCGTCACCAGCAGGACGCCCGGACGGCGCAGCAGCTCGGCGATCGCCGCCTTCTCCCGCGTGCGGCCGACGAAGCCGGTCCGCGGAACAGGGAGCGCCGGAACGCTCGGGGCCGCGGCGGCGGGAGGCGCCGTCTCGCGGAAGTGGTCGCGCAGGGACGAGAGGTCGCGGGCGAGGTCGCGGGTCGACTCGTAGCGGTTCTCGGGATCCTTGGCGAGGCAGCGCTCGACGATCCAGCACAGCGGCGCGGGCAGGCGCGCGTTGATCGAGGCCAGGGGCGGCGGGTCGTCGCGGATGATCGACGTCAGCGTCTCGACCGCGGTCTCCTTCTGGAAGGCCTTGGTGCCCGCCGCCATCTCGTAGAGCACGCAGCCGAGCGAGAACTGGTCGGACCGGAAATCCACGCCGCGCGCGCCGGCCTGCTCCGGCGACATGTAAAAAGTCGTGCCGAGAACGACGCCGCGGTCGGTGAGGCCGCCGCCGGCGGTCTGGATCTGCGAGAGCTCCCCGGAGTCGGGCCCCGAAAGCTTGGCGAGTCCGAAATCGAGAATCTTGATGAAGCCGTCGCGGGAGAGGATCAGGTTCTCGGGCTTCAGGTCGCGGTGGACGATCCCGCAGGAATGGGCGCGGGCCAGGCCCTCGGCGATCTGCGATCCCAGCGAGAGGATCCGGCGGGCCGGCAGCGGGCCGGACACGATCAGCTCGCGCAGGGTCTGGCCTTCGACGAGCTCCATCGCGATGTAGAAGGTCGACCCTTCCGTCCCGACGTCGTAGATCGTGACGACGTTGGGGTGGTTGAGCGCCGAGGCGGACCTCGCCTCCTGCTCGAACCGGGCCAGGCGCTCCCGGTTGGAGGACATCTCCTCGGGCAGCACCTTGAGCGCGACCTCGCGTCCGAGGCGCGTGTCGCGCGCGCGATACACCTCACCCATTCCGCCCGCGCCGAGCGGCTCGAGAATCTGGTACGGACCCAGACGTGTGCCGGGTGAAAGTCCCATGACCTCCGACGCCCGGCGAGATCCTATGTCGGAGCTAGGAACCTTTTTCGACCTGGATCTTCACGAGGCGGACCGGCTGGCTGTCGTAGTTCGTGATCCCGACCTGGTCGTTCTTGTCGACTGCCACCTTGGCGACGGCCGAGAGCTTCCCCTCGCCCTTGCCGTCCTTGTCGAAGTGCATCTCCACGACGCTGAACGGGTAATTCTGCGCGCGCGACGTCCCCTGCCGGTACGTCAGCTGCCTCTCGGTCCCGACGACCACCCGGCGGGTTCCGTCCGGCATCGGGGTCTGCCAGGCGTAGTGAAGGTCTTTCCCCGAGGAGTCGGGCAGGCGGATGTAGCCGACGCGCGGCAGCTTAAAGAGCGCCTCCGCCAGTGCCTTGGCTCCCTTTTCGCGGAGCGTGTCCAGCAGCATCTTGCGCTCCTCGGGGGTGGACCAGCGCTCGATGGTGATCAGGACCGTGCTCGACTTGCCGGTCTGCATGCGGACCCCGGTCGCGGTGAACCGTTCGAGGAACTTCCCGTCCTGCGCCAGCGCCGCGGCCGCCGCCAGGACCAGGAGCAGGACCGGTGAGAACTTCCAGAGGCGTTTCATCATGTTTTCTCCTCGCCCGGAATTCTAGAGGGAGCGGGACGCCGCGACGCATAGAACCAAAGTCCCATCCGCGCCGGCAAGCCCGGCTGCTAGGGTGAGGCGGTGAAGCTCACCGAGGCGGTCTGGTCGGAAGTCCGGGCGGCCGTCGAACGGGTCGTTCCGGAGATGGGGCCGGCCGCGAGGAGCGTCACCTACTGGATCCTCTTCACGCTGGAGTCGGGCGGGATGATCTTCATCCTCTGGATCGCCCTCCCGGTCTACCAGAAGCTCTCCGCGGGGCCCGGCGGGTACCGGCCCGGAGCGCCGCTGACCTTTCCGGTCTTCATCGTCTCGCTGGCGATGCAGGTCAGCTACTGGAGCAAGCGGACGATCCGGCCTCCCGTCCAGCGGGGACACAACGTCCTGGGCGGGCACCTGCTTCTTTTCCTCTCCCGCCTGAGCTTTATCTTCGCCGGCGCCAACCTCTCTCTTCTGCTCTTCCGGCGAATCATGGATACGACCGTTTCCGCTTTCGGTGTCTTCGTCCTGTTCTTCTCCTGCTTCGCGCAGTTCTGCTACGTGCGCGAGCTCGAGGCCCTCGCCCGGATCGTGGAAGGCGGCGCGGCCGCAGAGCGGGCGCGCACCGACGCCGGCTAGCCGGCGGCCCTACGGCTTGACCGCCTGGACCTTCGTCAGGCGAACCGGCTGGCTCGAGTAGTCCTCGACCTCGATCTGGTTGGTCTCCTTGTCCACATCCACCCTGGCGAGCGGGGAGAGCTTGCCCTCGCCCTTCCCGTCCTTGTCGAAGCGGATCTCCGCGACGGAGAACTCGTAGTACTGCGTCCGCGCGGCGGTCGTCAGCTCCGCGTAGTTGGCGATCCGGTCGAGGGCGATGACGACGCGGCGGCCGCCGTCGGGCAGCGGAGTCTGCCAGGCGTAGCGGAGGTCCTGGGCTTTCGTGTTCGGCAGGCGGATCCAGCCGACCCTCGGCATCTTCGCGAGGGCGTCGGCTAATGTCTGCGGCCCCTTCTGGCGGAGCGTGTCCACCAGCATCTGGCGCTCTTCCGGCGTGGACCACCGCTCGATGGCGATCTGGATCGTGCTCGTTTTGCCGCGCTGCTGCGAGACGCCGAAGGCGTTGTACCTCTCGATGGGCTTGACCTTGTCGGCGGCGGCCGCCCCGGCCGCGGCCAGAAGCAGGGAGATTCCCAAGAGCGTCGAGGCGCGCTGTCTCATGTTGTTTCCCTCCCTACGGGATTCTAAGAGGTCTTCTTCGGGACGGCCCCGGGCGGGAAGTTCCGGAGCAGCGTCTCGACCGAGCGCTTGATCGACCTGGCCACGTCCTCGGGGCTTCTCCCGACGCCTCGCACCAGGAAGCCGCGCCAGATCAGCTTCTTGTCGGGATTGCGCATGTCGAGGGCGAGCGACCCTTCCTTCTCGTACTGCGTCCCCACGGGGACGAAGGGAGACCACCAGGAGTACTGGCCCCAGACGTCGCGGTCGGCGACCCCCTCCGGGCTCGTCGTGTACGTCACGTAAACGTCGGGCGTCCCCGCGTCGGTCTTGACGTACCCCTTGCGCGCCATCTCGGCATCCACTTCGCGGCGCACGTGCTGGTCCACGAACTTGCCGTCCACGATCGAGCTGCCCGAGGGGTACTGGAACGGAGGCCCGTCGTACCAGGCGTAGGTCCTGACCGCGGCGAAGCTCGCCGAGGTGTCCCACGCGAACTGCGGCGCCGGGGCCCTCGAGCAGGCCGCCGCGGCGGCGAAAAGCAGGATCCAGCCCGGCCTTTTCACTGGCCGCAAAGTAACCCCGTTTTCCACGGGCCCGGCATGGCACCAAGGTCCTATCGTGGGCCGCCCGCCCCGCTTGTTAGCTTTCGGGGCATGATCCCCGTGGTCGAGGTCGAGCTGGGAGCCCTGTCCCATCCCGGGTTGACCCGGCCCAACAACGAGGACTGTTTCCTGGTCGCCCGCATCGAGCGGGGGATGACGACCCTGATGACCAACGTGCCTCCCGGGACCGTGCCCGACCGCCATGAGGTGACGGGGCACATGCTCCTCGTGGCGGACGGCATGGGGGGAGCGGCGGCGGGGGAGGTGGCTTCGCGCACGGCCATCTCCGTCTTGATCGAGCTCTGCCTGGAAACCCCGGACTGGATGATGAGCCTGGACGGCCAGCACGGCCAGGAGGTGCTCGCGCGGACCGAGGCGCGCTTCCAGCGGATCAAGGACGTTCTCCTCGATTTCGCGAAGGCCGACTCGTCGCTCTCCGGAATGGGAACGACGATGACTGTCGCCGGCAACCTCGGCGAGGACCTGGCGATCGCCCACGTGGGCGACTCACGGGCGTATCTCTTTCGCGGAGGCCAGCTTCGCCGCCTGACCCGCGACCAGACGATGGCCCAGATGCTGGCCGACGCGGGGGAGATCGCTCCGGAGGACGTCGCGACCCATCGCCTGCGGCACGTCCTGACCGGCGCGATCACGACGGAGAAGGGGGAGGTCCCGTCCGAGCTCCACATCCTGCGCCTCGTCGACGGCGACCAGGTGCTGCTCTCCACCGACGGGCTGACCGAGATGGCGAGCGAGCAGAAGATCGTGGAAACCCTTTGCCGAGCCGCGCCGGCGCAGGAGACCTGCCGCGCCCTCGTGGACCTCGCGCTCGAAGGAGGCGGCAAGGACAACGTCACCGTCGTCCTGGCCCGCTACCGGATCCCGCGGCCCGCCCGGAAGGAATCGCAAGACACGCTCAAGCTCAGAGTCGGCGCGTTCTCAAGGTAGAAGGAGGTCCCAAATGTCCAGGACGTTTCGAATCGCCAGCCTCGTCGTTGCCGCCTCCCTGGTTCTCTTGCCGGCCGTCGCCATGGCCCAGGCGGCCTCGACCGCGGCGAGCGCGGCCAAGGCGCTCGCCCCGGAATTGATCGGCCTGCTCACGAGCAAGACGGGAGCGACGACCAAGCAGGCCGAGGGCGGCGCGGGCGCCATCCTCGGCTACGCCAAGAGCAAGATGAAGACGGACGACTTCGCAAAGGTCTCCAAGGCGGTCCCCGACACGGACGCCCTCATCAAGGCAGCCCCGGCCGTCGAAAAAGGCGGAACCGCCGACGCGATCTCCGGCGCCGCGTCCGCGGTGGGCGGAAGCGTGGGCGGAGCCGTGGGAGCGGCCGCGGCGCTCGCTCCGCAGTTCCAGAAGCTCGGGTTGAACACCGAGACGCTGGGCAAGTTCATCCCGATCGTCACGGATTACGTCACGAAGAAGGGCGGCAGCTCGGTAGGGTCGCTCCTCGGAAGCGTTCTGAAGTAAGGACGGGAAGCGCATCCCTCCAGTCGAGGAGGGGAGATGAAAGCCACTTGGGTTTTCGCCGGGCTCCTGGCCATGGCGGTTGTTGCCGGCGCGGCCGACGAGCACAAGCAAGAGGAACACAAGCACTGGGGCTACGCGGGAAAGGAGGGACCATCCCACTGGGCGGAGCTTTCCCCGGAGAACGCGCCGTGCCGGAGCGGCAAGGAGCAGTCTCCGATCAACATCGTCGGGGCCGAGAAGGCGAACCTGCCGGAGATCGCCTTCGCCTACACGCCGGGCCCGGCGGAGATCGTCAATAACGGCCACACCGTCCAGGTCACGCCCGCCTCGGGCGGGTCGATCCGGGTCGGAGACGCCGAGTACCAGCTCGTTCAATTCCACTTTCACCATCCGAGCGAGGAGAGGTTCTCCGGCAAGCAGCACCCGATGGTCGCCCATCTCGTGCACAAGAACGCCCTGGGGAAGTTCACCGTCGTGGCCGTCGAGATCGATCGAGGAGAGGAGAACGCGCCGCTGCAGCCCATCTTCCGCGCGATGCCGGGCAAGCCCGAGCAAAGCGGGAGGCTCGAGTCGGTGGACGCCGGTCATCTCCTGCCCACGGGCCACGCCTACTACGCGTACGAGGGCTCGCTGACGACGCCGCCCTGCACCGAAGGAGTCCACTGGATGGTTTTGAAGGCCCCGATCCACGTCTCGGCGGCGCAGCTGGCGGTGTTTACCCGGCTCTACCCGGCCGACGCGCGGCCCGTGCAGCCGTTGAACGGGCGCCACGTCGAGGAGAGCCGCTAGGACAGTGGGGAAGGACCGTTACATGGTCGCCGTCGTCGACGACGAAGAATCGGTGCGCCGGGCGCTCGCCCGGCTCTTCCGGTCCGCGGGGCTCGACGTCGAGACGTACGCGTCCGGCGCCGCGTTCCTCGAGTCGCTGGACACGCATTCGCCCGACTGCGTCCTGCTCGACCTCCACATGCCGAGCCTGAACGGCTTTGACGTCCAGGCGCGGCTCGGAAAGCGCGTCCCGGTCATCGTCCTGACCGGCCACGACACCGGCGAGTCCTACAAACGGGCAATCCTCGCCGGAGCCGCCGCCTACCTTCGAAAGCCGGTGGACGACCGGACCCTGCTCGACACGATCGCCGCCGTCGTGGACGTGAAGTCCGGCGGCGGAGCCGGACCGCACTGAGAGCCATGAATCAGAAAAGGAGCCGAAGCATGAATCCTCGCTTCCTCGATCCCGGCCGTTACCTCGCCGGCCTCGTCCTCCTCGCGGGCACCATTCTCGCCGCTCCGCCGGCAATCGCGCAGGAGGCCGGGAAATGGGAGTTCAACCTCTTCGGCGGAGGCTACTTCGGCAGCCGGATCAGGCTGACGCCGGCCTCCCTGGCGCCGACCGCGGAGACGAAGATCGGCATCGCTCCGGCGTGGGGGCTTCGCGTCTCCTACGGAATCACGAGGTCGTTCCTGCTGGAGACCTCGTATTCGCACTCCAAGCCGGACATCACCACGACGAGCCTTGCGACCGGCGCCGTTATCGGCTCGCCGACGGAAGTCAGCATCAACACGTACGAGTTGAACGGGCTCTACCAATGGGGACGGGGGCGCTGGAAGGGATACGCGGGGCTCGGAATCGGCGCGATGACGCTCGACCCGTCTTCTCCGACGGCGGCGCTTCCCGACACGACCACGCGGTTCACGGCCAACGTGGCGGCGGGCACCAAGTACTTCTTCACCGACAACTTCGGCGTGCGCCTGGACGCCCGCTACCGCTGGACGGCCGCGCCGAGACGCCTCGGCACGGTCGTCTGCGGCGAGGAGGGATGCAAGCCCTTCGAGACGGACATCTACTCGAGCGCCCAGGTCACCGGCGGCGTCATCTTTCGTTTCGGCGAGCCGGCGTACGGGGGTTCGTATGGTTCTTCCGGTGATAAGCACTTCTGGAGGGCGGCGGGAGAGCTCGGCCTCCTGATCGTCGGGCCGTGGGCCTTCAACCGCTACGTCTCGGACTCGGAGTTCGCGCACATCTCGATGGCCACCGTCTCGAACAACTACGCGACCGGGTTCACCTATGATCGCGACCACTTCGACACGAACCAGTCGTCGCATCCCTACCACGGCAGCCTCTTCTTCAACGCCGGCCGCACCAACGGGTTCAGCTTCTGGGAGTCGTCCGCGTTCGCATTCACCGGAAGCTTCCTGTGGGAAATGAACATGGAGAGGGAGCCGCCGTCCATCAACGACCTCGTCAACACGACGATGGGCGGCGCGACCCGGGGCGAGATCCAGTACCGCCTCGCCAGGGTCATCCTCGACAACACGGCGAGCGGCAGCAACCGCTTCTGGCGCGAGGTGGGCGGCGCCCTCTTCAATCCCGTCGGCGCGCTCAACCGCCTGCTCGACGGCGAGATGACGAAGGACTTTCCCAACCCGAGCGACCGCATCCCGAGCGCGCTCTCGGCGAGCGCGGACGTCGGCTACCGCCACAACAACGGATCGTCGGCCGAGCATCCGGACCAGGGGATCGTGTCCTTGTGGGTCATCTACGGAGATCCTTTCTCGGGCGAGATCGAGAAGCCCTTCGACACCTTCCGCGCCACTGTGGATTTGAACGCGCCGGGCGGAAGGCTCGTGTCCCGCATCGAGGAGCGCGGGATCCTGAAGGGATGGGAGCTGACCGAAAAAGACGATCGGGCCCGGCACATCGTGAGCGTGAACCAGGAGTACATCTACTTCAGCAACGAGGGCCAGGAAGTGGGGGCCCAGATGTTCACCGGGAGCCTTCTTTCCGGTTACAGCATCAACGACCGCTACAAGTTCGTCAGCCAGTTCTCGCTCCTGGCGCTGCCCATGGCCGCCGTCCGGACGACCGATGTGCTCAACCCGCTCTCCGGCCGCAACTTCGACTATGGCCCCGGAGGGGGCGCGCGAGCCGAGGTGCGGCTGCTGGCGTCGGGGCGCGAGGCTGCCAGCGTGGGATACGCCGTGGCCTGGACGCATACGACCGACGGCTCGACAAAGAACAACACTCTTCAGTTCCTCAGGGTCGTGGGCCGCGTCCCGATCTGGGGGAAGCTCGGCGCCGGCGCCGCGTACAACTGGTACTCGCGCAGGTCCACGTACGCGAACTTCGCCCCAGACAACCATACGCAGTCTCAGTGGCGCGCCTTTCTGTCCTGGGTGTTCTTTTAAGGAACGAGCGTCTCTGTTTTCCGGCGGGTCGTCTTGAAGACGCGGCTCCTGGCCGCGCTGTTCCTGCCGCTGCTCTGGGCGTCGCCCGCCCTGGCGCAGAAAACCGACGTCGTCGTGATGATCAACGGCGACCGCAACACCGGGGAGATCAAGAGCTATGACGAGGGCCGGCTGCTCCTCTCGACTTCCAACCAGGGCGACATCAAGATCAAGTGGGCCAAGATCGCGTCGATCGAGTCGGATAAGACGTTCGACCTCGAGCTGACCGACGGCGCCCACATCTTCGGGACCCTCCAGCCATCGGAGCCGGCCGGGAAGCTCAAGGTCGTCCTGCCGGAAGGCCCTCGAACCCTCGAGTTCCTGGAGGTCGTGCGGATCGCTCCCGTGTACCAGCGCTTCTGGAGCCGTCTCGACGGGTCCTTCGATATGGGATTCACGTACACCGAGGCGAACCATTTCGTGCAGTTCAACCTCAACGGCGAAGCCTTCTACCGGACCAAGGACTTCAAGATCTCCACCTACCTGACCGCGTTCCTGAGCAAGCAGGAGGGGGTGACTTCCTCGCAGCGAGCTTCCTGGACGTTCGACTACGCGCGTTTCCTCCCGCGCCGGTGGTTCGTGGGGCTTCTCGGCGGCCTCGAGCGCAATCGCGATCTGGGATTGAACCTGCGCGCCTTCGCCGGCGGCGGCGTGGGCCGCTACTTCATCCAGACCAACCAGACCCAGTTGGGCGCGCTCGTCGGCGTGACGGGAAACCGCGAGGAGCCCGTGGAGGGAGACGCCCGTTACAGCGCCGAGGCGATCCTCGCCGGCGATTACTCGAGGTTCATGTACGACTTCCCCAACCTGACGCTCGGCGCTCGCCTCCAGGTCATCCCCAGCCTGACGGACACCGGGCGCGTCCGCCTCCAGGCCGACGCCCGGATCCGGAGAGAGATCATCTCGGACCTCTACGTCTCGGTCACCATCTTCGACAGCTACGACAGCCGTCCCCCGACCGAGGGCGCCGCCAAGAACGACTGGGGGCCGGTCATTTCGGTTGGTTACAAGTGGTGAAACGCCCCACCCCGGGTCTCATGACCTAGAATCGATGCAAAACCATGAGCTGGACGACGGTGGTCTGGGCGATGGGGGCCTCCGCCTGCCTGACGGTCTCCGCCATTCACCTGGTCATCGGCCTTCGCCGGCCGGCCGCGGCAAACCTGCTCGTCTTCGCAACGGGGCTGGCCGTGGCGGTGCTCGCCGCTTTCGAGCTCACCCTCATGAAGTCGCCCGTGCCGGAAGAGCACGCATGGCTCCTGCGGTGGGCCCACGTCCCGATCGCCGCCATCGTCGTCTGCCTCGTGCTCTTCGTCTGGACCCATGTCTGGTCGGGCCGGCGGTGGCTCGGGTGGCTGGCCATCGGCTTGCGGCTGTCGTGCCTCGTCCTGAATTTCCTCGTCGAACCCAACTTCAATTTCTCGCGGATCACGGGCGTGCGCCCCGTCCGGTTCCTCGGCGAAACGGTCTACCTGACCGCCGGCACGACCTCCCGCCGCGGGCTGCTGGGACTGTCGGCCTCGCTGCTTCTCATCGCGTTTCTCCTCGACGCGACCCGCGCCGCGTGGCGCCAGCGCTCGCGCCCGACGGCGATCGTCGGAGCGTCGATCACGATCTTCATCGTCATCGTCACGGTCTTGAACGTCCTCACGCTTTCGGGCGTTCTTCCGCTGCCGTTCCTGATCAGCCTGAGCTACCTCGGCGTCGTCGCGGCGATGGGCTACGAGCTGGGGTTCGCGGTGATCCGCGCCTCGCAGCTGGAGCTCGAGGTCGCGAAGAGCCGGCTGGAGCTGGCGCACCTGTCGCGGGTGACGCTCCTGGGAGAGCTGTCGGGCTCGCTCGCCCATGAGATCAATCAGCCGCTGGCCGCCATCCTCGCCAACGCCCAGGCCGGAGAGCGGATTCTCTCCCGGGACGGGGCACATCCCGGAGAGTTGCGAGCGATCCTCTCGGACATCATCGCGGCCGACACGCGCGCGAGCGAGGTGATCCGCCGCCTCCGGGCGCTGCTGAAGAAGGGCGAGATGGAGTTGAAGCCGCTCGGGGTCGCCGAGATTGTCCGGGAGTCGCTTGACCTGCTGCGGAGCGACCTCCTTTACCGCGGGGTGAACGTCTCCGCCGACCTGCCGCCGGATCTCCCGCAGGCCGTCGGCGACCGCACCCAGATCCAGCAGGTCGTCGTCAACCTGGTCACCAACGCCTGCGACGCGATGGAAGGCAACGGCGGCGGGGAGAGGTCGCTCTTCGTCCGCGCGGCCGCCCAGGACGGAGGCGTGCTGGTCTCGATCGCGGACCGCGGGCCGGGATTCTCCACCGAGCAGTTCGCGCACATCTTCGAGCCGTTCTTCACGACGAAAACCAACGGCCTCGGACTGGGCCTCGTGGTCTGCCGCACGATTGTCTCGGCCCACGGCGGGAGTCTCTGGGCGACCAACAACCCGGAGGGCGGCGCGACGTTCCAGTTCACCCTGCCATCGTCCCCGGCGCGGGCCGTCTGACCGGGACCAAAGTCCTATTGCCGGCGCCCTCGGAAGCTGGACTTCTCGGCTGGAGCCTCCGGCCCAGCGCGCTGAGGACCGCGGACTACTTCGCCGGCGCGGGCGTCGCGGCGGAGGCCGGCACCTCGGGCCTCTTCTGCGGCGTGTTCTCCGGCTGCGCTTCCTCGGAGATCAGCTTCAGGCTCTTCTCGTGCACGTTCCAGCCGCGCGCCTGCAGCTCCTGCGCGGCCCGGGGCGAGGGGCGGCCCGAAAGCCAGAGCTCGCGCCTGGCCTTCGGGTACTCGTCCTGCGCCTTCTTCGTCATGCGGTCGATGGCCGCGGCGACGTTCTCGGTGTAGGCGATGTAGTCGAGCGGGTAGAGGCACGCGAAGCGGTCGTCCTTCGCGATCACGCATGCGCCCGGCAGGCCCGAGACGATGGCGGTGACCGGAGCCTCGGTCTTGTTGAAGAGGTCCGCCAGCATCGCGCTCTCGACGTAGAACTGCGCGTCGGCGTCCGCCTTCGCGCCGGCCGCGCGGGCGATGAAGTCCGGCCGGCCCTTGACGTCCTTCAACGTGTCGATCGACGCGATCAGGCGCACCTGGCGGGTCAGGTTGTACCGCGGGTTGAGGCGGAAGGCGCGGGAAACCTCAGGCTTGACACCCATGTCCTTCAACCGCTTCTCGTTCAGCGTGATGAGCTTGTCCGGCTCCTCCATGTAGACCAGGTCGTTGACGGTGGCGGTCGTGGAAAGGGCGGTCAGGATCGCGCCGCCGGGAACGACGTGCACCGTGAGCCGGCCGCCGGCGTCGTACTGGGCGACGTCGCGCAGCTCGTTGTGGAGGACTTCGTTTCTCGTGTACGGATCCACGGTGAGCTTCTTGGCCCACATCCGCATCGAGCTGTTGACGCCGATCAGGTCCGCGGCGAACGCGCCGGTCGCGTCCGCGGCCTTGCCCGCGGTGGACTGCTGCGCGGTCTTCTCGGCGTCCTTGGGATTGCTCAAGTTCTCTTCGATCGCCGCGTTCTTGTCGTCGCTGCCCATCTTCTCGCCGGCCCGGCCGGCCCCGCGCCCGACGCGGCCGAAGAGCCGGGCGATGCCGTCGCCGAGGTTCCCCACCGTTTCCACGGGATGGATCACGACGTTGCCGACGCCCTTGCCGACATCGACCGCGCCCTGCGCGACTCCGCCGGCCGCGACCGCGATCTTGTCCACGTTCTTCAACTGCGCGATCGCCGCGACTTCGTGCACCCGGATGGCGGCCATCGACGTGCTCTGAACCTTCCACGTTCCGAAGTTCGATGTGATCGTGTATGTGTTGAAGACGCCGTCGCTCGTGACCTTGGGCTCGACGACGTAGTCGGGCCCCTGGAGCAGCTTGGCGTCGAGAAAGTCCGAAGCCTTCAGCTCCGGCGGGGTCTCGTACGGCGGGTCCCCGGCGGCGCCGACGGCCAGTAAGGCTGCGAATCCAAGAACGTAGCGGCGGGATTTCATGGAAGCCCCTCCTCGGTTTTCGCGATGCCCGGCAGCTTATCAAAGCCGGGCGTACCATTGTCGGGCGGCCCGACAGGGACGGGCCGAGTCGAGGAGGACGAGCCATGCGGCGATTCCTGGCAATCCTGGTCCTGTCAGCTCTCGCGGCGGCCGGCTGCGCCCACATCGACGAGGCTTCGAAGGCGCACGAGCTCGCGAGGACCAAAGGGCAGTACCACGTGCGCCTGACCGACGACGTCGAGGGCGTCGCGGGGCGCTGCCATTTCGTTCGCAACCTGGTCGCGGACGACGAGCCCGGCTGGCGCCCCACGGACGCCGACCTGCCGTCCTACTTCCGGACGGAAGCGGTCTACAACGGCGCGGATACGGTGGTCGTCCGCGGCCGGGTCGGCGAGGCCTACATTTGCGGCCCGGGCCCCTTGAACCCCGACGGCACCCTCCAGGCTAACCAGGCCGGCCCTCATTAAGCCGCTTCCGCCCTCTGGTAGATTGGGGGGTCTCATGGAAACGAGGAAGAGGCACGCGACCCTGGGGGTCCGGGTGGGACCCGTCCTGGTGGGCGGGGGAGCCCCGGTCGTCGTCCAGTCCATGGCCAACACGGACACCGCCGACGTCGCCTCGACCGCCAGGCAGTGCATCGAGCTGGCGCAGGCGGGATCGGAGATGGTGCGGGTCACCGTCAACATCCCCGAGGCCGCGCAGGCGGTGCCGGAGATCAAGCGGCGGATGCTCGACGCCGGGGTCGAGGCCCCGCTGATCGGGGACTTTCACTACAACGGCCACGTCCTGCTCACGAAGTTCCCGGAGTGCGCCGCCTCCCTGGACAAGTACCGCATCAACCCCGGCAACGTCGGGAAGGGAACCCGGCGCGACGAGCAGTTCGCCACGATCTGCCGCGTCGCACGCGACAACGCCAGGCCGGTCCGCATCGGCGTCAACGGCGGCTCGCTCAACCAGGAGCTCGTCATGGCGAAGATGCAGGAGAATACCGACCGGGACCTGGGGCGGACCTCCGAGGAGATCATCAACGAGTGCATGGTCCTGTCGGCCCTCCAATCGACGGACCTGGCGCTCCAGTCGGGGCTCCGGAAGGACCAGATCATCATCTCCTGCAAGGTCTCGCGGCCGCTCGACTTGATCGCGGTCTATCGCGACCTCGCCTCGAAGACAGCGCAGCCGCTCCACCTCGGGCTGACGGAGGCCGGCATGGGGATGAAGGGGCTGGTCTGGTCCTCCTCGGCGATGGGCGTGCTCTTAAACGAAGGGATCGGCGACACGATCCGCATCTCGCTGACGCCGCGGCCGGGCGGGGATCGGCGCGAGGAGGTTTACGCCGCCTGCGAGCTGCTCCAGTCGCTCGGAATCCGCTCCTTCGCTCCGTCGGTCACCGCGTGTCCGGGGTGCGGACGGACGACCTCGACGACGTTCCAGGAGCTCGCCGAGCGCATCCAGGGCTACGTCCGCGAGAAGATGCCGGACTGGAAGAAGGAGTACGAGGGCGTCGAGACGATGACGCTCGCCGTCATGGGATGCGTCGTCAACGGTCCGGGCGAATCGAAGGCGGCGTCCATCGGGATCTCGCTCCCCGGCACCGGCGAGGAGCCGCACTGCCCCGTCTACATCGACGGCCAACATTTCACGACCCTCAAGGGCTCCTACGAGGAGCTGGCCCACGCCTTCCGCGCCCTGGTGGACGACTACGTCGCCACGAAGTACCCGAAGCGCCAGCTTTCTTCCGTCCCCGTTTAACGGGGCAGGTCCGCGGACCAGTTCAGGACGACGGCTGTGGGGACCATGGATTCGCGGCTGAGCGGGCCGACCACGAGGAACCGCTGGCCGTCGGCGGAAGGGAGATACTTGTTGCGGGCGCCACCCGTCTGCACCCGTGCCAGGAAAAGAGGCTGCGGCGTCCCGGCCTGAAGTCCCTCTTTGCCGGCCGCGACCTCCACGGTCATGAGTTTCTGGTCAGCGGCCCGGTAGAAGATCTCTTTCCCATCAACTCGCCAGGAAGGCTCGGTACCTCCGCCTGAGGAGATCTGCCACTTGCTTCCCGGGCCGGGAAAGCCTCGAACGTAGATTTCCTGGCGGCCGGATTCGTTGGACTGATAGGCGACGTATTTCCCGTCCGGTGAGAAGACCGGCAACAGCTCCGCGAAACCGGTCTTGACGAAGGGCATCGGCTTTCGGTCTCCGAACGTCGGCAGCATCCAGATGTCCCAACCGGTCTCGGCGGACCGCTGGGAGTAGGCAATGTAGCGCCCGTCCCGGGACCAGTCGCTGGCGACGGTCCGGTCGGCGCCGGCGGAGGGCTTCACGAGCGTCTTGACCTCTTCCTCGCCGCCGGTCCCCTTCTCCTGGATCTCCCAGCCCGAGTCGGTCGCGTTCGAGAAGACGAGGCGGCTGCCGTCCGGCGACCAGAGCGGACAGATCTCGTCCGTGGCCCCGAAGCTGAAGCGGGAGTTGACGCCTCGCCCCAGGTCCCGGACCCAGATGCTCGACCTTCCCGTGCGCGGATCGGCGAGATTGAAGGCGAGCCGGTCGCCGCGCGAAGTCATCGACGGGTTTCCGATCTCGGCGGGATCGCCGACGGTCCCGATCTCCTTGCCGGAACGGTCCACCCAGATTAGCCGGCTCCCGGCCTCGCCCGTACGGTAGGCGAGCGTGCCCTGGCGGGAGACGGAGAACCGCGCCAGGCCGATGGCGTTGGTCCCGATCTGCTCGGCGAGAGGCACCGGCTCCCCGACCGTCTTCAAGGCGTTCGGGTCGAAACGCTGGGCGACGAGCGTTCGGTCCCGCACGAAAAGGAGGTATCCGGGGGGCGCGTACGTGACGAGCGTCTGGGCCGGCATGAGCGGCTTTGTCTCGCTCGAGTCGAGAGAGCCGATGCGATAGGCGTTGTTCTCGGTCTTCTGGACCTGGGAAAGGAACAGGAAGTGCTTCCCGTCCGGGAGGAACTCCGGCCAGCCGATCTGGACCTCCTTGCGAGCGGCGTCCTTCTTCACGATCGCGATCGGGGTCCCTCCCGCAGCCGGCACCCGGTAGATCGGGTCAGGCGGGAGGCCGTCGAAGAGGATCACGCCCTTCGGGCTCCAGGTGCCGTCGGCTCCCGTCGGAGCGTCGCAGATCTTCTGGGGCGGTCCGCCGCCGATGTCGATCTTCTTGAGCTTCCCTTCGGCGAAGAAGCCGAGGAAACGGCTGTCGGGGGACCAGAAAGGACGGGTCGTCCCCTCGGTCCCGGCCAGAGGCTGGGCGGCAAGAGCGTTGAGGGGCCTCAACCAGATCTTTGTCTTGCCCGAGGAATCCGTCGCGTTGAAGGCGAGGTACTTGCCGTCGGGAGAGATTCGCGGCATGTCGATGGAGACAACTTCGGGCGGCGTCGGGACCTCGAAGCGGACGCTCCGAGGCGCAACCGGCGCGCGCCGGATGTACCCGACGGCCAGGAGCGCCGCGGCGGCAAAGCCGACGGCCGCCGCGACCCAGGCGAGCTTCTCGCGGTTCCTTCGCCGGGAGGCGATCGGCGCGGCCACGCCGGCCTGCGAGCCTCCCTCCGCGATCCACTGGAGCTGCAGCTTGACGTCGTGGGCGGTCTCGAACCGGTGCTCGGGATCCTTGGCGAGGCAGGTCTTCACGACTCTCGCGAAGGCGGGCGGCGTCAGCGGCGTGATCTCGGAGATCGGCTCCGGCTCGTCGCGCAGGATCGCGCCCATCAGCGACGCCGGGCTCTTGCCGGTGAAGGCCTTGCGCCCGGTCGCCATCTCGTAGAGGACGGCTCCGAGAGCGAAGATGTCGGACCGGGCGTCTGCCTCGCCGCCCTCGACCTGTTCCGGCGACATGTACTGGTAGGTTCCAAGGACCGTTCCGCGCTCGGTCAGCGGCGCGCTCCTCTGGTCCTGCGTCGCGAGCCGGGAGAGTCCGGAGGAAAACGGCGCGCCCGTGGCTTCGCGCAGCTTGGCCAGTCCGAAATCGAGCAGCTTGACTCCCGACTTCGTCAGCATCACGTTTCCGGGCTTCAGGTCGCGGTGAACGATTCCCGAGCGGTGGGCTTTCTCCAGGGCATCGGCGATCTCGATGCCGTACCGCAGCACCTGCTCCATCGGGAGAGGCCCTTTTCCGAGCCGGTCGACGAGCGACTCTCCCTCGAGAAGCTCCATGACGAGGAACTCCAGCCCGTCCTGGTTCCCGACGTCGTAGAGGGTACAGATGTGCGGGTGAGTCAGCGCGGAGATGGCACGGGCCTCGATCTCGAAGCGCTGCTTGAACTCGGCGTTCTCGGAGAGGTGCTGCGGCAGGACCTTGACGGCGACATCCCTTCCGAGCCGGGTGTCGCGGGCCTTGTAGACCTCGCCCATCCCTCCCGCGCCGATCGGGGACAGGACCTCGTAGGGTCCCAGGCGCCTCCCCGCTTCCAAAGCCATAAGACGTTCGCCGGACAGTATCACCGCTGAGATAGAGTTTTCGGAAATGAAACGGCTCTTCGACCTGACCGTCGAGGACCTGGCCGCATCGCCGGTCTGGCGATACGAGGGGGGGAGCGGTGTCGAGGCGATCGTCGAGGCGGAGACGCGCGATTCGCTGACCCGGGCCGACGAAGAGATCTACCTCGCCGCGACCGAGTTCGTCCTGCCGGATTCTTCCGCGCGCGAGGGATTCTGCTTTCCGGTGGACGACGAGGGGATCGAGTACCTCCAGCCGGTCATCGTGACGCCCGCCGGCCACGTGCGGTTCTGGTTCGACGGGGCGGTCGAGCCGGAGGTGCTCGCCGGCCAGTGGAGCGCGCTGGGAAAGCGCGAGGACGAAGTCTTTCCGCTCGCCTACCGCTGCCGCGTGCCGGTGGACGGCCGGACCGTGGCGGGCACGCTGCAGGGAGTCCAGACGCCCGCCGGCGCGAAGCCGATCTCAACGCCTCCGCGCGGGGGAAACGGATCGAAGGCCGCGGGGGCCCCTTCGCCGGCCAAGCGAACCGACCGCGTCCGGAATCTCTTCCAGTCGAGCTCCGGCGGGACGGAGAAGCGCGCCGCCCCGCGCCGCCGCGCCGAGATGCTCGTCGAGTTCCGCGAGGGGGATTCGCTGGGCGCGGGAGTCACCTCCGAGATCTCCCGGCGGGGGATGTTCATCCGTTCTTCGCAGCCGCCGCAGCTTGGCCCCGCGCTCTCCCTGACCATGCACCTTCCGGGCGGGCGGACGGTCCTGCTGAAGGGGCGCGTCGTGCGGAAGGCCGGAGAAATCGCGCCCGCGGGAGGCTTCGGGCTGGAGCTGACGGAGAAGACCGCGGAATACGACGCCTTCCTCAACCGGCTGCTCGATCCGAACAAGTGACAGCGGGGCGCGCACCGACAGGCGCGCACCACGTCATCCCGGGCGAACTCAAGCCTACGGCGCCGCGCCGAAGAGCAGCTTCCCGGAATTCAGCACGATATGGAGGCGGGGCGCCTGGTTCTCCTGCTTCTGCCGCGAAAGGACGAGAAGCCGCTTTCCGTCCGGGGAGACCTCGTAGACGTCCTGCCAATCGCGCGGGATCGGCCTCTCGATCTTGAAGACAGGCCGCGGCTCTCCCGGCGTGAAGGCCGGCTCGCGCCGGATCGGAACCTCGAAGATCTCGTCGTTCCAGATGAAGAAGATTTCGGTTCCGTCGCGCGACCAGCGCGGCGCGGCGCCGCCGGCGCGCGAGATCTGGAAGCGGCCGGCCAGGTCGGGATACCTCTGGACATAGATCTGCGCTCCGTTCTCGTACTCGCCGGTGTAGGCGATCCACTGGCCGTCGGGAGAGATCATCCCGCGATGTTCCGCGTTGGGGGTCGCGATGAACGGGCGGGCCGGGCGGTCTCCCGAAAGCGGCACGAAGAAGATGTCGGCGCGGCTCGGAAGGCCGCTCAGCGTCACTAGCAAACCCGATCCGTCCCGCGCCAGCGAGTCGGTCAGGATCGGAACATGGTAGGGCGACTTCCAGACGACCCGGGCCTGCCCGCCATCCACGGGCTGGACAAGAAGGTCGTCCCCGACCGGCGTCGCGAAGAAGACGCTCTTCCCGTCGGCGCTCCAGAGCGGGGAATCGGCCTGCCCCGTCGAGGTGAGCTGGAACTGCCCGCCGTGCTCGAGATCGGCGATCCAGATGTCGCTGCGTGATCCGCCGCCCGGCCCGACGGAGTATGCGAGCCGGCGTCCATCGGGAGAGAGCGCGATCTCGTTGTAAGGCCCCGCGGGGATGCCCGTCAGCTCGCGGCGGCCGGACCTGTCGATCCAGATGATCTCGTGCGGACCCTCGGAAGTCAGGCCGGTGGCATAGACGAGCGTGCCGTTGCGGGCGATGGCGAAGTACGAGGTCCCGCTCCGCGGCTCGCCGCTGACCCCCTGGAGGACGGGGACCGCGGTGCCGCGGACCTCGGCCATCTTCGGGTCGAAGGGGACCGAGAGCAGGTCGCCGCGTCGGGAAAGCAGGAGGCGTCCGGGTGGCGCGTACCGCGCCTGGCTCGCGCCGCGGTACACCGTGTGCCGCTTCCCCGTCGAGAGAGACACGGCGTCGATGCGGGAGTCGTCGTAGTCGCCGGGCTTGTCTTCGGTGCCCACCGTGAAGAGCACCCAGTTGCCTTCCGGGACAACCTCGGGCCAGCGGTGCGTGCGCTCGCGCGAGGCCGCGTCGAGCGTCGTCAACGGCCGGGGCTCTCCTCCGGCCGCGGGGATCCGGAAGAGCGCCGAATTGACCGAGGTGGTGAACACGATCGTGCCGTCCGGGCTCCAGGCCGCTCCGCGGGTTCGGGCGACGGACGCCAGGTTGACCGGAGTGCCGCCGCGGACGGCGGTCTTCTTCAGCTTGTCGCCGGCGAAGAATCCGAGCCATTCACCGTCCGGAGAGAAGAAGGGGTCCGCTCCGAATTCGCTTCCGGCGACGGGCTCGGCGCCATCCCGCGAGAGATCGCGGAGGAAGATGCGGTGCTCGTTCGGCCCCTCGGAGCGAAAGGCGATTCGCCGGCCGTCGGGAGAGATGGCCAGGATCCCGACCTGGTCGCCGAAGTTCGGATCGAGGCGGAGATTCTCCGGCAGGTCCATGGAGAGGCGCACGATCTCCTCAGAGGGAGCGGGCGGCCGCCGCAGGACAACGAGCGCGGCCGCGAGGAACCCAGCGGCGATGAGCCACGGGATCCACGAGAGAGCCCGCCGCCGGGGCGGCGGGACGGCGGACGGCGCTGAAGCCTCGCGGAGAGGCGCGCGCTGGCATTCCTCGATCTCAAGGCGAGCGTCGGCAATGTCGTGGAGGCGATTCTTCGGATCTCTCTCGAGGCAGCGCCGGATGAGCCGGACGACTCCGGCGGGCGTCTCCTTCGGAAGCGCGTCGTAGTCCACGTCCTGGCGAAGGACAGCCGCCAGCACGTCGGAGACCGTTTCCCCCTCGAAGAGGCGCCGGCCCGTAAGCATCTCGTAGAGAATGGCGCCGAAGGCCCAGATGTCGGCGCGCCGGTCGGCGCCCTTGCCGCGCGCCTGCTCGGGCGACATGTAGGCGGCGGTTCCCAGAATGACGCCGGCGGCAGTGGCGTGGCCGGTGATCGTCGGCGAGTGCGACAGCTGCGCTGAGGAGCCCGGCCCGGCTTCGGGTTCGAGAGCCTTGGCCAGGCCGAAGTCCAGCAACTTGACCCGGCCATCGGCCGCGACCATGACGTTGGCCGGCTTCAGGTCGCGATGAATGATCCCTTTCTCGTGCGCCGCCTCGAGAGCCTCGGCGATCTGCCTTGCGATCGGGAGAGCCTCCTCCGAAGGAATCGCGCCTCCCGCGATCCGCGCGTCCAGGCCCTCGCCTTCGACGAGCTCCATGACCAGGATGTGCCGACCCTCGACCGCTTCGAAGGAGTGGACGGCGGCGATGCCGGGATGGTTCAGCGCTGCGAGCGCTTTCGCCTCTCGCTCGAACCGCGTTACTCGATCCCGGTCCTCGAAGAATTCCTCGGGGAGAACTTTGACCGCCACGCTCCGATCGAGCCTCGGGTCGCGCGCGCGGTAGACCTCGCCCATTCCACCCGCCCCGAGCGGAAGGAGGATCTCGTAAGGCCCCAGCCGGGTGCCCGAAGGAATCGTCACCGCGCAATCTCCTGCGAGAGCAGCGAGCGCCAGTCGAGGAGAAGAGTCAGCGGCGCGTCGGGGATCTCGCGGGACTCGAGCCTCAGGAATCGGGTTCCTCCGCCCTGCACGCCTGACGACGCGCCGGTTCCCACCCGGCTGTAGTCCGTCACCCCGAAGAGCGCCCGCGGCTGGCCCCACTCGAATGCGGCTTCGCGCGCCCGCACCTCGACCGCCGTCAGGCGCCGTTCGCCATCCAGGTAGTAGAGCTCCTTGCCGTCCGGCCGCCAGAACGGAGCGAAGGAGCCGGGATTGGAGACCTGCCACCGTTTCCGGGGATCCGCGAAGGAAAACACGACGATCACGGCGGAACCGGGACCGCCCTC
>DATFWF010000117.1:0-11471 GCA_035259605.1 Thermoanaerobaculia bacterium
CACTTCCTCTTCGACGTGGCGCCCGAGAAGATCGCGGTCGTCATTCACCCGCAGTCGGTCATCCATTCGCTCGTCGAGTTCGTGGACGGGTCATACCTCGCGCAGATCTCGATCAACGACATGAAATTCCCGATCCTCTACGCGATCTCCTACCCGGAGAGGCTCGCCAACCCGTTCGGCCGGCTCGACCTCGTGGACGTCGGGAAGCTCGAATTCTTCGACCTGGAGCAGGAGCGGTATCCCTTGGTCGGCGTGGCCCGGGCGGCCCTCTCGGAAGGGGGGATGCCGGCCGTCGTCAACGCGGCCAACGAGATCGCCGTGGCGGCATTCCTGGACGGGAAGATTTCGTTCCCGGGGATCGTTCGAGTGGTGGCCGAAACGGCCTCCGCCGCCGGGCGCGTCCCCTCGCCGGGGAGCCTGGACGAGGCTGAAGAGATCGATCAAATGGCACGGCGGAGGGCGGCCGAAGTAGTCAACTCACTCTCCCGCAAGGCGAAAAAGGTCTCGATCCAAGGAGCATTCGGTTGAGCATCATCGAGAACACGCTGGCCCTGATCCTGGTCCTCTCGGTCCTGGTGGTCGTCCACGAGTTCGGCCACTACGCCGTCGCCAAGGCCTTCGGCTTCCCCGTCGAGGTCTTCTCGATCGGGTTCGGCAAGCGGCTCTTCGGGAGGAAGTGGAAGGGGACCGACTACCGGGTCTCCGCGATTCCGCTCGGCGGATACGTCAAAGTCATCGGGCTGGGGCCGGACGAATCGACGCTCGCGGAGGGGACCTCGACGGAGGCGCCGCCGGTGGGCAAGCGCTGGCAGCGCGCGCTGATCCTCCTCGCCGGTCCCTTCATGAACCTGGTCCTCGCGATCGTCCTGCACGCGACGGTCTTCTCCGTCGGCGTGCGAGTCCCCGCTTATGAGCTCCAGCCGCCCGTGGTCAAGCAGATCGATCCGAACGGTCCGGGCGCCGCCGCGGGCATCCAGGCGGGCGACCGCATCGTCTCGATCGACGGGACCCAGACTCCCCGCTGGCGCGACGCCCAGTTCCTCTTCGCGATGAACGCCCGCCAGAAGCTCGATGTCGAGGCCGATCGCGCCGGCCAGCGCATCCACACCCAGGTCGTCCCGCGCGCGGCCACGAAGTACGACATCGGCGAGGTCGGCCTCTATCCGGGCGCGCCGCGCGAGCCCCGGATCGTGACCGTCGTCTCGAACGATCCCGCCGACCGGGCCGGCTTGAGAAAGGACGACATCGTCGTCTCGATCGCCGGCAAGCAGATCAAGGGCGCGCCCGAGGACATCCTGAACAAGTTCGTCTCCGCGATCTCCGCCGCGGCGCCGGGTCCGTTCCCGATCGAGTACCTCCGGAAGGGCAAGCCCGGGACGGTCATGATCTCACCCAAGCACGATCCCGACGGAAGCTGGAAGGTCGGAGTCCAGGTCGCCGCGGATCTCGAAGAAGTCGTCGAGCGCTTCCCGCCCGGCCAGGCGATGGTGGAAGCCTGGCGCAAGGTCAAGAGCGATTTCCGGATGACGCTGGCGATCCTTGGCCGCCTCTTCGTCGGGCGCGCGAGCCTTCGGACGATGTCCGGCCCGCTCGACATCGCGAAGTTCTCCGGTGAGGCCGCCCGCACCGGCGCCGTCCCCCTCGTCGCGCTGATGGCCGCGATCTCTTTGCAGCTCGGAATCTTCAACCTCCTCCCGATCCCCGTCCTCGACGGCGGCCACCTCTTCCTCCTGACACTGGAAGGCCTCGCCCGCCGCGACTTCTCTCTCCCGGTCAAGGAGCGAATCCTCCAGGTCGGTTTCCTGATGATCCTGGCTCTCATCTCGGTCATCCTCTACAACGACCTGGCCAAGAATCTCCCCGCCAAGTGGTGGCCGTTCTAGGAAAGTCGACAGTCAACAGTCGACAGTCGACAGCCTACGAAGCCCGGTTTCGATCGACGCTCCTCGTTCCGTAGGGGCGGGCCTTTTGCCCGCCCGCCTCTTTTGGCTACGCCATCACGCCGAGACCGCCGGAATCTTCGGACGCCTGTGACCTGATCGATCCGCGTTGCGGACAACTACAGGTCTCGCGGCAGGAGTCTCGGGTTGCCTGCGATTCGAACTGTTCCGAAATGGCGCAAGTCGAGAGTCGCGATCGCATCCGCATGGAGTCTTTCCGCGACGGCGATCACGACAGCATCGACAAGACCCAATCCAAGTCCCTTGTGCTTGCGGCAGATGCGCTGCGCCTCTTTGAGGTCCGCGTCGTCACCCCACTCGACTACGAAGACGCCCGAGGAGAGATCCTCGAGAAACGCTTCTTCGGCGCGCTTGCCGACGCGGGTACTCAGCAGGTAGTCCACCTCCGGCAGGATCGCCCAGGGAAGGCGCCAGGACTCGGGATCGGATTCATAGGAATCCCGGATGATCTTGTGGTTCCGTTCGTCAGCGTCGATCAGGGCTAGGACAGCACCCGTGTCAGCGACGATCATTTCCGGCCGAAGCCAGTGAGCAGTTCGTCCGCCCGCTCGCCAAGGTCGGGCATTCCACTGCGGCCGATTCCCAGGCTCTTCGGCCGCCGGCGCCGCCCGTGACGTTTTGCAAACTCGGAGACCGCCTCGCGGACGAGCGACGCCGGGGAACGCCCGCTCTCCGTAGCGATTCGTTTGATTCGCCGGTAGTCGGCTTCATCGAGATAGACCGTGGTCTTCTGCGCTTTCATATGGTAACCATATATGGTTCAAAGCCTCCGGTCAAGCTGCCGGGTTACGCTCGCCGCGTGTTCCCAGCGTCTTCGACACATCGGCGCATCTACGACATCGTCTCCCGGATTCCGCGCGGCCGCGTCGCGACCTATGGCCAAGTCGCCCGACTCGCCAACCTCCCAGGGCAGGCCCGCCTCGTCGGCTACGCCCTGTCCGCGCTTCCCGATGGAAGCCGCGTCCCCTGGCACCGGGTGATCAACGCGCAGGGCCGAATCAGCATCCGCGGCGACGGAAGCCCCATGGCCGATGTGCAGCGCCACCTTCTCGAAAAGGAAAACGTCCGTTTCGATCCTCGCGGCGTGATCCCGCTAGTCCGTTTTCGCTGGCGGCCGGGCAAGCCTTGGACTCGTCCACCGTAACTCGATGGTACTGTCCGTTCATTGGCGCTCCTGATCCTGACGTTGCTGCGGTGTTTCAGTCGTCGGAGGAAGTGAACTCTGTCCTGCGATCAGTCATCACATCCTTGCCGTCGCGCTCGCGATCCCGAGGAGCGAGCAAAAAACCGGTCTAGCGGCGTTTCGCGCATCTTGAATCCAAGCCTCCTGGCTGTGTGACGGAAGCCTTGCGAGAGAACTCAACAGTGGATTCGACGCAGCAGGTTGCCTCCTACTGGGACGCCAATCGAGAAAAGACGAAGGACCCCGCGTTCTGGATGGCCCACCCTTTGTGTCGAAGGGCGATCAATCGGCGTATCTCGGGCTCCGAGCACGAGTGGCCCGTGGACTGGTTTGCACGAATCACCGGGGGCGGGAAATTCCGAAGAGGGCTTTCCTGGGGGTGCGGCCTGGGCGCGTTCGAGAGGTCCGCGATGCGGGCGGGCCTTGTCGAGGAGATCGATGCCTTCGACGTCTCATCGCAGTCACTCGAAGAGGCTAGAGCGGCTGCAGCCAGGGAAGGTCTTGGCGGAATTCATTACTCCACCGGCAATTTCGATGATCCGGTTCTCCCTCGGCGCCATTACGACATCGTCTTTTTTCACGCGGCTCTCCACCATTCCTTTGCGCTGGAGCGTCTCTTTCGACGCCTGGCTTTCTCGCTAAAGCCCCGTGGTTGGATCTACATAGACGAGTACATTGGTCCTTCGCGCTCGCATTGGTCGCCCGACGGCTTGAGGCTTGCCCAGGCAGTCCTCGACATGGTTCCCGAGGAAGCGAAATTGACCTCGACCGTGCCCTTGCCCATCGAGCCGAATGATCCGTCCGAGGGTGTCCGCTCCGACGAGATCCCTCGTTTCTTCAATGAGTTTTTCGATGTCGTCGAATGGAAGCCGTACGGAGGCCAGATCACCGATCTTGTAATGCTTTGCGTGTCTCGAGAATGGGCTGCTTCGGAGCAGGGCTCGAAATCCGTGCAGGCCATGCTGGATTTGGAGGACTGGCAGCTGGACGCGATGCCTTCCTCCAACCATCATGTCGTGGCGTGCGGAAGGCTCAAGCGCCGTGCTCAGCTCGCTCGTCCTCTTTCCCGCCAGGCCTTGCAAGCCGTGAGGCGGAGACTCCGGCGGTTTCGGTCAGCTTCCGCGACCGGGTAGACTGACCCGGCGTGTTTCTGCTCGTCTTGCGGCTGCTCGCCGTGTACTTCGGCGTAGCGGCGGCGGCACTCTTTCTCGCGGACCGGTTCGTTTCTCCGATACGGCCGCGCGTCGCGGCGCTGCTCGCGCTGGGTCCGTTCCTTCTCGTGGGGAAGGCGCTTCTGACGGCGGGGGTCTATGCGCCGATCGACATCACCTACCAGGCGGACCCGCTCAACACGTTCGCGCGCCAGTTCGGAACGACGCCGACACGGAACCCCGCGCTGGGAGACGTCGTCTACCAGGAGATCCCGTGGAGGAAGGCGGTCCGCGAGGCGGTGAAGAACGGCCGGCTTCCACTCTGGAACCGTTTCGTCCTGGCGGGGGAGCCGCTCCTGGCGGTCCAGCAGCCCGCGGTCCTTCATCCGACGACCTGGCTGGGGTTTCTTCTCCCGCTGGCGCAGGCGTGGACCTTCGAGATGGCGGCGCACTTCTTCCTCGCGCTCCTCGCCGCCTATCTCCTTTTTCGAGACCTGAAATGCGGCGATCTCGCGTCGCTCTTCGGCGCGACGGCCTGGGCGTTCTGCGATTACCTCGTCTTCTACGCCGGGTATCCGCTGACGCCCGCGGCGGCGCCTTTTCCCCTTCTCGTCCTGGGCCTTCGGCGCCTCGTCGCCGAGCCAGGGCGGCGGGCGGTGGCGATCACCGTCATTGCGCTCCTGCTGATCCTGACCTCGGGCCATCCGGAGACCCTTCTCCATAGCTTCGCGGGGGCGGGAATCTGGTTTCTGTTCGAGCTTGCTCTCGCGGGCAAGGGGCGGAGGGTCCGGCCGCTTCTCCTCTCGCTCCTGGCCGGCGTTTTGACCCTGGGCTTGTGCGCGGTGCTTCTTCTCCCGCTCTCGGAAGCGCTTCCGCAAACGCAGGAGCATTTCTACCGGTCGGCCGTCTACGCGAAGCTGCGCCGCTCCATGCCGGTCGTGGATTCGATCCGCCGGGCGGTGCCGACCCTGATGCCCTTCTATTACGGGTTCTCCGGGAAAGGGATCGTCCTCGAGGGCTACCACGAGCCCACCGGCTACGCGGGCGCGCTGCTCTGGCCGTTCGCCGCGGTGGGCCTCTTCTCCAGGCGCCGCGAGAAGTGGGCGCTCCTTCTCGTCGGGCTCGTGGGGGTCGCGATCGGCGCTCGATTCCCCGGGATCATGGACGCGGTGTGCGCGCTGCCGGGCTTCGACATCGGCTTGAACGAGCGGATGGTGTTCTTCGGCGCCTTTGCCGTCGCCGGGCTGGCCGCGCTCGGCATGGACCGGCTCCGGGAAGGCGGGGCTTCCGCGATCTTCGTCGCCGGGTGCGCCGCCTCCCTTCTCCTGATCGCGTACCTGTACAACCACGCCCAGCCGCACGTGCCGTCGCTCGCGATGCCGCCCGGGCACTTTCTCTACCGGACCCTGCTCCAGGCCGTACCGCTCCTCCTGTGCGCCGGCCTGTGGCTCGCCTTTCGCCGCCGAGCGGGGAGCTCCGCCTTCTTCGTCTCGGCGGTCGTGCTTCTCGCCGCGGAGCGCCGTCTCGAGGAAGGAGACTTCTACCCGACGTACCCCAACCGCGTCTTCTACCCTCCGCTGAAATGCCTCGACCCGATCCCGCGAGGCGCGCCTTTCCGCATGACGTCGGTCGGATGGACCTTCATCCCGAACATCGCGGCCCTCTATGAACTGGAAGACGTCCGCGGCTACGAGGCGATGACGTTCAAGCCTCTCGCCGATACGTCCTCGCTGTGGTGCGTGCCGCAGCCGGTCTGGTTCAACCGGGTGGACGACCCGACCCGTCCTTTCGTGTCGTTCCTGAACGTCCGCTACGTTCTCGCGCCGCCCCGCCATCCGCCGCCGGAAGGGTGGAGGATTCTCTACCGGGGGAGCGAGGCACAGCTCTTCGAGAATCCGGCGGTCCTTCCCCGCGCCTTCGTCCCGCGGCTGCTTCACTTTCATTCCGAAGGCGCGGAGGCGCTTCGCTCGATGAGCGGGATCCGCGATTTCGGGCTGGAAGGAGTCGTCGGCGAGAGCCCGGATGCCGCGGCTGGAGGCGGGGTGGATCAAACCAACGGCGAGGCCGAGGTGGGGGTCGCGTCCTACGAGCCGCAGCGGATGACGCTCGACGTCAACGCGTCGGGCGCGGCCCTCGTCGCGACGTCGGTCACGCGCTGGCCCGGCTGGAAGCTGACGATCGACGGGAGGAGCGCGCCCCTCGTCCGATACAACCACGCCTTCCTGGCGTTCCGGGTCCCGGCGGGCCGGCACACCGCCGTCCTTCGCTACCTTCCGGACACTTTCGTGATTGGTTCCGTAATCTCCGTGCTGACGATGATGGCCTCGGCCTGGCTCCTCCTCCGTCCGCGCGGTATCGCGTCGCGCGGATGACGCCTCTCCTTCTGCTGCTCCTCTACGCAGCCGTTTCCGCGGCGGCCGTCCTCACGGCCCGCTGGCTCGGGAAGGCGATTCACGCGGGCTACGTCCTGGTCCTGTGGGCTCTTCCGCTCGTGTTCGCGGCGCCCGGTCTGCTAACCGGGAAGACGATCCTCCCGACCGATCACGCGATGCTCGTCCTGCCGTGGAGCAGCCTTCACTCCGCGCAGCGACACAACCCGAACTTGAACGACATCGCCACCCACATTGCTCCCTGGGCCAAGGCGGTCCGGATGTCCTGGAAAGAGGGAACCCTCCCCTGGAGGCTCCGGTGGAGCGGATCGGGAATGGCGCTCGCGGCCAACCCGCAGTCGGCGGCGTTCTCCCCGCTCACGTTCCTGATGTTCGCCCTGCCGCTGGCCCACGCGTTCACGCTCGCCGCGATGGTGAAGCTCTTCCTCGCTTCGTACGGCGCGTGGCTGTGGCTGACGGAGCTCAACGTCTCGCGGCCGAGCGCCCTTTTCGGAGCCGTTTGCTTCGGATTGTCCGGCGCGATGACTCCCTGGATCCTCTTTCCGCACACGTCGGTCATCTGCCTCTGGCCCTGGGCGCTGTTCGCCATCGAGCGGCTGGGCGATGAGGGGCGGCGTCGGCGCGCGACGGCGGCGCTGACACCGATCTTCCTCAGCTGGGGACTCGCCGGTCATCCGGAGAGCGCGGCGCTGGGCGGGATCTTCGTCCTGCTGTGGCTGCTTGCGCGGAGGTTCCTGAAGGACATGCCGCGGCCCGGAGCGGTCCTTCGGCGCGTCGTTCTGTGCGCCGCGATCGCCGGCGGGCTGTCCGCGTTCCTGCTGCTGCCGCAGGCGCTCGCGATCGCTCAGTCGAGCCGGGTTCCGGTGGCGCGCGAGTTTCGGGACCAGCTCCCCGCCCGCATCACGCCCCACGGACCTCTCTGGCGCTACGGATTCGTGACGGCGGTCTTCCCGCGGGCGCTGGGCGACGCGGTGGGCTCTCCGATGATTGCGGAGGCCGCCGGCTCCTTCCCCGAGATGGCGCTCGGCCATTTCGGCGTGCTCGGGTGGGCCGCCGCGCTCTGCATCCTACGGCCCGGCTCGAGGCGTCGGCGATCGGAGCTGGCGCTCCTCCTCCCGCTGATCGGCGGCCTCGGGGTCGCGGTCGAGCTCTGGCCTTTCTTCGAGATCGCCGTTGCCGCGCCGGTGCTCGGGATGATGTTCTTCCTTCGGTACCTCTCCTGGGTCTCGCTCGCCGGAGCCGCGATCGCCGCCTTCGAGCTCGATCGCCTGCGGGAGGACCTTCGTGAAGGAAAGCGAACCGCCTTTTTCTTTCCGGCAATCCTCGCGCTGCTCGCCGCGTTCGGGTTCTGGGCTTACGCGCGCTTCCGTCCCGAGCATCTCGCGTCGGGCGGCCTCGCCTCGCAGGCGAGGGCCTTTTCCGCGGCCTGGATCTGTCTTGGAGCGGCTGGCGCGCTTTTCTTCCTCTTTCGCTCAAAGCGGCTGGCCGGGAAGACGGCTGTCTTCGCCGCCGCGCTGGCAGCGGTCTCGGCGGGCGAGCTTCTCTACCAGGGAATGCGGCTGTACAGATTCCAGCCTCCCGAGGACCTTTACCCCGACACCCCGATGCTCGCCTTTCTCCGATCGCGGCCCGGGCCGTTTCGTGTCGTCGGGGAGAAAACCGTTCTCTTCCCCAACAGCAGCATCTTCGCGGGATTGGAGGACATCCGAACGAAGGACCCGGTCGAGCGGCTCGACTACGTCCAATTCCTCGATGCGACCTGCGGCTATCCGCCGGCGGAGGAGTTCAAGCGGATCCGCGACCTCAACGCCTCGGCTCTCGACTTCCTGAACGTCCGCTTCCTTCTCACCTCGCCCGGACGGACTTCTCCCGGCGAGAAATGGCGTCCCGTCTATTCGGACCGCGACGGCGCGGTCTTCGAGAACCGCGACGTTCTCCCGCGCTTGTACGCGCCGGAGAAGATCACTCTCGTCTCGGGAACCGGAAAGGGCGCGGGGACCTCCGGCGACGCGTTCTCGAGGTTCGGCGCCCCACCGCGCGCGCTTTCGGCCAAGACGGATTGGAAGGAGCACGCTTTCGTTCTCGGAGCCGACGAGGTGATTCGCAACGGTCCGGTTCGGATCTCCGATTACAGCGAAGCCGCCAATCGTGTTTCGTTTCGAGCGCAGGTCGAGAGTCCGGCCGGTGCCTTCGTCGTCGCCAGCCTGGTCGAGGACGGCGGCTGGTCGGCCCGTGACGAGCGCGGCTCGTGGATCCCGACGAGCCTGGCCAACGGCCCGTTCCTGGCGCTGCGGCTTCCCAACGGCGACCACCGGATTTCGGTCACCTATCTGCCTCCGGGGTTTTCGCTGGGCCTGCTCATCTCCATCGGCACGGCTGTCCTCGTTGGCGGGGCGCTCGCGCTCAAGGCGATCCTCCCGGAATCCGGCGGTCGGGCGGCATCCGAGCCGGCGGCTCCGCCGATTCCAGCGGTCTCGATGCCCGCGATCTGGCTGATCGCCGCCACGGCGGCCCTGGCCGCGGGGCTCTGGAGATCGAGGCTTCCGTTCCGCGCCGCTCTCCACGTCCCGGTCACGCCGCTCGATTACTCCAACGAGCGGCTGGCCGATCTCTGGCACTTTGTCGACGACGCCAGGAACCACGTTCCTGCGGGGGCAACGTTCACCGTTCTCGCCCCCGATCTCGACGACGAGATGTTCATGTACATGGTTTCGCTCGGGCTGCTGGATCGCCAGGTCGGCCTGCCGTCCTCCTACTTCGGAGCTCCGCAGCCCTACGGCCGGGACGCGAGATACGTCCTGGCGTACGGCGGCCGCAGACCCGAGACGGAGGGTCTGCGCCTGATCTACGAGGACGAGCGGGGCGCCGTGTTCGAGAGGGAGGCGCGCTGATGGCGGGCGTGCTGGCCTTCGGCGCCGCCCAGGCCGCTCTGGCGGCGCTCGGATTCGGCGCGGCGTGGCATCCCTCGGTGCGGCCGCTGTCGGCGTTGAGCCGCGCGGCCGTCGCCTTCTGCGCCGGCGCCGTTTTTCTGACCCTGGAGGGGACCGCGTATTCGATGCTGGGAATCCCTTGGAGCTTTGCCGGGCTCGCGCTTCCCCTGCTTCTTCTCTCCTTCGCCGCCATGCTCCGATGGCGCCGCGTTCCCACGCTGGCGCCCCCTCGGATCGGCCTCCGGAGCGCCGCGGCTCGCTGGTCCGTCGTCATCGGCGCTCTGGCCCTGGTCTACCTCGCCGTCGCCTTCGGCTCCTCCGCCGGGACCTCGGTGGACTACCTGCTCTTCTGGGGGGTCAAGGCGGTCAAGTACGCCGACAACCGCGGGATCGACCCGGCGTTCCTGCGGTCCCGCTTCGCGATCCACGCCGTGCCCGAGTACCCGCCGCTCATCCCGGTGGTCCACGGCTGGGGAGCGCTTGCGGCCGGAAGGCTGCCGTGGAGGGTCGTGCCGCTCGTGTCGGCGATTCCGATCGCCGCCGCGATCCCGATCCTGCTCGATCGATGCCGCCGGAGGGCCGGGGACGCCGGGGCGGCCGTCATCGCGGCCTTGTGGACGGTCGCCATCTCGCTGTCGGTCGTGCAGTCCTTCTCCGCCGGCGGGGCGGAGCCGATGATCCTGTTCTTCGAGACCGTCGCGCTCGTCTGGCTGCTGACGGAGCATCCCGGAGAATCGCGATTCGTCCCGACCCTCGCGCTCTGCGGAGCGGCGCTGACGAAGGTCGAGGGAACGGCGGCGGTCTTCTTCGTCGCATTCGGCGCCTATCTGCTCTCTCGCGGACGCGAAGGGCGGCGAGGAGCCGCCCGAGCGGCGAGCCTGCTCCTCTGGCCCCTCGCCTCGGTCGGGACCTGGTTCCTGTATCAGAAGACGCAATCGCTCGAGGTCGGATACCACTCTCACGGAGACCTCCTCATGGTCCACGCCGACCAGCTGGGGACCGTGGTGAAGGAGCTGTTGCGGAACCTGGAAGCCGGAAGCCTGTGGATCGCTTGGGGATTCGCCGCCGCCGTCGTCCTCCTGCGCGTCCACGCGTGGCGTTCGGCCGCTCCGGCGCTGACCCTGGCGGCCGGCCTTCTCGCATTCCTGGCGTTCGACTACCTCCACGACGGGAGCGACCCGACCCAGCGGATCGTCTGGACGGCGCCGCGCGTGACTCAATCGGCCCTCTCCGCCGTCATCCTGGCGGCCGGGATGCTCTCCCTGGGGAAGGCTCCGGTCGACGGTCCGGAAGCGCCGCCTCGATGAGCTCCGCGGCGGATCCGGCGCACGGAACCCGGGCGCGCCTTGCCGTCCTCGCTGTCTTCGCCGTCAACGCGATCTACTTCCCGGAGCTCTTCCCGCCCGCGAACGGACCCAACGAGCTCTCCCGCTACGAGGCGGTCGTCGCCTTCGTGGACCATGGGACCTTCGCGATCGACTCGACGCTGAAGAAGTACGGCGACCACGAAGACAAGTCGGTCTATGGCGGACGGACCTACTCGAACAAGGCGCCGGGCCTGATCTTCGCCGCCATCCCGGTCTATCGGCTGCTGAGATCCTTCGCGCCGCAACCGAAGGATTCGTGGTCGCCGGTCTTCGTTCTCCTGCGGATCCTGACGGTCACGCTCGCGTCGGCCGTCGCGCTGGCGCGCCTCTCGCGCTGTCTCTCGCGCGAGCCGTTCCGGGACGCCTCGGGGCTCGTCACCCTCGCGGTCTCGCTGGGATCGCCGTTTCTCTTCTACGGGCGATCTTTCTTCAGCCACGCCTGGACGGCGGCGCTCCTCTTTCTCGCGTGGGACGCCCTCGTTTCCGCGG
>DATFWF010000118.1:0-13651 GCA_035259605.1 Thermoanaerobaculia bacterium
CGGAAGGACTCCCTCGCGGGGCGCGGGCGCCAGGTCAGGGCCGCTCTCGACCACGTCTTCGCCGTGGCGGCCGGCCATCGCCTTGAGCGGCCTGGCAAAGACGAGCAGAACGATTCCCGCGATCCCGGTCACCTTCGCCACCGCCGCGAAGAGCTCTCCGACTCCGAGCCCCTGGAAGCCTCCGGCGGCCAGTCCCGCGATCAGGTTGCCCAGCGCGGTCCCCATGAACCAGGTCCCCATCAACTGGCCCACGAGGCTTCGGGGCGCGAGCTTGGTGACGCTGCTCAAGCCGACGGGCGAGAGGCACAGCTCGCCGACGGTGTGGAGGAAATAGGTCCCGATCAGCCAGAGCATGCTCACGCGCGCTCCGCCTGTCGTGAAACTCGCTCCCCACGCGAGGAGCAGGAAACCGCCCGCGAGGAAGACGAGTCCGAATCCCATCTTGGCGGGAGTCGAAGGCTGGCGTTTTCCCAGGCGGATCCAGATCGCTCCGAAGACCGGGGCGAGGATGATCAGGAAGATCGAGTTGACGGACTGCAGGAAGGAGGCGGGCATCTTCCATCCGGGGATGTTCAGGTTGGTCAGGCGCTCGGCGAAGAGGTTCAGCGACGAGCCCGCCTGCTCGAACCCGGCCCAGAAGAGGACCGCGGCCATGAAGAAGACGAAAATCAGGACGATCCGTTTCTTCTCCGCCGCCGAGAGGCGCGAGAAAAGGACGATCGCGCCGAAGTACACGATCGCGAGGCCGAGCATGAAGAAGCCCGTGGCCTTGGCCGTGCCGTAGAGAGTCAGGTGAAGGATCCCGGCGGCCTGCGCGGCGAGGGCGGCGGCCACGACCGCGGCGAAGACACCGATCCCGATCGCGAGGTTGCGGCGGGCCGCCGCCGCTTCCCCGGGCTCCGGCCGGCGAAGTCCGGCGTTGCCGAGGTACTTCCCGCCGGCGCGGTACTGGATGAGGCCAAGGATCATCCCGATCCCCGCCGCCCCGAACCCGAGGTGCCAGTTGATCTTCTCGCCCAGGAAGCCGCAGACCAGCGGACCGGCGAGGGCGCCGACGTTGATCCCCGAGTAGAAGACCGAGAAGCCGGCGTCGCGCCGGGAGCCGCCTTCCGGGTAGAGGTCCGCGACCATCGCGCTGACGTTGGGCTTCAGAAGGCCGGTGCCGATGACGATCAAGACGAGGCCGAGATAGAAGGACGGAACCGTTGGAACGGCCATCGAAAAGTGCCCGGCCGCGATGATGCAGCCGCCGACAAAGACCGTCTGCCGCTGGCCGAGGATCCGGTCGGCGACCCACCCCCCCGGAAGCGCCATCAGGTACACGAACCCGACGTAAAGCCCGTAGATCGCCGCGCCGGTCCGGTCATCCATCCCGAACCCGCCGGTCCGCGCCGCCGCGACCAGGAAGAGGAGCAGGATGCCGCGCATCCCGTAGTAGCTGAAGCGCTCCCACATCTCCGTGAAGAAGAGCGTGGAGAGCCCGCGGGGATGCCCGAACCACCGCTTCTGCGAGGCAGGCGTCTGGCTGGAGGTCATCGCAGCTCCTTTAACCGGTCAGGCTAACATCTTTCTTCCGCTCCTCACCCTCTCCCGGCGCGAGAGGGCAGGGGTGAGGGCGGCTTCAGTACAGTGACTCCGCTGTGACACCTCCGGCCTTTCTCCTCCCGCTCGTCCTGGTTTTCCTGGCGGCTCTGGCCGCGGCGTACGTGCTCAACCGAATCAACGTCCCGCCGCTGGTCGGCTACCTTCTCGCGGGAGTCCTGCTCGGCCCTCACGGCCTTGCCTTCGTCAAGGAGGTCGAGACCGTCGAGGCGCTCGCGCAGGTCGGCGTCGTCCTGCTCCTCTTCACCGTCGGCCTCGAGCTGCCTCTCTCGGGCCTGCGCCGGCTGGGACCGGCCGTCTGGATCGCCGGACCGATCCAGTTCTGCGGCGTCGTCGTTCTCGCGGCGGTGCTCACGTCCCTTCGCGGCTACCCCTTGAACCAGAGCCTCTTTTTCGGGTTCCTCGTCGTGACCTGCTCGACGGTCGTGGTCCTCCAGCTCCTCTCCGAGAGGCGCGAGGTGGACTCCCCGCACGGCCGGTTCCTCGTCGGCATCAACATCTTCGGCGACCTGATGGTCGTCCCCATGATGCTTCTCGTCCCGCCTCTCGCCGGCAGGGGCGGAGGCCCGGTCGGCGCGGCTCTGGCCCTCGGAAAGGCGGCCGTCGCGGCCCTCATCGTCTTCTTCGCGGCGCGCTTCCTGGTCCCGCGAGTCCTTCACGCGGTCGCGGCGACCAGGCGCAAAGAGCTCTTTCTCCTCGCCGTCCTGCTGCTGGTCCTCGGGACGGCGCTCGCCACCTCGCGCGCCGGCCTGACGCTCGCCGTCGGCGCGTTCCTCGCCGGGCTCGTCGTCTCCGACTCGGACTTCGGCCACCAGGCGATGGCGGACATCGCGCCGTTCCGGGACGGCTTCAACGCTCTCTTCTTCGTCTCGGTCGGAATGCTCTTCGACGCCCGGATCCTGGCGTCGCGCCCGTGGTCGGTGGCGGCGGGGCTGGGCCTGGTCGTCCTCGGCAAGTCTGCGGTCGCCGCCCTCGCGCCTCTCGTCATGGGCTACGGGCCCCGGGTCGCCGCGATCGTCGGGATCTCGCTCGCCCAGATCGGCGAGTTCGCGTTCGTCCTCCTCGAGCAGGGGCGCAGCGCCCACCTGGTCTCGTACGACGTCTACCAGATCACCCTGGCCTGCACGATCATCTCGATGGCGGCGACGCCTTTCCTCTTTCTCCTGGGGCACGCCATCGGCGATCGCGTGGCCGACGTTTCGCTCCCCCTCTTCGGCCGATCCCCTCGGGAGCCGGAGCGCGCGGAGAGGCTGCCGGCCGAGGGCCATGTCGTGATCTTCGGGTTCGGCCACATGGGCGAGACCCTCTCCCGCGTCCTCGCCCGCGCGAAGGTTCCCTTCCGGGTCCTGGACCTGAACCCGGAGCGGGTCCGGAAGGGAAAGGCGAAGGCGGTCCCGATCGAATACGGCGACACGACCGCCGAGTCCGTCCTGCGCCATGCGGGGATCGAGAGGGCACGGGCGGCCCTCGTCCTCCTGTCCGACCCGCGGGCGACGCGCAGGACGCTGTCGCTCTGCCGCCGCCTCGCCCCGAGGATCTTCCTGCTCGCGCGCACGCGCTATCTCACCGAGATCCCGGAGCTCTCCGCTCTCGGCGCCGACGAGGTCGTCGCCGAAGAATTCGAAACGTCGCTGGAGATCTCGGGGCGCACTCTTCGCCGCCTCGGGTTCCCCCTTCCCTGGGTCGAGTCGGAGACGGAGGAGATCCGCAGCTCCCGCGAGGACGCCTTCCGGCGGTTCCGCGCGCCCGACGTCGCGGCCGAGAGGCTCGACGAGGCCCTCGGAGGGACCCACATCGAGTTCGTCTCGGTCGGGCCGGAATGGAAGGCCCGCGGAAAAACGCTCCGGGACCTGGGGCTCCGAACGTCGGGCGGCGCGATCCTCCTCGCCGCGATCCGCGACGGCAAGGCGGTGGTGACGCCGGGCGGGGATTTCGAGCTCGACGCGAACGACCGGCTGCTGCTTCTGGGTACCGATGCGGCGCTGGAGAAGAGTCTCGAGGTTCTTCGAGGGGTTTGAGCGCGACCGGGCGGGAGGGGTCAGCCCCACCCCTGCGACACGAAGGGACTTCGATCAGGAGAAGGCGGCGGCGAGGCTTTCTCCAGCGGCGCGGGCGGTGCGGCGCAGGTCCGACTCGGTGTGGGCCGTCGAGACGAACCAGGCTTCGAACTGCGCGGGCGGGAGGAACACGCCGCGCTTTCGCATCTCGTGGAAGAAGGCGGCGTAGCGCTTCGTGTCGGAACGCTTGACCGACGCGAAGTCGGTCATGGGGCCCGCGGCGAAGAAAAGCGTCAGAAGCGAGCCGCGCCGGACGAGCGAGAGCTTCTTCGCGAGTCCGAGGACGCCGATCTTCTCGGTCAGGAGGCTCTCGAGCAGGGCGGCCTTGCGCTCGAGCTCGGCGTAGGGCGGCCGGCCGGCGATCTGCTGGAGCATCGCGATGCCCGCGGCCATCGCCAGCGGGTTTCCCGAGAGCGTCCCGGCCTGGTACACCGGCCCGGCCGGCGCGACCTGCTCCATCAGATCCCGCCGCCCGCCGTACGCTCCGACGGGCAGTCCCCCGCCGAGGATCTTCCCGAGGGTCGTCAGGTCCGGCCGGACGCCGAAGACTTCCTGCGCGCCTCCGGGCGCCAGGCGGAAGCCGGAGATCACCTCGTCGAAGATCAGCAACGCGCCGCTTCGCCGCGTGATCTCCCGGACCGCCTCGAGGTACCCGGGCGCCGGCTCGACGACGCCCATGTTGGCGGCGAGAGGCTCGAGGATCACGGCGGCGATCTCCCCCTGGTAGCGCCGGAACGCCTCCTCGATCGCCGACGGATCGTTGTACGGCACGACGATCGTCAGCTCCACGATCTCGGAAGGCACGCCCGGGCTTCCGGGGATTCCCAGCGTCGCCAGGCCCGACCCGGCCGACACCAGGAACGAATCGGCGTGGCCGTGGTAACCGCCTTCGGTCTTGATCAGCCGCTTCCTGCCTGTCGCGGCGCGCGCGAGCCTCGCCGCGCTCATCGTCGCCTCGGTCCCGGAGCTGACGAAGCGGACCATCTCGATGGACGGAACCATCTTCGTCACGCGCTCGGCCAGGCGCACTTCCGCCTCGGTCGCGGCCCCGTAGGAAGTGCCGCGCCGGATCGCCCGCGAGAGGGCCCGGTTGACGAACGGAGGCTGGTGGCCGAAGAGATGCGGCCCGTAGGACATCACGTAGTCGATGTAGGAGCGCCCGTCGGCGTCCCGCACTCGGCCGCCCTTGCCGGAAACGACGAAGAACGGATCGCCCTCGACGGAGCGGAACGAGCGCACCGGCGAGGACACTCCTCCCGGCATCAACCGCTTCGCCCGCGCAAAAAGCGCGTCGGAGCGCTTCGAGGTCAGACCGCGCCGTCTTTGAGCCACTTCGCGGCGTCCTTCGCGTGGTAGGTCAGGATGAAGTCGGCGCCGGCGCGGACGATCGACGTCAGGATCTCCAGGACGATCCGCCGCTCGTCGATCCACCCGCGCGCGGCCGCCGCCTTGACCATCGCGTACTCCCCCGAGACGTTGTACGCGGCGATCGGCGCGTCGAAGCGGTCGCGGGCCTCGCGGATGACGTCGAGGTAGGAGAGAGCGGGCTTGACCATGACCGCGTCGGCGCCCTCGGCGAGGTCGAGCTCGATCTCGCGCATCGCCTCGCGGCGGTTGGCGGCGTCCATCTGGTATCCCCGGCGGTCTCCGAACTTCGGCGTCGAGTCGGCGGCCTCGCGGAAGGGACCGTAGAAGGCCGAAGCGCTCTTGGCGGAGTAGGAGAGGATCGCGATCTGGTCGAAGCCGTTCTCGTCCAGCGCCCGGCGGATCGCAGCCACCCGGCCGTCCATCATGTCGGAGGGAGCGACGACGTCCGAGCCCGCCCTCGCCTGCGACACGGCCGCCTTCGCCAGGAGCGGCAGCGTCGCGTCGTTGTCCACCTCTCCGTCGCGGATGACTCCGCAGTGGCCGTGAGACGTGTACTCGTCGAGGCAGACGTCGGTCACGACGAGCATCCCCGGAACTTCCTTCTTCAAGCGCCGCACCGTCTGCTGGACCGCGGCCCCGTCGTTCCACGCCTCCGAGCCGGTGTCGTCCTTTTTCTCGGGGATGCCGAAGAGGATCGCGGCCGAGACTCCGAGCGTCGCGAGCTCCTGCGACTCGGCGACCGCCTCGTCCGGGGAGAAACGAAACACGCCGGGGAGCGAGGAGATCTCCTCCCGCACGCCCTTGCCGTGCCTGACGAAGAAGCCGGTCACGAACCGGTCCGGCGTCAGGCGGGTCTCCCGGACCAGCGCGCGAAGCTGCGGCGATCGGCGCAGGCGTCTCAAGCGAACCGTCGGATACGTGGACATGGCTCGAATCTACGTCCCGGCGGGACCGGCCGCAAGATGCTCGAGCAATTTGACGGCCTCGGAGAAACGGGCCTCCTCGGTCATCTCGATCCGCGAGACGCCGTGCGATTCCAGGAAGCGGCGCGTAAAACGGCCCAGGACGACGGCGGGAGTGGACCGAAGCCGATTCGACGCCGTTTCCGAGAGCCCGGAGAAGAGCCAGGCGGCCGCCGAGGGAGAGGTCGTGCAGAAAGCGGCAAAGGGCCGGTTCACGATCTCCATCTCCAGAAGGTCGTCCTTGGGAACCGGAACCTTCCTGTAGAGAACCAGGCGAGCGACGCGCGCGCCGCGTGACCGAAGCTTCTCCTGCAGCTCCAGGGGCGCGTCCTCGCCGCAGGGCAGGAGGATCCGCTGGCCATCCAGGCGCGCGGGAAGCCGCTCCAGGATGCTCTCGGAGGAGCCGCCGGCCACGACATCCGCCGTGACGCCCTGGGACGCCAGCGCCTGTGCCGTCGCGGCTCCGACCGCCACCGCCCGGGCGCCTTCCGCGATCTTCCGGAAGAGCGGGCCGAGGGAAGGGTCGCCGAATGCCCTCTCGACGGAGACCTGGCTGGTGAAGACGACGTACTTGGCACCGGACTCGATCATCACGCCCGGCGGCTGCATGGGAGCGATCGTGTGGCTCACCTTTTCGACGATTTCCAGCCGCTCGCTCGGCGCGAGCTGGATGAAGGGATTGGCTCCCGACCGGACGACGAGTGCTCTGGGCGAGCTCATTTCCCCGCCTGCGCGATCAGGTCGCCCGCGCCCCGGGAGAGCAGAGCGTCGGCCGCCGCCTTGCCGACAGCGGCCGCTTCGGAGGTCAGCCCGGAGGCTTCCTCGCGAAGCGACCGGCTTCCGTCGAAGGAGAAGACGCCCGCCCTGATCCGGAGCGAGCCGTCGCGGACGCTCGCCAGGGCGGCGACCGGCGCCTTGCACCCGGCTTCGAGCGCCGAGAGGAGGCTTCTCTCCGCTTCGATCGCGCGGTGAGACGGAGCGTGGTCGAGCGAGGCGAGGACCGCCGTGATCTCCGAGTCCCCTACCCGGGCGACGATCGCGAGAGCCCCCTGGCCCACCGCCGGAAGAACCACGCTCTCCGGCAGCACCTCGGTCGCTTCTCCGACCCGGCCGAGGCGCGCCAGTCCCGCCCGGGCGAGGACGATGGCGTCGAACCGGCCTTCGGCGAGGCGGGTCAGCCGGGTGTCCACGTTTCCGCGCGCATCGAGGATCTCGAGGTCCGGCCTCGCGGCCAGGAGCTGCGCCTTCCGGCGCGGGCTCGCCGTGCCGACGCGAGCTCCGCCGGGGAGATCCGCGAAGCCCTTGCCCGAGCGCGTGACCAGGACGTCGCGCGGGTCCTCGCGGAGCGGCACCGCGACGATCGAGAGCGCCGTGGGGATCTCCGTCGGAACGTCCTTCAGGCTGTGCACCGCGAAATCGATCCGCCCGTCCAGAAGCGCCTCGTCGAGCTCCCGCGTGAAGTCACCCTTCCACTCGATGGGCGAGCCGGCGGCGGAAAGCCGGTCTCCCGTCGTCCGCACCTTGACGAGCTCGATCTCGGCTTTTCCGGCAAGCGACTCGGTCACGAGCCTTGCCTGCGCCAGCGAGAGGGCGCTTCCCCGCGCGCCGAGCCGGAGCTTCATGAAACCGCCTACTCCTTGTCGAGATCGAAGAGATGCCGCACCGCCTCGACGCGGTCGAGCTTGCGCGCGGCGTCGCCTTCCCCTTTGAGCCTCTTCATCGGCTCGAAGAGAATTCGAGAGGAGAAGGCGTCGAGCTGCCCCTTCAGGCGCTCCCGCTCCGCCGCCGGCGCCCGCTCGAGCTCCAGGTCGCGCAGGTGGTCTAAATGGTTGCGCCACTGGATCACGGTCGGAACGACGGAGAGGTTCCCCAGCCACGCCAGGTAAGTCTCCAGCTCCTCCTCGACGATCTTCTCGGCGAGCGGCACTTCCCGCGCCCGGCGCGCCCGGTTCTCCTTCGCGACCTCCTCGAGATCGTCGATGGAATACGAATAGACGTTGTAGACCTCGGAGACGTCCGGCGCGATGTCGCGAGGGACGGCCAGGTCGAGGAACATCATCGGGCGCCCGCGGCGCTCGCGCATCGCGGCCTCGACCGCCGGACGCGTCACCACGTGCCCGGGGCTCGACGTCGCGCTGACGACGACGTCCGCCTGCGGGACTTCCCCGGCCAGGCTCTCCCACGGAACCGCCCGACCGCGGATTCCGGAGGCGAGCTCCTGCGCCCTTGACAGGGTCCGGTTCACGATCACCGGCTCCCGGACTCCCGCTTCGACCGCGTGGCGCGCGAAGAGCGAACCGGTTTCCCCGGCGCCGATGACCAGCACGCGGTGCCTGGAGAAGTCGCCGAAGACTTTCCGGGCCAGCTCGAACCCGATCGAGGAGACCGAGAGGGGATGGCGGGAGATCTCCGTCTCGGTCCGCACGCGCTTTCCCGCGGCGACGGCGCTCTCGAAGAGGCGGTGCATGACCGCCCGCGTCGTCCCCGATTCTCGGGCGAGCGAAAGCGCCTGCCGGACCTGGCCGAGCACCTCGCTCTCGCCGAGCGCCAGCGAATCGAGGCCCGCCGCGACACGAAAGAGGTGCCGCGCCGCGTCGCCGCCGGACCGGTAGAAGGAAGAGCCCTCGAGCTCCGCCTGGTCGAGTCCGCGCCACTCCGAGACGAATCGGGTGAGGGCCGTGCGAGCGCCGTCGTCGGCCACGAAGCTGTAGATCTCGCTTCGGTGGCAGGTCGAGACGATGACGCCCTCGGAGATGACGCCGCCGCTCGAGAGCTTGGTCAGCGCCTCGCGGATCTCGTCGGCCGTGAACGCGACGCGCTCCCGGACGCTGACGCCGGCGCCGCGGAAGCTCCATCCGAGGAGCGAAAGCTTCGCTTCCTGGGAGATGCTCACTTGAAGGCGTGCTCCGCGGAGAAGTAGAAGTTGACGAACGTGTAGGAGAAGAGGATCAGCGCGAACCCCAGGATCGACAGCAGCGCTACCCGCTCGCCGACCCAACCTCGCCGGTCCTTCCAGAGCAGGAACCCGTAGACGGCGAGCGTTAGGATCGCGGCTCCGAGCTTCGCGTCCGGGAGCGTCCCCCAGACTCTCTCCGCCCAGATGACTCCCAGGACGACCGAGGCGCCGAGAACGGTCAAGCCGATCGAAACGCTCGTCCGGATCATCCCGCCGATCGATTCGAGCGCCGGGAGCCTCGAGAAGAGCAAGCCCGTCTTCACCTTTCGGAGCTGGCGGTTCTGGATCAGGTAGAGAAGCGACAGGACGAAAGAGAAGGTGAAGGCCGCGTATCCCAGGATCGCGAACGTCACGTGCAGGGCGAACATCGCGCCCCGGGTGTCCGGCCGCGCCTGCGGCGCCGCCTGCGGAAGCAGCAACCCGAGCGTCGAGAAGAGAATCACGAAGGGAATCAGGAAGGGGCCGACCGCCCGCTCCCGGTGCCGGAAGAGGAGCGCCAGGTACGACAGCCCGAGCATCCATCCGAAGAGAGACATCGAGCCGCCGATCGTCTTGTAGGGGACCGAGTGCATGGCCCTGGCCCGGACCTCCAGGTCCACGAACTGGAAGACCAGCCCGGCCCCGATCAGGATGGGGCCGGGGAGCGCCGGCAACCTGCTTCGGATAAGAGAGAGGATCGTGTAGGCCTCGGCGGCGGCGTAGAGACCGACCGCGACCCAGCCCAGGACGTGCGAATCCATCAGGAGCGGACCATGTTAGCAGCCCGGCGCCGCCCCTTCGGATGATGCAAATGGACCAGGAATGGGCGCCGGAGCCCTGGCCCTTCCAGAGCTCCGTGGGTTGAGTTCGCTCAGCTCTTCGCCGGGGTGGGTGCGGGGGCCGCGGGCGCGGGGGCCTTGGGGGCCTCGGGCATCTGCTTGTTGGCCTCCACCTGGACGCTGATGTCCACGTCGTCGGAGAGCATGGTGCCGCCCGCGTCGAGCGCCCGGTTCCAGGTGATCCCGTAGTCCTTTCGGTTGAGAGGGAACGTGATCTCGAAGCCCGCCTTCTCCCCCATTCCGCTGCGGCCCGGGACTTTCAGGAACCCGGTGTGCTTGACCGGCACCGTGATCGTCTTGGTGACCCCGTGCATCGTGAAGTCGCCCGTGACGTCGTAGGCGTCGTTGCCCTTGGCGACGACCTTCGTGCTCTTGAACGTGATCGTCGGGAACTTCGCGACGTCAAAGAAGTTCTCCGACCGCAGGTCCTTGTCCCGGTTCTCGTTGTTGGTATCGATCGAGTCGGCCTGGATCGTCAGGTCGACCTTCGAGGCGCCCGGGTTCTGCCGGTCCAGCAGGATCGTTCCGTCGAACTTGTTGAAGCGCCCCTCCACCTTCGACACGAAATGGCGGATCCGGAAGCCGACCTGAGTGTGGGCCTTGTCGAAATTGAAGGTTTCGATCTCGGCCAGCGCGGGCAGAGCCGCGGCGGCCAGCAGCGCCAGGACCAGAGCGAAACGGGGATTCCTTCTCATCGTTCTCCTCCAAAAGCCGCCCTAATCTATGACGGAATTGCCCTAAAGTGCCGCCGTTTCAGGCCCCCCTCATGCATCTTGACCCGCCCGGAAGCGGCCCATAGACTCGAAAACCCCGATGCCGACCGCCGGAAAGGCACGTGTGCTCCCGCCGGCTTTTCTTCGAATCGAGGACGACTTATGAACACGCCCAGCAACCCCTTCGGCTCCCGCCAGACCTTCGCCCGGGCCGGCGGAGGCGCCGCGACCTTCTACTCGCTTCCGCAGCTCGAAAAAGAGGGCGTCGGGCGGGTCTCGCGCCTCCCCGTGAGCCTCCGGATCGTTCTCGAGTCGCTCCTGCGGAATCTCGACGGCAAGCGGATCAAGGAAGAGGACGTCCGGGCCCTCGCGTCCTGGAAACCGACCGGAGAGCGGACCGCCGAGATTCCCTTCGTCGTCGCGCGGATCATCCTCCAGGACTTTACCGGCGTCCCCCTTCTCGTGGACCTCGCGGCGATGCGCTCGGCCGTCGAGCGGATGGGAAAGAACCCGGCCGTGGTCGAGCCGCTCGTGCCGGTGGCGCTCGTCGTGGACCACTCGGTGCAGGTGGACGTCTGGTCCAGCCCGGATGCTCTCCAGCGCAACATGGAGATGGAGTTCAAGAGGAACCGCGCGCGCTACGAGTTCCTGAAATGGGGCACGCAGGCGTTCCACGGCTTCGACGTCGTTCCGCCGGGAATCGGCATCGTCCACCAGGTCAACCTCGAGTACCTGGCCAAGGGCGTCATCGAGAAGGACGGCGTCTTCTTCCCCGACACGCTGGTCGGAACGGACTCCCACACGACGATGATCAACGGCCTGGGGATCGTGGGCTGGGGCGTCGGCGGGATCGAGGCCGAGGCCGGGATGCTCGGCCAGCCGGTCTATTTCCTGACACCGGACGTCGTCGGCGTCCATATGACCGGGCGACTGTCCGAAGGCGTGACTGCCACGGACCTCGCGCTGCACTGCACGCAGATGCTCCGCTCGGCCAAGGTCGTCGGCAAGTTCGTCGAGTACCACGGCGAGGGAGCGGCCTCGCTGCCGCTGACCGACCGCGCCACGATCGCCAACATGGCGCCGGAGTACGGCGCCACGATGGGCTTCTTTCCCGTGGATGAAGAGACCTGCAACTACCTGATGGCGACCGGACGTCCTGCCGACCAGGTCGAGACCTTCCGCAGCTACTACCGGGCACAGGGGCTCTTCGGGATTCCGCGCGGAGGCGAGGTGGATTACTCGCGTGTCCTGGAGCTCGACCTCTCGAAAGTCGAGCCCAGCGTCTCCGGCCCCAAGCGCCCGCAGGACCGGATTCCGCTGCCGGAACTCAAAAGCCGCTTCCAGGAGCTGCTGAGCAAGCCGGTCACGGAAAACGGCTACGGCAAGAGCAACGGCAACCTGCGCCGGCGCTTTCCGACGAGCATGGACACCGCGCCGGCCGACGTCGTCGCGGGCGGAGGCATTCAGGAGACCGGGCCGATCATCCTTCCGAAGTCGGAGGCCCGCGACACCAACCCGTGGACCGAGACCGAGATGGTCAACAACCGGCCGACTCCCGACCGGGTCCCCGACGGCACCGGCGCGATGGAGGGCAAGGTGGACGTGGGCCACGGCGACGTCCTGATCGCCGCGATCACCTCCTGCACGAACACCTCGAACCCGAGCGTCATGCTAGGCGCCGGCATCCTCGCGAAGAAGGCCGTCGAGCAGGGCCTCTCCGTCTCGCCCAAGGTCAAGGCGTCGCTCGCGCCGGGCTCCCGCGTCGTGTCCGAGTACCTGAACCGCACCGGCCTCCAGACCTACCTCGACCGGCTCGGCTTCAACCTGGTGGGCTACGGCTGCACGACCTGCATCGGCAACTCCGGTCCTCTGGACCCGCGCATCGAGGAGGTCGTCGCGGGCAACGACCTCGTGACGGCGAGCGTCCTCTCGGGCAACCGCAACTTCGAAGCGCGCATCCAGCAGAACATCAAGGCGAACTTCCTGATGAGCCCGCCGCTCGTCGTCGCCTTCGCGCTGGCGGGACGCGTGGACATCGACATGGCGTCCGAGCCGATCGGGCGGGGCCGCGGTGGGCGCGACGTGTACCTGCGCGACATCTGGCCCTCGCCCGCCGAGATCCGCGACGCCATGCAATCCTCGACCGACCCGGAGACCTATCGCCGCCTCTACTCGAACTTCGCGGCCGGCAACCCGCTCTGGAACGCCATCGGCGGCTCGACCGGCCGCGTCTATCGCTGGGACCCCGAGTCGACCTACATCCAGGAGCCGCCGTTCTTCGAGGACTTCTCGATGACCCCGTCGCCGGCCGGAGACATCCGCGGCGCCCGCCCGCTGGCGATCTTCGGCGACTCCGTCACGACCGACCACATCAGCCCCGCGGGCGCGATCAAGAAGACCTCTCCGGCGGGCCTGTACCTGCAGGAGCGCGGCGTCTCTCCCGAGGACTTCAACAGCTACGGCTCTCGCCGGGGAAACGACCGCGTCATGACCCGCGGCACCTTCGCCAACGTCCGGATCCGAAACCTGATGGTGCCGGGAATCGAGGGAGGCGTCACGAAGCACCAGCCCGACGGCGAGCAGATGTCCATCTACGACGCCGCGATGAGGTACCAGAAGGAGAACGTTCCGCTGATCGTCCTCGCGGGACAGGAGTACGGCACCGGCAGCTCGCGCGACTGGGCGGCCAAGGGCACCCGGCTTCTCGGCGTCGGAGCGGTCATCGCGCAGAGCTTCGAGCGCATCCATCGCTCCAACCTCGTCGGGATGGGAGTACTCCCCTGCCAGTTCCGCGAAGGCGAGAGCGCGATCACCCTGAAGCTCGACGGCACCGAGGTCTTCGACTTGACCGGGATCGAGGGGCAGTTGAAGCCCCGGCAGGAGGCCACACTCCAGATTCGCCGCGCCGACGGGCGCAAGGAGAGCGTGCCGGTCATCGTCCGGATCGACACCCCGATCGAGGCGGACTATTACCGGCACGGCGGGATCCTCCCGTACGTTCTCAGGCAGCTCGCGGCGAACTAGGTCCGGCGGCCACAGGCCCGGTGTAGACTCCGGCGGTCACGGCGGCGATCCCTCCCTCGATCCGCGCCGGGTCGTGACCAGGACTTGAACCGGGTATTCCGCGGCGGCCGCGCCTTCCTCCTCGCAGCCGGCCTCGCCCTGCTCACCGGAG
>DATFWF010000119.1:0-9149 GCA_035259605.1 Thermoanaerobaculia bacterium
CGGACTCTCGCCGGTGCGCTGGCCCGCGTTTCTCGCGGCCGCCGCCCAGCCCAGGACCGCCGCGCCCGCGCCGCGCCCCGCCGCGAAGAAGCCGACAGCGCGCCGCGTCCGCTGGACGGAGCCGACCCAGGTCCCATGAGCGAACGCCCGGCCTTCACCCTCGGCGTCGAGGAAGAGTTCCAGATCATCGATCCGGAGACCCGGCAGCTCAAGTCCCACGTCCAGCAGATCCTGGAGGAAGGCAAGCGGGTCTTGAAGGAGCGGGTCAAGCCGGAGATGCACCAGTCGGTCGTCGAGCTGGGGACCGGAATCTGCAAGGACATCTCCGAGGTCCGGCGGGACGTGACCGAGTTGCGGGCGGAGATGATCCGCCTCGCGGCCCAGACGGGCATGCGCGTCGCGGCGGCCGGGACGCATCCCTTCTCCGACTGGGCCGACCAGCAGATCTTCCCCGACCCGCGCTACGACAGCGTCGTCGAGGAGATGCAGGTGCTGGCGCGCGCCAACCTGATCTTCGGCCTCCACGTCCACGTCGGCATCGAAGACCGCCGGGTGGCGTTCCAGATCTTCAACGAGGTCTGCTACTTCCTCCCCCACCTTCTCGCGCTTTCGACCAACTCTCCGTTCTGGCTGGGACGCAACAGCGGGTTGAAGAGCTTCCGGACGAAAGTCTTCGACCGGTTCCCCCGAACGTCCATCCCCGAGTCCTTCGAGTCTCCCGAGCAGTTCGACAACTTCGTCAACCTGCTGGTCAAGACCAACTGCATCGACAACGGCAAGAAGATCTGGTGGGACGTGCGGCCGCACCCGTTTTTCAAGACGATCGAGTTCCGCGTCTGCGACATCCCGATGCGGGCGGACGAAACGATCGCCATCGCGGCGCTGATCCAGGCGATCTGCGTGAAGCTCTACAAGCTGCGCGCCCAGAACCTGGGCTGGCGGCGGTACCGCCGGGCGCTGATCCTCGAGAACAAGTGGCGCGCCAGCCGCTACGGCATCGACGGGAAGCTGATCGACTTCGGCAAGGAAATCGAAGTCCCCTTTCGCGAGCTGGCGATGGAGATGCTGGCGTTCGTGGACGACGTCGTGGACGAGCTCGGCTCGCGCCGGGAAGTCGAGCGCATCCACTGGATCCTGGCCAACGGGACCGGCGCCGACCGCCAGCTTCGCGTGTACGAGGAAACCGGGGACCTGAAGAAAGTCGTGGATTACATCTGTGAAGAAACGAGCCACGGGCTCGACGAAAGGAGCCGGCCCAGCCTCGCCGCCTCGCGCTGACGCCGGACTCGACAACTCATGCAGAACCTGACCGAGCTGCCTTCCGTGTACGCCGAGGACCTCGTCCCCGGCGCGCGCAACGCCATCCGGACGTGCCTCCAGATCCGCCCGGGCGAGCGCGTGTCGCTGGTGACCGACCTCGAGACCGAGGAGATCGGCGCGAGCCTCGCCGGCGAGGCAAGGAACGCCGGCGCCGAGATCGACGTCCACGTGATGGAGGACTACGGCCCGCGGCCGATGCTGGATCTCCCGCGCGAGATCGCCCGGTCGCTCGAGCGCGCGGACGTCTCGATCTACGCCGGACAGCCCAAGCACGGCGAGCTCGCGTTCCGGCGCGCGCTGACGAAGATCGTGGACCGCCGGCAGATCCGACACGCCCACATGGTCTCGATCTCTCGCCAGATCATGTGCGAAGCAATGCGGGCCGACTTCAACGAGGTGGACGCGATCTCGCGTCGCGTGCGCGATCGAGCGGAAAAGGCGGAGAAGATCGTCGCGCGGTCTCGCGCCGGCTCCTACCTTCAGGCGACCTTCGATCCGAGGATCAAGTGGCTGAAGACTTCCGGGATCATCTCGACGGCGAAGTGGGGGAACCTTCCCGGCGGAGAGGTGCTGACGGCCCCCGCCCGCGTGGACGGCGTTTACGTCGCCGACGGCGTCGTGGGCGAATACCTCTGCGCCCGCTACGGCGACCTCGAGAAGACGCCTCTCACGGTGACGATCGAGAACAGCCGGATCACCGGAGTCCGTAGCGCCAACCAGGACCTCGTCAACGATTTCCAGGCGTATACCTCGACGGACGAGAACTCCAACCGGGTCGGCGAGTTCGCGATCGGGACCAACACGGCGATCTCCAACGTTATCGGCAACATCCTCCAGGACGAGAAGCTCCCGACGCTTCACATCGCCTTCGGCCACCCCTACGCCGAGCACACCGGGGCAGACTGGTCCTCGACGACCCACATCGACATAGTCGGCCGCCACTTCGACATCTGGTTCGATGAGGATCAAGTGATGGCGGACGGGAAGTTTCTGATTTGAGTCGACGGTCGACAGTCGACAGTCAACAGTGATTCCCGAGCTGCGGCGCGCCTACAACGCCGCCTTCACGGATGAGAAATACAAGGCGTATCACCGGCGCCTCGAGGAGGAGGCGGGGTGCGACATCCCCTTCCGGCTGGCGGAGACGCCGGTGTTCCTGCCGCCGGAGCTGCGCGACGAGATGGTCGAGGCGTCACTCGAGATTTGGCGGCAGCTCACGCAGCCGGCGGCGCTGGAGCGGTCGCTCGCCGCGGTGCCGGCGGAATTCGACCTCCCGGGATCCGGGGAGCGTCCGGTCTTCGCCTGCACGGACTTCGCGGTCGTGCGCGGAACGGACGGCCGGCTCGTGCCGAAGCTGATCGAGCTCCAGGGGTTCCCATCGCTCTACGCTTTCCAGACCTTCCAGTCGCGCGCGCTCGCCGACATGGCGGCGGAGGAAGGCCGGCTCGACTACCTCCTCTCCGGCCTCGACTGGGACAGCTACGACAAGGTCCTCGGCGACGCGATCCTCGCCGGGCTGCCGCCGGAGAACGTCGTCCTCCTCGACATCGATCCTCTGCACCAGAAGACCTACGTGGACTTCGCCTTCACCGAGAAGCTCTGGGGAGTGCGCGCCGTGGACCTGTTGAAGGTCAAAAAGCGCGGCCGCGAGCTCTGGTACGACCGCGACGGAAAGCCGACGCGGATCCTGCGCATCTACAACCGCGTCATCTTCGACGAGCTGGCGCACAAGAATATTGCGCTCCCCTTCGACATCCACGATCCGCTCGACGTGTCCTGGGCCGGCCATCCCAACTGGTATTTCCGCTGGTCCAAGCACGCGCTCCCCGCGCTCGAACACCCGACGGTGCCCGAGGCGCATTTCCTCTCGGACCTCCCGGCGATCCCGAAGGACCTGGAAAACTGGGTCCTCAAGCCCCTCTTCTCCTTCGCCGGCGGCGGCGTCCATGTGGACGTGACTCCCGCGGACATCGACGCGGTTCCCGCGGCGGAGCGCCCGCACACGCTCCTGATGCGGAAGGTCGCCTACGAGCCCGCGATCGAGACGACCGACGGAAACCGCTCGAAGGTCGAGGTTCGCATCCTCTTCATCTGGAAGGATGGCCAGCCGCTCCCCGTCACCACGCTGGCCCGCCTCTCCCAGGGCAAGATGATGGGGGTCTCCTTCAACAAGGACCGCACCTGGGTCGGCTCCTCCGGCTGCCTCTGGCCTGCGGGCAAGACAGCCGCTTTCTACAGCGGGCATACTGATACTGCAGAGCGCGCGGAAGAGATCCTCGGAGAGACCGGGTTTGGCGAATCCTGATGCCGACGAAGGAGCGCTTGTAGGTGAAGTGATGCCGATCTATGAGTACCGGTGCCGGGAGTGCGAGGGGCGCTTCGAGCGGTTCGTCAGCGGGGAAAGCCGCGTCGCGTGCCCGGAGTGCGAAAGCCGGCGGGTGGAGCGGCTCCTCTCCGTTTTCGCCGTGGCCAATGGCTCGTCCAAGCCGGCGGCGCCTGCCGGCGGGGCCTGCGGATCGTGCGGGGACCCGCGAGGACCGGGGGCCTGTTCGATCGACTGATCCGGTTCCCTGGCCGGACCGGATGTAATCTCTTGCCACTTTGTCTCTGACCCCCGGGACCCGGCTCGGCATCTACGAAATCCTCGCTCCGCTCGGAGCGGGTGGGATGGGAGAGGTGTACCGGGCCCGGGATCCCAAGCTCGGGCGGGAGATCGCGGTCAAGGTCCTGCCGGCCGAGATCTCCGGGGACGCGGGGCGGCGGCAGCGCTTTGAGCAGGAGGCACGCTCGGCTTCCGCGCTGAATCACCCCGGGATCATCACGATCTACGACATCGACTCCGACGGTGGAGTCACCTACATCGCTATGGAGCTCGTCGAGGGGCGCACGCTCCGGGACCTCGTCGCGGAGGGGCCGCTCCCGACGCGCAAGATTCTCGAGATCGGCGCGCAGGCGGCAGACGGTTTGGCCAAGGCGCACGCCGCGGGCATCGTCCACCGCGACCTGAAGCCCGAGAACCTAATGATCTCGAAGGACGGCTTCGTCAAGATCCTGGACTTCGGCCTGGCGAAGCTCACGGAAACGCCGTCGCGCGGAGAGTCGGTGCTGCCGACCGCCGTGGCGCCGCCGACGGAGCCCGGCACGGTGATGGGCACTGCCGGCTACATGTCGCCCGAGCAGGCCGGCGGCCAGCCGCTCGACTTTCGATCCGACCAGTTCACCCTGGGCGCGATCCTCTACGAGATGGCGACAGGTGAGCGCGCCTTCCGGAGGAAGACGGGCGCCGAAACGCTCGTCGCGATCATCCGCGAGGACCCGGCACCGATCGGGCAGGCGAGCCCGAAGACGCCCGCTCCGCTTCGCTGGATCATCGAGCGTTGCCTCGCCAAGGACCCCGACGAGCGTTACGCCTCGACGCGCGACCTCGCGCGGGAGTTGAAGACCGTCCAGGACCACCTCTCCGAGGCAAGCGTCTCCGGAGAAATGGCCGCTGCGATCCCGCGGCCGCGCCGGTCGCGGAGCGTGGTCCTTATTGCCCTCGCCGCCGCGGCGATCGCCGCGGCAATCGCTGGAGCATTCCTCGTGGGCAAGGGATCGGGCAAAGGGCCGGCTCCCCGCTACACACGGCTGACGTTCCGCGCGGGTCAGGTCCTGACCGCCCGCTTCGCGCCGGACGGTCAGACGATTCTCTACGACGCCGCCTGGGAGAAGAATCCGCTGGAGGTTTTCTCGAGCCGCTTCGACAGCCCCGACGCGCGTCCGCTCGGTCTTGGAGCCGCTCTTTTTTCCGTCTCCTCCGCCGGCGAGATGGCGGTGGCGACCGCCCCCAAGAGGTCCCCGAGGGGAGCCGCCGGCACTCTTGCCCGCGTGTCGGCCGCCGGAACCGCTCCGCGAGAAATCCTCCAGGACGTCACGTCGGCGGACTGGTCTGCCGACGGGAAGACGCTCGCCGTGGTCCGCGATGCCAACCGGATCGAGTACCCGCTCGGGACGCTCCTCTTCGAAACCAAGGGATACATCACCGATCCGCGAGTCTCTCCGCGCGGAGACTCGGTCGCGTTCATCGAGCATCCAATCCTGGGCGATACGGCCGGCTTTGTCGCGATCGTGGACCGCTCGGGACGCAGGAAGCCGCTCACTCCGACATTCCCGGACCTGGCCGGCCTCGCCTGGGCGCCCGGCGGCGGAGAGATCTGGTTCACGGCCGCGCGAGTGGGCTTTGCCAGGGTCCTCATGGGCGTCACGCCGGAAGGACGGCAGCGGGAAATCACACGAGCCCCCGGGGACATCACGCTGCAGGACGTCTCCCGCGACGGAAGGGTCCTGATCGACCACGAAGACAGCCGCGCGGGCATCGTCGGGCGGATCGCCGGAGAATCGCAGGAGCGCGAGCTTTCCTGGCTCGACTATTCGTTCCTGCGCGATCTCTCGACGGACAGCTCGACCCTCCTCTTCGACGAGCAGGGAGAAGGAGGCGGACCCGGAGGCGGCGTCTATCTCCGCAAGATCGACGGCTCCGCGGCAATCCGCCTCGGTGACGGCGCGGGCCAGGCTCTCTCGCCCGACGGCAAGTGGGCGCTCACGATGACCTTGAGCCCTTCACGGCTTCACCTGCAACCCACGGGGCCCGGCAGCCTGAAGGATCTGACGCAGCCGGGCCTGACATACCAGTACAACGGGAGATTCCTGCCGGATGGAAAGCGGATCGTGTTTCGCGCGAACGAGGCCGGGCACGGCCCTCGGTATTTCGTGCAGGACCTCGAGGGCGGCAAGCCTCGCCCGATCACTCCGGAAGGTATCGAGGGCGCCATGGTCGTGACGCGGGACGGCCGCTTCGTCTCGGGGCTGGGCGCGGACCGCAGGCACGTCCTCTATCCGATTGACGGCGGACCGCCGCAGCCGTTCCCGGGGCTCGAGGCCGGCGACATCCCGATCCAGTGGAGTCCCGACGGAAAGATCCTCTATGTGCGACAAGGGGCGCTGCCCGCCCGGGTGTATCGGATCGACACCTCCTCGAACAAGCGAGAGCTGTGGCGCGAATTGATGCCATCCGACCCCGCCGGTGTCGTCGCGATCCGGGCCATTCGCGTCACGGCCGACGGCGTCTCTTGCTTCTACGGATACACGCGCCATCTCTCCAACCTCTACCTGCTCGAAGGAGTTCGGTGACCTCGCTCGCCACGGGTACCCGGCTCGGAGCGTACGAGATCCTCGCACCGCTGGGGGCGGGCGGAATGGGAGAGGTCTACCGCGCCCGGGACGTCCGGCTCGGCCGCGTGATCGCGGTCAAGGTTCTACCCGCCGACGTGTCCTCGGACCCCGTCCGGCGTCAGAGGTTCGAGCAGGAGGCCCGGTCGGCGTCGGCGCTCAATCACCCCAACATCCTGACGATCTACGACATCGGGTCTCATGACGGGACGACTTTCATCGCGATGGAGCTCGTCGAGGGAAAGACGCTTCGCGACGTCATCGCGGCCGAGTCGCTCACGATCCGCAAGATCCTCGACTACGCCGTCCAGGTTGCCGACGGGCTCGCCAAGGCGCACGCCGCGGGGATCGTCCACCGCGACCTGAAGCCCGAGAACGTCATGATCTCGAAGGACGGCTTCGTCAAGATCCTCGACTTCGGGCTGGCCAAGTTAACCGAGCCGCGCGGCGCGGAGGGCTCCGAGCTTCCAACGGCGATCGAGGCCGCGACGCAGCCCGGCACGGTCATGGGCACGGCGGGCTACATGTCGCCGGAGCAGGCGGGAGGTCAGCCACTCGACTTCCGCTCCGACCAGTTCGCGTTCGGCGCGATCCTCTATGAGATGGCGACGGGCAAGCGCGCCTTCCACAGGAAGACCGGCGCCGAGACGCTCGTCGCGATCCTGCGAGAGGAGCCCGAGTCCGTCGCTCAATTGAACCCGAAAGCTCCGGCCCCCCTGCGATGGATCATCGAGCGCTGCCTCGCCAAGGACCCCGAGGAACGCTACGCCTCCACCAAGGACCTCGCGCGCGATCTGTTGTCCGCCCGCGGCCACCTCTCCGAGGTCTCGGGCTCGGGGAGCCTCGCCGCCGCGGAACCGGCGCCTCTCAAGCGCCGGGGCTGGCTTCTTCCCGCCGCCGCGGCGCTCGTTCTCGGCGCCGCGCTGGCGCTCGCCGCCCGCGCCGCGCTTCCCTCGAGGTCGAAGGACTCCGTCCAGTTCCAGCGCCTGACCTACCAGCGGGGAACAGTGTCCTCGGCCCGCTTCGCGCCGGACGGGCAGACGATCGTCTACGGGGCCGCGTGGGACGGCCGTCCGATGGAGGTCTTCTCCACGCTCGCGGAAGGCCACGTCTCGCGCTCGCTCGCACTGCCCTCGGCCGACGTTCTTTCCGTCTCCTCGACGGGAGAGCTGGCGCTCTCGCTGAACCGGCACTTTACGGTCGGCTTCCAGACGATCGGAACCCTCGCCCGAGTTCCTCTGGCCGGCGGCGCGCCCCGGGAGATCCTCGAGAACGTGGAGGACGCCGACTGGTCGCCGGACGGCAAGGAGCTGGCGGTCTCTCATTCTGTCGGGGGGCGTTCACGCCTGGAGTATCCGATCGGCCGCGTTCTCTACGACTCCTCGGCCTGGTTGAGCAACGTGCGCGTCTCACCCGACGGGAAGATGGTCGCCTTCATCGACCATCCCCAGCTGGGGGACAGTTCCGGCACGATCCGGGTGGTGGACCGCGAGGGAAAGACCCGGCTCAAGGGACCCCGAGCCAGCCGTGGGATCGCGTGGTCGCAGCGTGGCGATGAGATCTGGTCGAGCCCGCCGTTGCGCGCGACATCGCTCTCGGGAAAGACCCGGACGCCCTGGGTTTTCCTGGGCGAGCAGGACGCGATCTACGACATTTCGAAAACCGGCAAGGTTCTCTTTTCCCGCAGCGTCGCGCGCCGGGAGATCATTGCCTCGGCCGGCGGCGGGCCCGAGCGAAACCTGACCTGGCTCAACTGGTCGTTTCCGGTCGATCTCTCCAACGATGCGAAGTTCGTCCTCTTCGACGAGGAGAACATCGAGCCGATCGGGATCTACATCCGCAGGCTCGACGGATCACCGGCGGTTCTCCTCGGCGAGGGCACGTCGTTCCACTTCTCACCCGACGGCCAGTGGGTCCTGGCGACGCCGCAGATCGGGACTTCGGACCTCGCGCTCCTGCCGACGGGAGCGGGTCAGCCTCGCAAGCTCTCTCTCCCCGGGATCCAGTGCCAGTGGGTGAAGTTCTATCCGGACGGCAGGCATCTCCTGGTGGTGGGAAACGAGCCCGGCCATGCGGCGCGTCTGTTCACGGCAGATCTCCAGGATCCGAAGCCGCGAGCGATCACCCCGGAGGGAGTCGTTTCCCTGAACCAGTCGCCCGTCTCGCCCGACGGCAGGTCAATCCTTGCTCACGGCACCGACCGGCGGCTGGTCGCCTATCCCGCCGAGTCCGGCGAGCCGCGCCTGGTTCCCGGCCTGACTCCCGACGACCTGGCACTCCGCTGGTCGGCGGATGGACGGTCTGTCTATATCTTCAATCCGGTCGCCCGGCCGGGCGTCGTCGATCTCGTGGACGTCCAGACCGGCAAGCGGACCCCGTGGAAGGAATTTCACCCGTCCGATCCCGCCGGCATTCTCCAGATGGGGCCGTTCCTGGTGACCGCCGACGGCTCTTCCTACCTCTATTCCTACCGCCGCATGCTCGACGACCTCTACGTCGTCACCGGCCTGAAGTAGCCGGCGCTCCGGACGGCGGACCGGTTTCCGAATCTTCCTCAAGACTTGACACGAGGTCCGGACTCGGGCATGTAGAAGGTCTTCCCGCCGTCCTCCAGGCGGGAT
>DATFWF010000120.1:0-9600 GCA_035259605.1 Thermoanaerobaculia bacterium
GGTTTCCTCGACCCGGTTCTCTCCGCCGCGCACCGCGGGATCGTCGAGCCCCTCTCGGCGATCCCGGCGGCTTCGAGGGCGGCGGGCTCGGCGCGGCTCCTCGCCGGAGACTTTCCCGACAGGTACTTCCCGGTGCGCGGCTTCTTCACCGCCGCCGAGCAGCGGCGGGTCCTCGGCCGCGCCCCGGAGGACGCGGCGTGGCTCTTCCGCAAGTTCGACCGTCCGGAGCTACCGCTCGCGCAGCGGCTCCTGTATATCGACATCCACACCTACCTTCCCGACAACAACCTCATGCTCGTGGACCGCTCGACGATGGCCGCGGGGCTCGAGGCGCGCGTTCCGCTTCTCGACCGGCAGTTGGTCGAGTACGCGTTCTCGCTTCCGCCGGAACGGATCGTTCGACCGGGGGCGACGAAAATCGCCTTCCGCGAGGCGATCGCTCCGTGGCTCCCCGAGGCCGTGATGACCCGGTCGAAGTCCGGCTTCTCGCCGCCTTTCAAGCGATGGGTCGGCGGCGAGAGGCGCGAGGCGTCGCTCAAAGCGCTGGAAAAGGGCGATCTCTCGGCGGACGGGGTCGTTCACCCGAAGGGAGTCCGCGCCCTGATCGAGGGAGGCACCCAGCGCCGGCACAACAAGCTCTGGCTCCTTCGCAACCTGGAGGCGTGGTACCGGCGGTGGATCCGGGGCCGCGCCTCCGAGCCGCGCGCCGTCCGCCCGTCCGTCCGAGCGATCTTGTAAACTCTCTTCACACTTTCCGGACCGGAGAAGGAGGTCCCATGCGATTCCTCCGTGCATCCCGGATCGCCCTGGCGGTTCTCGGCGGCGCCCTCTCGGCGAGCCTCGCAGCGCAGATCCCGACGGTCTACCCGGCGAGCGGAAGGCCCAACGGGATCACCGGAGGTCCCGACGGCAACGTCTGGTTCACCGAGAACGCCGGCGGCAAGATCGCGCGGATCACGCCCGCCGGCGTCATCACCGAGTTTCCTGTGCTCTCGCAGAATCCCGGCCTCCAGTTCATCACGACCGGGCCCGACGGCAATCTCTGGTTCACCGAAGGAGCCGCGGGAAAGATCGGCCGAATCACGCCGGCGGGCTTCGTCACGGAGTTCCCCATACCGACGCAAGGCGGCGGGCCTTCCGGGATCGTGACCGGCCCGGACGGCAACCTTTGGTTCATGGAGCAGGGCGGCAAGGTCGGAAAGATCACGACCTCCGGCTTCGTGACCGAGTACGACGCGGCGCCCCCGGGCAGCCGGCCGATCCGCATCACCGCCGGGCCGGACGGCAACCTCTGGTTCGCGGAGCTGGTCGGAAACAAGATCGGGAGAATCACGACCTCCGGCGCCGTGACGGAGTTTCCCCTGCCGACTGCGAACTCGTTTCCTCTCGGAATCACCGCGGGCCCCGACGGCAACATCTGGTTCACCGAGCGTGTTCGCGGGCTGGGGTACATCACGACATCCGGCGCGATCACGGATGTCGCGGCGCCCACCGTCAGCGAGGCGATCACGACCGGTCCCGACGGACGCCTCTGGTTTCCCAACAGCTTCGAGCAGATCGGGCGGTTCTATCCCGGCGGCCCGATCACCAGCTACGTCGCTTCGATCTCAGGTTCGATCGAGGACATCGCCGCCGGCCCGGACGGGAACCTCTGGTTCACGGATCTGACGGGAAAGGTCGGGAAGATCAGTCCCGGCTGTGTTCCGAACGCGACAACCCTCTGTCTGGACTCCGAGAGGTTCAAGCTGAGGGCCCAGTGGAAGACGGCCGACGGTACCGGCTTCGGCCAGGCCGTCAAGCTCACGGACGACTCGGGGTACTTCTGGTTCTTCTCCTCCGGAAACATCGAAATGCTGGTCAAGGCGCTGAACGGATGCAGCCTGAGCAGCACCTTCTGGGTCTTCGCGGGAGGGCTGACCAACGTCGAGGTGACCCTGTTCGTCACCGACATGAGGACCAACGCCCTCAAGACGTACTTCAATCCCGGGAACACGCCGTTCCAGCCGATCCAGGACACTTCGGCATTTCCGACGTGCTCGGTGCCTTCCTCTCCGCCGCCCGGAGGCCAGTTGCTCGAAGGCCCGCCAGGGGAAGGCGCTGAGACGGAGAAGCCGGGCCCATCGGCTCCCGCAGGGGGTCAGCTTGCATGCGCCGAGGACGCGACGGCAATGTGCCTCAACAACGGCCGTTTCCGCGTGACGGCCGCCTGGAGGAGCGCGCAGGGATCGGGACAGGGACAGGCGGTCCGGCTCACGGGCGATTCGGGCTACTTCTGGTTCTTCAGCGCGAGCAACGCCGAGTTGATCGTCAAGGCGCTGAACGCCTGCTCGTTCAACAACCGGTACTGGGTCTTCTCCGGCGGCCTGACCAACGTCGAGGTCACGCTGACGGTCACGGACACCGCAACGGGCGCCGTCAAGGTGTACGTGAACCCGCTGAACACGGCCTTCCAGCCGATCCAGGACACGTCCGCGTTCGCGACGTGCCCCTAGGGAGAAGAGCTCAGAACCCGGCGGAAGGGGACTCGCGGAAGAAATCCCGGACCGCGGCGATGACCGCGTCTGTGTCCGCGTCGGAGAGCGCAGGGAACATCGGCAGCGAAACCGTCGTCGCCGCGAGCGCCTCCGCCTCCGGGAGGATCGGGGGCTGGCCGCGGTCCGCCATCGCGGGCTGGAGGTGGTTGGCGATCGGGTAGTGGACGCCCGTCTCGATGCCTCGGGACTTCATGTGCTCTCGGAAGTCCTCGCGGATGGCGTCGTCGCGGCAGCGGATCGGGTAGAGGTGGTAGACCATCCGGGTTTCCGGACGCTCGTCCGGCAGCTCGATCTCGGCCAGCTCTCGAAGGCCGGCGCGGTAGCGCGCCGCGACCGAGCGGCGCTTCGCGACGAAGTCCTCGAGGAGCGCGAGCTGCCGGCGCCCGACGGCCGCCATGACGTCGTTGAAGCGCAGGTTGTAGCCGACGGCGACGTGCGTGTACTTGTCGCTTCTTCCGTGGTCGCGCAGGAGCCGGACGCGGGAGGCGACCTGGTCGTCGTCGGTCGTGACCATCCCGCCGTCGCCGAAGACCGTCAGGTTCTTGGAGGGATAGAAGGAGAATGCCCCGGCCCGGCCGATCGAGCCGGTTTTCCGGCCGCGGTGCAGGGCCCCGTGCGCCTGGCAGCAGTCCTCGAGGAGCCAGAGGCCCCGCTCCCGCGCGATCTTCTCCAGGCCGTCGAGGTCGGCGGCTCCGCCGTAGAGGTGGACGGGCACCATCCCGACGGCGCGCTTCGTGATCCTGCGGCGCGCGTCGGCCGGATCCATGCAGCCGAACGAGTCGTTGTCCACGAAGACGGGAACCGCGCCGGCGTGGATCACGCCCTCGATCGTCGGGAAGGCCGTCATCGAGGGGACAAGGACCTCGTCGCCGGGCTTCACGCCGATTCCCTGGATCGCGAGCTGGATCGCCGCCGTGCCCTGCGAGACGGCGACCGCGTGCCGGACGCCGATGTATTCGGCGAACTCCTTCTCGAACGCCTTCGTCTCGGGCCCGAGGATGAACCGCCCCGAGTCCACGACCTCGAGGATCGCCTTCTTCATCTCCTCGGTGACCGTCGCCCGCGACAGCGGAATCATGCCTGCCGCCTTCCGAGCTTCGCGTGCTTCACCTCGAACGGCAGCCGGACCTCGCGGCCGCTCTCGATGGACTCGTAGATGGCGAGGATGACCTCGAGAGACCTGCGCCCCTCGCGGCCGTCCACCAGCGGCTTTGCATCCCGGGAGATCGCGTCGAAGACGTCGCGGTAGTAGGCGTGGTGGCCGAAGCCGTAGACGTCGGGCGGGTTGGTCCGGTAGCGCTCGAGCACCTGCGCGTCCTCGGGCGTGGGATCCGAGAACTTCCAGACCGTCATCTCGTTCATCGCGAATCCTCCCACCTCGACGGTCCCGCCCTCGCCGAGGATCGAGATGGATCCTTCCAGGTCCTCGGGCCTCGCCGCGGTCGTCGCCTCGATAATGCCGAGCGCGCCGCCGTGGAATCGGACGAGAGCGACCCCGGTGTCCTCGGCCTCGATCGACACCAGGCGCGTGGCCGACATCGCCTTGACGGACGCGACCTCGCCCATCATGTGCACGAGCATGTCCACGTGGTGCGAGGCCTGGTTCGAGAACACGCCGCCGTCCATCGCCCACGTCCCGCGCCACGGCGCCTGGTCGTAGTATCCCTGCCGCCGGCACCAGCGCACGCGCACGGCGCCGAGGACGAGCTTGCCGAACCGCCCCGCCTCGAGCGCCTCGCGCAGCTTCTGGATCGGCAGGTTGTAGCGGTTCTGCTTGACCACGAAGAGGCGCGTCCCGGACTTTTCGCTCGCCTCGATCATCGCGTCGGCGTCGGGCAGGGTCAGCGCCATCGGCTTCTCGACGACGACGTTGGCGACGCCGGCGCGGCACGCAGCCAGGACCTCCTCCGCGTGAAGTCCCGACGGCGTGCAGACCGCGACGAGGTCCGGCCTTTCCGCCTCGATCAGCTCCGAGAGGCCGGAGTAGGCGCGGCCGCCGTGTTTTCCCGCGTACGCCGCCGCCTTTTGAGGATCGACGTCGGCCAGGCCGACGAGCTCCGACTCGGGCGACGAGGCGAGGATCCGCGCGTGCCTCTCCCCGATCCGGCCGCAGCCGAGCAGGGCGGTCCGGATCCTGGCGTGACCTGCCATCGGAGCGGCGTTATCTCACAACTGGGAGGCGGGGCCCGCCGAATTGCCTTATTCTGATCGGGTTGAACCTCCTGATCTCGGCCGGCGAAGCCTCCGGCGACATGCACGGGGCACGGCTGCTGGCCGCCCTTCGCGCCCGGCGGCCGGAGCTGCGCGCCTTCGGCATGGGCGGGCCGAGGCTGCGCTCCGAGGGCCTATCCGCGCAGGCTACGGCGGAGAGCCTGTCGGTCATGGGCTTCTCCGAGGTCGCCGAGAAGATCCCGCAGCTCCGGCGGGCGCTGTCCGCCCTCGTCGCCGCGGCGGAGAGGGAGCGGCCCGACGCGGCGGTGCTCATCGACTTCCCCGACTTCCACGGGCTCCTCGCGAGGAGGCTGGCCCGCCTCGGGATCCCGCTCCTCTACTACGTCAGCCCGCAGGTCTGGGCGTGGCGGCGGGGGAGGGCCCGCACGATCGCTCGCCGAGCGAGGCGGATCATCACGCTCTTCCCGTTCGAGGCCGAGATCTACCGGCGGCTGGGCGGCGACGCGGTCTGCGCCGGCCACCCGGTCGTGGACGACGTCCGGGAAGGGCTTGCCCGGCCCTCCCCGCTGCCCGCGAAATCGAAGCGCCGTCTCCTCCTCCTCCCCGGCAGCCGCGCCGCGGAGCTCCGCCGCCACTGGGGGCCGATGGCCGCGGCCGCCGGACGGCTCGCGCAGCGCTTCGCCCTGGAACTGGCCGCGGTGCGGGCGCCGGGACTCCCCGACGAGCTCTTCGCCGGCGCCGTCTCGAAAGGTATCCGGATCGTCGACTCCGGAATGCACCCGCTGCTGGCCTCCTCCGACCTGGCGCTGGTGGCCTCCGGGACGGCGACCCTGGAAGCCGCGCTCTGCGGCACGCCGATGGTCGTTCTCTACAAGACGTCCTCGTTCAGCCACGCGGTGGGCAGGCTCCTGGTGCGCGTGCCCTGGATCTGCCTCGTGAACATCGTGGCCGGCGCCGGCGTCGTTCCGGAGCTCCTCCAGGGCGAAGTGACCCCGGAGCGCCTCGAAAGGGAGGGTGCCGGCCTGCTCGAATCGCCCGAGAGGATCGCCCGGATGCGCGAGGAGCTCGCCCGCGTCGCTTCGCTTCTCGGCCCGCCCGGCGCGAGCGACCGAGCCGCGGAAGCGGTCCTCGAAGCGCTCGATCCGGCGCAAACGAGTCCTCGTCCGACGGCCGTGGAACGTCGAATCTCCCAATGAACCCTTTCAGCCGGCTCCTTCGCTATTTCTCGCGCTACCGCGGCCGCGCGATCCCGGCCGTCCTGGCGATGCTCGTCGTCGCGTTCTCGACGGTCGCGATGCTCTTCCTCCTCGGGAAGGTCGTGGACGAGACCCTGGGCGCCGGCTCGTCGGCGCGGCTCTCGTCCCTCCCCTCGGGCGGAGCCGGAGCCGCCCGGACGCAGCCGGTCATGCACCTTCTCGACGGCTGGTACGCGGCCGCGACGGCGTTCGCGGAGAGCCACGGGATCGCGGTCTACTACGCGGTGCCGCTTCTTCTCCTCCTCGCGCTCGTCTCGAAGAACGTCTTCTCCTACTTCTCGGAGTTCGAGTTGAACGGGATCGGCGTCGCGATGGTCCGGGACCTTCGGCGGGACGCCGAGGCCAGGCTCCTCGCCCAGTCGGCGAGCTACTACTCGCGCTCCACGACGGGCGACCTGATGAGCCGGATGCTCTCCGACGTCGAGCAGATCCAGACGGCTTTCGGGCACAACCTGACCGACCTGGTCCAGGGCGTCCTGACTCTCCTCGCGGTGCTCGTCTACGTCTTCTCGCTCAACGCGAAGCTCGCCTTCATCGTCTTCGTCCTCGCGCCGGTCGTGCTGCTGCCGATCATCGAGAACACGCGGCGGCTCGGGAGGGCCGCGACCTCCGCCCGGGAGCGGATCGGCGAGATGGGAACGGTCCTCTCGGAGACCCTCCGCGGCCACCGGGTCATCAAGACGTACGGGATGGAGAAGTTCGAGGCGCGCCGTTTCGGCGAGGCCAACGAGCGGTACTTCCGGGTCAATCGCCGTACCGTGAGGCTCCAGGCGCTCAACTCGCCGATGATGGAGATTCTCGCGGGGATCGGGCTCGCCGCGCTCTTCCTCTACGCCGGCGGCCAGATCCGGGCCGGGCGGATGACGGCCGGCGACCTCTGGGCGTTCCTCGCGGCGCTGATGATGATGTACAAGCCGCTTAAAGACGTCACCCGGATCAACATGGCGGTCCAGATCGCGCTGTCGGCGGCGCGGCGGGTCTTCGAGGTGATCGACGAGCGGCCGGAGATCGCCGACCGGCCCGGCGCCCGTGAGCTCGCGCCCTTCGCCGACTCGATCCGCTACGAAGACGTGAGCTTCTCCTACGGCGAGGACGCCGTCCTGCGCAACGTCAACCTGGCGATCCGGCGCGGCGAGACGGTCGCGATCGTCGGTCCCTCGGGAGCGGGGAAGACCTCGCTCGTCAACCTGCTGCCGCGGCTCTACGACCCGGTCGGCGGCCGGATCACCTTTGACGGGACCGACCTGCGCAACTCGACGCTGGCGTCGCTGCGCCGCCAGATCGCGCTCGTCACGCAGGAGACGATCCTCTTCGACACGACCGCCCGGGAAAACATCGCCTACGGGCAGGAGTCGCCGCCGGAAGAGAAGGTCCGGGCGGCGGCCCGGGCCGCTCACGCCGACGAGTTCCTCGAGAGGCTCCCGTCCGGCTACGACACGCGGGTCGGCGAGGACGCGGGCCGTCTCTCCGGCGGTCAGAAGCAGCGGCTCGCCATCGCCCGGGCGCTCTACAAGGACGCCCCGATCCTGATCCTCGACGAGGCGACCTCGCAGCTCGACTCCGAATCGGAGGCTCTCGTCGCCTCCGCGTTCGCGAACCTGATGAAGGACCGCACGACGCTCGTCATCGCGCACCGCCTCTCCACCGTGCGGCGGGCCGACCGGATCGTGGTCCTCGAGGCGGGGAGGATCGTCGAGGAAGGGACGCACCGCGAGCTCTTGACTCGGCAGGGGCTGTACCGCAGGCTTCACGACATGCAATTCTTCGCCGGCGACGGCGACCCCGCCGCCCGGGTTCCCGCCACGCGGGATCCTGCCACAACAGAGACGAGCGGCGCCGCGTCCTCGTGATTCGCAGCATGACCGGCTTCGGCCGCGCGCGCCGCAACCTGTCTCCCGAGACCTCGGCGGAGCTGGTGGTCCGGAGCGTCAACCACCGCTTCCTCGACCTGACGATCAAGCTTCGCGAGACCGAGGGGGCGCTGGAGCCGGTGCTCCGGAAGGTCTTTTCCCGCTCGCTCTCGCGCGGGAAGGTGGAGGTCGCGCTGAAAGTCCGCAAGACCGGCGAGGTCGTCCACGAGATCACGGTCAACGAGGGACTGCTCGAGGCGGTCCTGCGCCGCTTCACGGAGCTTTCGTCGAAGTACCCGGTTTCCGGTTCCCTGGAAGCCCGCGACGTCCTGGCGATCCCGCAGATCTTCTCGGTCGAGAACGGCGGGGGAGAGTTCTCTCCCGAGGAGATCGGGGAGGTCGAGGGGCTGGCCGAGGAGGCCGCCGCGGCGCTGATCGCCATGCGCGAGTCGGAGGGCGCCGCGGTGGCGGCCGACCTCGCCTCGCGGATCGGGTTTCTCCAGAAGAAGGTCGGCGAGATCTCGTCGCGGCGCGAGGAGATCACCCGCAACCTCTTCGAGACCCTCCGGGCCCGCGTCCAGGCCCTCTTCCCCCAGGTGCCGCTCGATTCCGGGCGCATCGAGCAGGAGGCGGCGCTCGCCGCCGACCGGTCCGACGTCTCCGAGGAACTCCAGCGGCTGGAAGCCCACCTCTCGCAGTTCGCCTCCCTCGTCGCCTCCTCCACCGAGCCGGTCGGCAAGCGACTGGACTTCCTCACCCAGGAGATCCTGCGGGAGATGAACACGCTCGGGTCGAAGGCCCGGGACCTTCAGCTCACGCGCGAAGTCCTCGAGATGAAATCGGAGATCGAGAAGATCCGCGAGCAGGTCCAGAACGTCGAATGAGCGCGCCCGCTCCGGGTGATCTCTTCATCGTCTCGTCGCCGTCGGGGGGAGGCAAGACGACGCTCATCAAACGCCTCCTCGAGAACCCGCCGGGCGCGCCGCTCCACTTCTCCGTCTCCCACACGACGCGGCCGATGCGCAAGGGGGAGGAGAACGGGCGCGAGTACCACTTCGTCTCGGCCGAGGCCTTCCAGAAGATGGTCCAGGCCGACGAGTTCCTCGAGCACAACGAGGTCCACGGGCACATCTACGGCACCTCACGCGATGAAGTCCTGCCGCGGCTGGCGGCGGGGGAGGACGTCGTCCTCGACATCGACGTGCAGGGCGCCCGGGACATCCGGCGGGCCTACTCGAAGGCGGTTTCGATCTTCATCGTGCCGGCCTCGCCGGAGGTCCTCGAGGGGAGGCTGCGCAGCCGGGGGCTGGACGGGGAGGACGCCATCCGGAAACGCCTCATCAACGCCGCCCGCGAAGTCCAGCAAGCTGAAGAGTTTCAGTACGTTATCGTAAATGACGACCTCGATCGGGCCACTCTTGAGTTACAATCAGTGGTTCGAGCGAGGAGGCTGGTACCCGAACGCCAGGCGGCGCGCCTGGAGCGGATCCGCAAAGAGTTTCACTAGGCGTAGGGGGACCTTCCGTCCCTCGCAGGAGAGGAGAAGGGGCACCGATGATCCAGAGCATGCCTGAAGGGGTGGACAGCAAGTTCCGGCTGGCGCTTCTGATCGCGCGGCGGGCCGAGCAGTTGATGCGCGGAGCCCGTCCCAAGATCGAGACGGAGAGGCCGGTCAAGCCCACCCGGCTGGCGGCGCAGGAATTCGAGCAGAGCCTGGTTCGCTGGGACTACGGCCCGGAGGGCGGGGTCCTGGAGGACGGAGCGGCGGAGCCGGCCGCCGAGGAGTCG
>DATFWF010000121.1:0-14667 GCA_035259605.1 Thermoanaerobaculia bacterium
ACCAGGACGAGGATCTCGAAGACGTCCTTCAAGAGCGTGTAGATCTCGCCGGTGCGGCCGGTCAAGAGGATGAACCCGGGGACGAGCCCCTCAACGACCAGAGCGATCGTCCGGACGAGCAGGACCAGGAACCCGGTGAAGAGGAAGATGTGGAAGATCCCGGCGTAGAGGTCCCGGAACATCCTCTTCTGGACGAACGCGTACTCCAGGGTCTTCGCGATCCGCGTCCCGATCCGGTCGAACCGGTTCTCCGGCGCCAGCGCGAGGAGCACCCGGACCCGCCGCCCTGCCGAGTAGACGAACGCGACCACGGCGAGCAGGATCAGGATCCCGAAAAAGACGGTCCCGGGGATGCCGAAGATCACTCGTTCGGTGGGAAGCATCGCTGGCAAGTCTAAGGTGTTGTCGGGAAGCGGACGCTTATTCTTTCTTCGCTTCCCTCACGGCCTTGGCGACCTCGGGGACGATCTGGAAGATGTCTCCGACGATTCCGTAGGTGGCGGCCTTGAAGATGGGGGCCTCGGGGTCCTTGTTGATGGCCACGATGACCTTGGACGTTCCCATCCCGGCAAGGTGCTGGATCGCGCCCGAGATACCGCAGGCGACGTAGAGGGTCGGCGAGACGACCTTGCCGGTCTGGCCGACCTGGTGCTGGTGATCGATCCAGCCCGCGTCCACGACCGCGCGCGAGGCGCCGAGCGCGGCGCCCAGCGCTTGCTGGAGGTCGCGGATCAGCGGCCAGTTCTCCGGTCCCTTGATGCCCCGGCCGCCGGAAACGATGATGTCGGCTTCGGAAACGTCGAGCTCCTTGGATTCGGAGGTCTCGACTTTGACGACGCGGGCCCGCGGCGCGATCGCGCCGAGGTCGAGCGTTTCGACGCGCGGGTCGGGTGCTTCCTGCGATTCAGCCGGAAAGACATTGGGGCGGGTCGTCGCGACCTGGACCGGGGCGTTGCCGCAATCCACCTCGGCGCGCGCCTTGCCGGAGTACACGGGGCGGCTGCCGGCGAGGCGGCCTCCCTCCTCCCGCAGGTCCATCAGGTCCACCATCGCGGAGACGCCGTGCCGGGCGGCGAAGCGCGGGGCTATGTCCTTGCCCATCGCCGTGGCGGCGAGGAGGACGGCGTCGGGGCTCTCCTTTTTCGCCGCGGCGTCGAGCGCGCCGACGTATCCCTTGGCGCTGTAGAGGGCGAGGTCATCCTGGTCGGCGACGTACACGACGCCGGCGCCGTACTTGCCGAGACCCGCCGCGAGCGCCGCGACGCCCTTGCCGGGGATGACCGCGGCCTGGGGACCGCCGCCGAGCCTGCGCGCCAGCGACAGCGCTTCGAGCGAGGCCTTCCGAATCTTCCCGTCCCGCTGCTCGATGAAGACCAGGAATTTCACAGGACCTTGGCCTCCTCGCGCAGAAGGCGGACAAGTTCCTTCGCCGCGGCGGCGGGGTCATCGGCGGGGATGAGCTTGACGGCCTGGCGGGAGGGAGGGAGCTCCAGCTTTCGCCAGCGGATTTTCGCATTGGCGGGATCGGCCTCCGGGATTCCCAGGTCGGCGAGCTTTTTCTCGGCGATGGGCTTCTTCTTGGCGCCCATGATGCCTTTGAGCGACGCGTAACGGGGCTCGTTCAGTCCCTTCTGGGCGGTCAGGACGACGGGGAGCGTGGACTCGACGATCTCGTGAGCGCCCTCGATCTCGCGGTGCGCGGTGATCTTTCCTTCCCCCACTTCGAGCTTGATGACGTTGCCGACGTGCGGCAGGTCGAGAAGCTCCGCCACCATCGGGCCGACGAGCGATTCGTCGTAGCCGACGCCCTTTTGGCCGAACCAGAGAAAGTCGTAGGGGGACTCCTTCGCGACGGCCGCCAGCGCCTTCGCGGTGGCGAGGGCGTCGAGATAGCGCGAGTCGCCGGAGTCCACGAAGACGGCCTCGTCGGCGCCGCGGGCCAGGCACTCGCGCAGGCCCGCCTTCGCGCGGTCGGGGCCGACGGTGACGACGCGGACGGTGCCGGCGCCCTTCGCTTCCTTGATGCGGAGGGCTTCCTCCAGCGCATATTCGTCGTACGGGGAGACGATCCACTTCACGTCGGATTCGTCGATGGACTTGCCGTCGGAGGAGATCTTGATCCGCGTCTCCGTGTCGGGGACGTAGGCGATGGCAACGAGCGAGTTCATTGGAGAAGTCTAAGGTCTAAGGTCCAGGGTCCAAGGTCAAGAGGCAATCGAACTACACCCGCTTGACGATGAGGCAGCCGTTGGTGCCGCCGAAGCCGAACGAGTTGGAGAGCGCGTATTCGATCCTGCCGCGGCGGGCCTCGTTGGGAACGTAATCGAGGTCGCACTCCGGGTCCGGCTCGTCGTAGTTGATCGTCGGCGGCATGACCTGGTCACGGACGGCGAGGGCGCAGATCGCGGTCTCCAGCCCGCCGGCCGCCCCGAGCAGGTGCCCCGTCATGGACTTGGTCGAGGAGACGGCGACCTTCTTCGCGTGATCGCCGAAGACCATCTTGATCGCGACGGTTTCGGCCTTGTCCCCGGCTGGCGTCGAGGTGCCGTGCGCGTTGATGTAGTCGATCTGTTCCGCATTGAGGCCCGCGTCCTCCAGCGCGTTGCGCATGACCCGGGCCGGCCCGTCGCCGTCCTCGGAGGGCGCGGCGATGTGGAACGCATCGCCGGACATCCCGTACCCGACAAGCTCGCAGTAGATCTTCGCGCCGCGCTTCTTCGCCGCCTCCATCTCCTCGAGCACGACGAGGCCGGCCCCCTCCCCGATGACGAAGCCGTCGCGGCCCTTGTCCCACGGTCGGGAGGCGCGCTCCGGCGCGTCGTTTCGCCGGGAGAGCGCCCGCATGACGTCGAAGCCTCCGACGGCTAGAGGCGTGATGACGGACTCGGTTCCACCCGCGATCGCGGAGTCGGCTTCCCCGAACTGGATCTTCCGGTACGCCTCGCCGACCGCGTGCGCTCCCGTCGTGCAGGCGGTCACGGTCGCGAGGTTGGGCCCCTTCATGCCGTACTTGATCGAGATGTTGCCGGCCGCCTCGTTGACGATCAGGCCGGTGATGAAAAAGGGCGAGATGACCCGGGCGCTGTTGCCCGACTCGACGAACTCCTTCTGCGTCCGCTCGATGATAGGCAACCCGCCGATCCCCGAGCCGACGATGACGGCGACGCGCTCGCGGTTCTCGTCGGTGACGGGAAGCCCCGAGTCCTCCATCGCGAAGTGGGCCGCCCCCATCGCGTAGTGGATGAATGTGTCCATCTTCTTGATCTCCTTCTTCGGGATGAAGAGGGAGGGGTCGAATCCCTTTACCTCGGCCGCGATACGGCACGAGAAAGGGGCCGGGTCAAAGCGGGTGATCGGGCCGACGCCGTTCTTTCCGGCGAGGATCGCCTCCCAGTTGGCTTCGTTTCCGATTCCGACCGGGGAGACGAGGCCGATCCCCGTCACGGCCACCCGGCGCGGCGAGGAAAAACGCGGCATGGCTTTTCAGGGACCGGGGTCAGTTCTGAGGGGAATTCTTCTCGATATAGGCGACGGCGTCTTTGACTTTCTGGATCTTCTCGGCGGCTTCGTCCGGGATCTCGATGTTGAACGCCTCTTCGAAAGCCATCACGAGCTCCACCGTGTCAAGAGAGTCCGCCCCGAGGTCGTCCACGAAAGAGGCTTCCGGGGTGACCTCGTTGGCGTCCACGCCGAGCTGCTCGACGATGATGCTCTTGACCTTATCTTCCACGCTCATTCGTCTTCCCCTTTCTTCTCAGATCGGAAGGCCGCCGTATTCTAGTTCGGAAACCGGGAATCGGAAATCGTAAATCGGGCCCGATTCTCCTTCGATTCCCGATTGCCGATTACCGATTTCCGGCTCACATGTACAGGCCCCCCGAGACGTTCAGGACCGTTCCCGTGACGTAGGCGGCCTCGTCGGAGGCGAGGAAGGCGACGGCGCCGGAGACGTCGTCCACGGACCCCAGGCGGCCCAGCGGGATCTGGCCCGAGAGGGACTGGCGCGCCTCGTCGGTCATCTTGTCCGTCATCGCGGTGCCGATGAAGCCCGGCGCCACGGCGTTGCAGGTGATGTTGCGCGAGGCGAGCTCCCGGGCAAGCGACTTGGTGAACCCGACGAGCCCGGCCTTGGAGGCGGCGTAATTGGCCTGGCCGGCGTTGCCCATCAGGCCCACGACGGAGGTCACGTTGACGATGCGGCCGTAACGCTTCTTGAGCATCGGCTTGACGACCGCCTGCGTCAGGAGGAAGACGCCGGTGAGGTTGGTTCCGAGGACTTTGTCCCAGGCTTCCTTCGACATGCGCAGGAGGAGATTGTCATCGGTCACGCCGGCGTTGTTGACCAGGATGTCCAGCTGGCCGTGGGCGGCGAGGGCCGACTTCACGCCCGCCTCGATCGAAGCGGGGTCCGCCAGGTCCAGAGGGATGGCGGAGGCCTTGCCGCCGGCCTCGCCGATGCCGCCGACGACCTTCTCCAGCGCCTCGACGGTGCGAGCCGCCGCGACGACCGTCGCCCCTTCGGCGGCGAGTCTCCGGGCGATCGCCTCGCCGATCCCGCGGGACGCGCCGGTGACAAGGGCGACCCTTCCTTCGAATCGACTCACCGGAAGGAGTCTACAGTCAACAGTCGGCAGTCGACAGCAAGGGCCCGCGGAAAGGTTTCTATTGACTGTTGAGTGTCGACTGTCGACTCATTTGGGTTTTTCCACGATGTCGGGGAGGTCCTTGTTCCAGGTGTCCATGATGGCTTTCGCCACGTCGGCGATGGCAAGGACGGAGGGATGGTCGGCGGAGCTCGCGGCATCGGCCGTGCTGCCGTCGGTCAGGACGACGAGGACGAAGCGCCCCTTCTTCGTTCGAAGGATCCCGGCGTCGTTGCGCACTCCGCGCATCGAACCGCTCTTACCCGCCCAGAGCATCTCGGAGGGGAAGCGGCGGGCGATCCGCTGCCGGGTGGGATCCTTGTCGAGGTACTCGAAGATCTTCTTCGAGTAGTCCGCGTCGATCAGCTCTCCCCGGGCGACCCTGCCCATCCACTCCGCCAGGTCGTGCGGCGTCACCGAGCCCAGGCGGAACCCCTTCCACGGCGAAGGATCGTCGCGCGCGTGGGAGAGAGCCGGGATCGTCGCGAAGAGCTGGATGCGCGAAAGTCCGATCGCCGACATGCGGGCGTTGATGCTGTCGATGCCGAGCCGCTCGATCAAAGCGTTCGTCGCGGTGTTGTCCGACGGCCCGATCATGAGGGTGATCAGGTCGTTCCAGGTCGGGTTCAGGCCTCCGTCGAGGATCAGCAGCGTCCCGGAGCCGTCCGCCTTCTTTTCCTCGGTCAGCGTCCAGCGGTCCGAGAGCGAGAGCTTCCCGTCGCGGACCTGGCTCATGGCCTCGGTGACGATGGCGATCTTGATGACCGACGCGGACTCGAAGGGCACGTCGCCGTTGCGCTCGTAGGTGCGGCCGGTCTCGAGGTGCTTCGCGGAGACGCCGATGCGGCAGGAGCAGCGCTTCGAGGCGGCGTCCACGGCGCCGTCGATCGGGGAGGCGCCACGGCCGGCGCCGGAGGTGGCGCAAGCCGACGCCAGCAGGAGCAGCGCGGGGAGGAAGAGGAAGAGAAGAATTCCCCTCAACCCCGCCCTCTCCCGCGGGGAGAGGGAGAGGCTAACCATAGGTTTCCATCTTGATGGACTTGTCGATCCTGCGGACCAGGCCGGAGAGGACATTGCCGGGGCCGATTTCCAGGGCGCGGTCGACGCCGGCGGACGCGAGTGTCCGGATCGATTCGACCCACCGGACGGGAGAGTCCACCTGGCGAAGGAGGGCGTCGCGGAGAGCGCCGCCGTCGGATTCGGCGCGAGCGTCCACGTTGGTCACCACGCGGATCCTCGCGTTCTGGAAGGACGCCTGCTCCAGGTGCGGACGGAGCTTCTCGCGCGCGGGCGCCATCAGGGAGCAGTGGAAGGGCGCGGACACGGGCAGCGGAATCGCCCGCTTTGCTCCCCGGGCCGTGCACGCCGCGCAAGCGCGCGCGACGGCGGCCGCGTGGCCCGCGATGACGGTCTGCTCCGGCGAGTTGAAGTTGGCCGGCGTGACCACCTCTCCCTGCGCGGCCTCGCGGCAGGCGGCCTCGATCTCCATCGGCGCCAGGCCGACGATCGCGGCCATCGCGCCGACGCCTGACGGAACCGCCTCCTGCATGAACGTGCCGCGAAGGCGAACGATCCGCACCGCGTCGGAAAAGGAGAGAGCTCCGGCCGCGACGTTGGCGGAGTACTCGCCGAGCGAGTGACCCGCGGCGAACGCCGCTCCAGCCAGACGGTCCGAGAACCGCGCCTCGAGATCGCGGAACGCCGCGATCGAATGGGTCAGGATCGCCGGCTGCGTATTCGCGGTGAGCTTCAGCTCCTCCTCGGGCCCCTCGAAGCAGAGCCTCGACAACGGAAACCCCAGCGCGGCGTCGGCCTCCTCGAAGACCCGGCGCGCGGCGTCGGATTCGTCGAACAGGGCCCTGCCCATCCCGACAGACTGGGAGCCCTGCCCGGGAAAGAGAAGGGCGAGGCTCATAAGAGAGTCGACAGTCAACAGTCCACGGTCAACAGTGACTCGAACCTGTCGACTGTCGACTGCCGACTGTGGACTTCGTCGGTCACCACCGAACCAGTGCGGAGCCCCAAACGAGACCCGCGCCAAAAGCGGTCATGAGTACGAGATCCCCGGTGTGGATGCGGTCGGCGGCGACGAGCTCATCGAGGGCGATGGGGATCGAGGCGGCGGAGGTGTTGCCGTAACGGTCCACGTTCTTGTACACGCGCTCGGGCGGGAACTTCAGGCGCGTTCCGACGGCGTCGATGATGCGCTCGTTGGCCTGGTGCGGGATGAAGACCTTGACGTCGTCGTTGCCGAACCCCTGCTCCTTGAGCAGGTCCGCCGTGATGTCCGCCATCGCCTTGACGGCGACCTTGAACGTCTCGTTCCCCCTCATCTTGATGTAAGGCAGCTTCTGCTCGCGGGTGCGCGGGTCGTTGGCCGGGTAGTTGGATCCCCCGCCGGGCATGTGGATGAAGTCCGCGTAGTTGCCGTTGGACTTCATCCGCGTGCCGAGGATGCCGTGATCGCCCTTGGTGGCCTGCAGGAGGACGGCCCCCGCGCCGTCGCCAAAGAGCACGCAGGTCGAGCGGTCGGTCCAGTCCACGTATCGCGAAAGGATCTCGCCGCCGATGACCAGCACGTTCTCCGCCTTGTTGGACTGGATCAGGCCGTCGGCCAGGTGCAGCCCGTAGAGAAAGCCGACGCACGCGGCTCCGACGTCCGATGCGGCCGCCTTCGCCGCGCCGAGGTTCTTCTGGACGAAGCAGGCTGTCGCCGGGAACGGCATGTCGCCGGAGATCGTCCCGACGAGGATCATGTCGATGTCCTCGGCCTTGACGTGGGCCCTCTTGAGCGCCCCTTCGGCCGCCTTCGTGCAGAGGTCGGAGAACTTCTCTCCGTCGACGACGATGTGGCGCTCCCTGATCCCGGTGCGCTCGGTGATCCACTGGTCGCTCGTCTCGACGAGCTTCTCGAGATCGGCGTTGGTCAGGATCTTCTTCGGGACGGCGGAGCCCGTTCCGATGATCTTCGCGCGATTCACCGGTGTGCTGCCTTCGCCTCTCGCGAGTGAAGGTCGGCCAGCGACGACTGGATCTTCTGGGCGAGGCCGCGCCGCGAGAACTCCGCGGCGAACCGGATCGCGTTCTTCACGGCCTTGGCGCTCGAGCGGCCGTGGCAGATGATCACGCACCCCTTGACGCCGAGGAGCGGCGCGCCGCCGTACTCGGAGTAGTCGAGCCGGGACTTGAAGCGCCGGAACGCCGACCGGGACAGGAGGAAGCCGACCGAGGCCTGGAGCGTGCGCTTGATCTCCTCGCGAAGGAGCTGCTCGACCATCTCCGAGAGCGACTCGGAGACCTTGAGGATCACGTTGCCCGTGAAGCCGTCGGTGACGATGACGTCCACCTTGCCGTTGAAGACGTCGCGCCCCTCGACGTTGCCGACGAAGTTCAGGCCGGTTTCCTTGAGCGTCTTGAACGCCTCCTTGGATTTCTCGCTCCCCTTGGTGTCCTCTTCGCCGATGGACATCAGGCCGACCGACGGAGCCTTCTTCCCGAAGGCAAGCTGGGCGTAGATGGAGCCCATGACCGCGAATTCCTTGAAGTGCTCCGTCTTGGCGTCCGGGTTGGCGCCGACGTCGAGCAGGAGACAGTGCCCGGTGAGATTCGGAAGGACGGTCGCGAGGGCCGGCCGGTCCACGCCCTCGATCGTCCCGATGACCATCTTGGCCGAGACCATCGCGGCGCCCGTGTGCCCGGCGGAGACGAGGCCTTCGGCGCGGCCGTCGCGCACGCAGTTGGCCGCGACGCGGATCGAGGAGTTGCGCTTGCCGCGGATCGCCGCGGTCGCGGGATCGTGCATCGTGACGACGTCGGGCGCGTCCACGATCTGGATCTGCGGGCCGGAAAAGCCGGCGTCCTCGAGGAGCCTCGAGAGCTCCGCCGACCGCCCGATGAGGAGCGTCTCGATGCCGAACTCGTGGAACGCGGCGATCGCGCCGTCCACGTTGACCTGGGGGGCGTGGTCGCCGCCCATCGCATCCACGGCGATGCGCACGGTCAGCCTCTCCCTGCAATGGAAAACACGAGGGCCGCGATTATACTGGCGGGCAACCGGAGGTTCCCATGAGGGCTTTTCGTCGGGGCGGAAAAGGAGTCTCCGTATTCCTCGCTGTCGCCGCGCTGCTCACGGGTGCGGTCCAGGGTCTCCTCGGGCTCTGCGGTCCTTTCACCGACGTTGCCGCGGACGCGTTCTGCCCCTTCGTCCTCGAGATCTTTTACCTGGGAATCACGACGGGGACCTCGCCGACGACCTACGACCCCACCGCCAACGTCAGTCGGCTCCAGATGGCCGCGTTTCTCTCGCGCACCGTGGACGGAGTCCTCAGGCGCGGAAGCCGCCGCGCGGTCCTGGACCAGTTCTGGAGCACGCAGAGCTCGACCGCCCTCGGCGTCACCACGCTCGCCGCGGCCGATCCGTTCGGGGTCCGATCCGACGGCGCCGATCTCTGGGTCTCACAGCAAGCCGGAGGCGTGGTGTCGCGCGTCCGGGGAAGCGACGGAAAACTGCTGGAGACCTGGACGGGAGCTACCGGCGCACGGGGCGTGCTCGTGGCGATGGGCAGGGTCTTCGTGACTGGCGTCGGCTCGCCAGGCAAGCTCTACAGGATCGATCCCAGCCAGGCCGCGGGAGGCGTGACGACAGTCGCGAGCAACCTGGGAGGCAACCCGACCGCCATCGCCTTCGACGGCTCGAAGATCTTCACCGCGAACACCTCCGGCTCCGTCTCGATCGTGACCCCCGGCGCCACGATCCCGTGGACGGTGACGACGGTGACGACGGGTTTCACATTCGCCAAGGGCATGACGTTCGATGGGACGAACACTTGGATGACCGATCAGATCGCCAACCGCGTCTTCAAGCTCGACGCCAACGGCGCAATCCTCCAGACCGTCACGGTCGGCGCAAGCCCGGAGGAAATCCTCTACGACGGGTCGAACCTCTGGGCCGGCCTTTTCGATGACAACGCCGTCACCGTCATCCGGCCTTCGACCGGCGCGATCCTCGCGACGCTCACCGGAAACGGCATGAGCGGGCCGGTCAACCTGGCCTTCGACGGCCAGAGGATTCTCGTGACGGACGACCTCAACTTCAACGTGTCGCTTTTCAAGGCGGCCGACCTGACGCCACTCGGGTCGCTCCCGGCCGGCGCGGAGCCCGTGGGAGCTTGCAGCGACGGCATCTCCTTCTGGGTGACGCTCCAGAGCCCCGGCCGCCTCGCCCGGTTCTAGCGGGATTTCCTCCTGACCGGGAGCGGTTCAGACGTTGATCGTCTGCTTGCCCTTGTAATAGCCGCAGTGCGGGCATACACGGTGCGGCTGCTTGGGCTCGTGGCAGTTCGGGCACTCCGAGAGGGCCGGGGCCGCCAGGGCGTCGTGGGCGCGGCGCTTGTCGCGGCGGGCCTTGCTGTGGCGTCGCTTGGGATTGGGCATCGTCGACCTACACTTTCTTCAGGACACGCAGCGCTTCCCACCGCGGGTCACCGGTTTCGACCACGCAATCGCACGCGGTCACGTTTCGATCCTGGCCGCACTGCGGGCAGAGCCCGCGGCAATCCTCGCGGCAGAGAGGCTTCATCGGCACCGACATCTGGATGCGCTCCTCGGCGATCGGCTCGACGGAAACGACCGGGTCGTCGTAGAAATACTCGTCGAGATCTTCGCTCCGGAGCGCGATCTCGTCGCTCCCGAGGGCGGGACGCTTGCGGAGAACGAGGGCAAATTCCTCGGAATTCTCGAAGGGATAGGAGGAGAGGCACCGGCTGCACTCGAGCCTGCCCGAGTAGTCCATCCGGGCGTCCAGGGAGTACCCCTTCTCGATCCGCGAGACCTCCCCGGCGAGCTTGACCGGCGACACTTCCAGCAGCGGCTCGCGGTCGAGCCGCTCGGGCGAGAACCGCAGCTCGAAGGCGAACGGCAGGCTCTCTTCCAGAACGGAATCGAGGGAAATGGAGTTGCTCGGTTTCATGGCAAACCGCGCATTTTACAGGAAGACGACCGCCGGCAGTCAACAGGAGTCGACAGTCGGCATTCAACAGTCCACAGGAGGGCACTGGCCTCAGAACCTGTCGACCGTCGACTGTTGACTGTTGACTGTTGACTGTTGACTGGACTGTAGACTGTCGACTCGTGAAGATCGCCATCGACGCGCGGGCGCTGCTGCCCCCGACGACCGGCATCGGCACATACACGAGGGGGATCGCCCGGGCCCTGGCCGCGCGCCCGGGACTGGAAGTGCGGCTCTTCTCCCCCAGGCCCCTGCCCGAGGAGAACGGCGCGCGGCCGCTGCCGGTGACCGCCGACAGGCATCCGCTCGGGATGATCTGGCTGCAGACGACGCTCGAGCGCCGCGCCCGGGAATGGAGCGCCGACGTCCTGCTGGCCGCTCTGACGATCGGGCCGGTGCGGGCGTCGCTCCCCTTCGTGTCCGTCGTCCATGACCTGACCCCGTGCACGCATCCCGAGTGGCACCGCGGGCGCACCCTCGTGGGGTTCGCGCCGCTCTGGAACCGGACGGTGGAGCGGGCCTCCCGCCTGCTCTGCGTCTCGGAAGCGACGGCGAAGGAACTGATGGCCGCGCATCCCGACGCCGCGCCGCGAGTCCGCGTCGTGCCCAACGGCGTCGAGAAGGATTTCGAGCCGGGGGCCTCGCACGCCGAGAAAGAGGAGACGCGCCGCCGTTTCGCGCAGGGGCGCCGCTACATCCTCTACCTCGGGACGCTCGAGCCCCGCAAGAATGTCACGACGCTCGTCGAAGCCTGCGACCGGCTGTGGGGGCGGCGCCCCGAGGCGCCGGACCTCGTCCTCGCGGGCGGAGCGGGGTGGAAGACCGCGCCTCTCGAGGAGCGCATCGCGGCGTCGCCGTTCCGCTCGAGGATCCACCTGCCGGGCTACGCGACCCGCGAGACCGCGCGCGCGCTCTATCGCGCCGCCGAGGTCTTCGTCTACCCTTCGCTCGCCGAGGGGTTCGGCCTGCCGGTCGTCGAGGCGATGGCCTGCGGCGTGCCGGTCGTCGTCTCGACCGCGGAGGCCCTGCGCGAGGTCGCGGGCGACAGCGCTCTCTACTCGGAGCCCGGTGACGCCTCCGGCTTCGCGCGCCGGATCGAGCAGGTCCTCGACGACGCGGGGCTCGCCGCGCGCCTCGCCGCCGCCGGGCCCATTCGAGCGGCCGGCTTCTCCTGGGAGGCCGCGGCGCGGGCCACGCAGCGCGTCCTCGAGGAGGCGGCGTCGCAAGAGCCATGAGGCGCGGCGCCGCTCCCGCGATCGGAATCGACGCGAGGAAGCTGAAGGACTACGGCATCGGGTCCTACATCCGAAACCTCCTCGAGGCGATGGGGCGCAACCCGGCCTCCGGCGCCTACCGGTTCCGGGTCTACGCCAAGACCGCCGATCGCGCGGACCTGCCGGAGCTGCCGGCGCACTTCGAGATCGTCCACGACGACTCCCCCGGCTACTCGATCGCCGAGCTGACCCGCCTTCCGTGGAAGCTCTGGAGCGACCGGCTCGACCTCTTCCACGCGACCCATTACGTGCTGCCGCCGCTCTGGAAGATCCGGGCGGTCGTGACGATCCACGACATCATCCATTTGCTCTACCCGCAGTTTCTTCCCAACCGCGCCGCGCTCCTCTACGCGCGCTACATGATCCGGCGCGCGCTGACCCGCGCCGACCGGATCGTCACCGTCTCCCACAACACGCGAAGCGACCTGGTCAACTACTTCCGGGTGCCCTCTTCCCGCGTGGAGGTGATCTACAACGGCGTCTCGAGGCGGTTCCGCCCCGACATCCCGGCCGAGGACAGGCGGCGCGTGGCCGCGGCGCTGGGCGTCCGCGGACCGTACATGCTCTTTCTCGGCGGCGAGAAGCCTCACAAGAACGTCCAGAACGTGATCCGGGCATTCGCGAAGGCAAGGCGGGACGCGTCCCTTCCGCACGTGCTCGTCCTCGCCGGCCCGATGCCGGCCAACCCCGCCCGGATGAGCGCGCTGATCTCCGCCCTCGAGCTCGGAGACGCCGTGATCCGCCCCGGGGTCATCGAGGACGCGGACCTTCCGCCCCTCTACGCGGGGGCCGACGCGTTCCTCTACCCGACGCTCTACGAGGGATTCGGCCTTCCCGTCATCGAGGCGATGGCCAGCGGAACGCCCGTGCTGACCTCTTCGACGTCGGCGCTCCAGGAGATCGCGGGCGGATACGCCTGCCTCGTCAATCCGATGGACGTGGACGCCATCGCCGGCGGCATCTCGCTGCTGGCGACCGACGAGAAGGCCCGCGCCAGGTTCGCCGAGCTCGGCATCCGCCGGGCCGCGGATTTCTCGTGGGACCGGGCCGCGAGCCGGACCCTCGAGGTGTACTCAGCCGCCCTCCGAGGAGGCCGGCAGACGGTAGACGGGAGACGTGAGACGTGACCGAAGCCCCCCGATCGTCTTCCGTTTTCCGTCTCCCGTCTCACGGCTGCGGTGCCCCATGAGGACCGCCGTCGTCCACGACTGGTTAAACGGGATGCGGGGCGGCGAGAAGGTCCTCGAGACGATCCTTCCGCTGCTGCCCGACCCGACGGTCTTCACGCTCTTCCACGTGCCGGGATCGGTCTCCCGCGGGATCGAGCGCTACCCGATCCGCTCGTCGTACTTGAACGAGCTCCCCGCCGCGGACCGGCACTACCGCCAGTACCTGCCGCTCTTCGCCAGGGCGGTGGAATCCTTCGACCTTTCGGGCTTCGACCTGGTCGTTTCCTCCTCGCACTGCGTAGCCAAAGGCGCGATCGCGCCGGCCGGGACGCCGCACCTCTGCTATTGCCACACTCCCGTTCGCTACGCCTACGACCAGTTCGACACGTACTTCCCGGCCGGGCGCACACGCTGGCGGGCGTTGAAGTCGTTCTTCGTCGGCCGTCTCCGCGACTGGGACCAGCGGACCGCCGGGCGCCCCTCCCGCTACATGGCCAACTCCACCGCGGTCGCCGAGCGCGTCCTCCGCTTGTACGGCCGCGAGGCCCGCGTCTGCCATCCGCCGGTGGACGTCGAGTTCTTCCACCCCGAAGCGGCGCGGCGCGAGGAGTTCCTCCTGGCCGTCGGATCGCTCGTGCCTTACAAGCGCTTCGAGACCGCGATCGAGGCCGCCCGCAGGCTCGGGAGGCCGCTCGTGATCGTCGGGCGAGGCCCCGAACACGAGCGCCTCCGCGCCAGGGCGGACTCCTCCGTAAGGTTCCTGATGAACCTCGAGCCGGAGCAGCTCCGCTCGCTTTACCGCACGTGCGCGTTCTTCGTCCAGCCGGGCGAAGAGGACTTCGGCATCGCCTCCGTCGAAGCGCTGGCCTGCGGCGCGCCGGTCGTGGCGCTTTCGCGAGGAGGCGTCCGCGACATCGTCCGCGGCGGCGAAACCGGAATCCTCTACGACGGGGACGGGGCCGAGGCGCTGGCCGAGGCGGTCGAGCGCGCGGCGGCCACCCGCTTCGATTACACTCGTTTGCGGGACTCGGCACTGCCCTTCGCCAGGGAGCGGTTCACGAGGGAGTTCCAGGAGGAGCTCGAGAGCCTCCTCGGGATGCCGGGCCGATGGACGAAAGCGGAGATCTGAGAGCCGTCGCGACATGATCAAGAGGACCAACCGGCGCCTCGGGACGCTTTTCCTCGTCTCGGACCTGGCGGCGACGCTCGCCGCCCTCGTCGCGGCATACCTCTTGCGATTCCGCGCCGAGATCGTGCCGGTGACCAAGGGCGTTCCCGGCGCGGACACGTATCTGCGCCTCTTCCCGCTGATCGCCGTCCTCTGGCCGATCGTCTATTACTTCTACGGCCTCTACAGCGTCCGGCGCCAGCGGTCCCGCATCGAGGAGGGCTTCGCGGTCCTGGTCGCCACGGGCCTCGCGACGCTCCTCTTGACCGGGCTCGCCACGTTCTTCCGGGAGTTCTCCTTCTCCCGTCTCGTGCTGCTCCTCTTCTTCGCCGCCGACGTCCTGTTCGTCTTCGCGGCGAGGACGGCCATCCGGCGCTACCTCGAGGAGGCCTGGCGGCACGGCTTC
>DATFWF010000122.1:0-4701 GCA_035259605.1 Thermoanaerobaculia bacterium
CCCGCCGATAAAGATCGGGAAGGTCGTCGAGAGAGGCAGGTAGGCCCCGACCGCCCAGGAGAGCGCGTGCGCGCCGGCCATCTGCGCCATGAAAGCGAGGAAGACGCCCACGAGCACCGGCGCCCACGGCAGGTTCTGGGCGAGAAGCCCCTTGATGATCGTCGCCATCAGGGTGGCCTGCGGAGCAGGCATCTTCGGCCCGCCGATCCCGTGCGGCTCGCCCATCGCGTAGGTGCGGTCGAGGAGGAAGAGCGTCCCCCCGATGACGAGCGTCGAAGTCAGCACGCCGATGATGAACCCGATCTGTTGCCTTCTCGGCGTCGCGCCGACGAGGTAGCCCGTTTTCAAGTCCTGGGATGTCGCGCCCGCGTTGGCCGCCGCGACGCAGACGATCGCGCCGACGCAGAGCGCCACGGCCTGGTACACGTCGCCGGTCCGCCCGAGGGCGACGAACACGACGCAGGTCGCCATGATCGTCGCGATCGTCATTCCGGAGATCGGGTTCGAGGAAGTCCCGATGATCCCGACGATGCGCGAGGAGACCGTCACGAAGAAGAACCCGAACACGACCACCAGCAGCCCCATCACGAGCGAGCCCGGGAACGGGCCGTGCGGGAAGCCCGGGAGAATCGTGATGAGCAGCGCCAGGACGATCGAGCCGACGACCACGATCCCCATCCCGAGATCCTGCTCCGTGCGCGCCGTCCCGCCCTTCTCGCCGCCCGCCCCGAAGGACTTAATCGATTCGCGGAAGGCCGAGACGATCGTCGGCATGGTCTTGATCAGCGTCATCACACCGGCGCACGCGACCGCGCCCGCGCCGATGTAGCGCACGTACGCGCGGTAGATCCACTCCGCGTGGGAGTGGCTCGCCATCCAGGCGTCCGTGAACCCGAGGTTCTTCAGGTCCTGGACGATCCGCGCGTCGGCAACGAAGATCGAGATCAGCGGGATGAGTCCCAGCCAGGAGAGGACGCCGCCCGACGCCAGCTCCCCGGCGATCCGCGGGCCGATGATGTAGCCCAGGCCCAGGTACTCCGGCGTCACGTCGCAGGAGAGCGTCGCGTCCGGGATCTTTCCGTTGCGCCCGGTCCGGAACCACGTCGCGGTCTCGTTCCAGAAGCCGAGGATGCCGTAGAGGAACTTGTAGAGCATCGCGGCGCCGACGCCCTTGAAGACCATTCCCGCGAGGTTTCCGCCCCGCTCGCCGGCGATCAGGACGTCGGCGCAGGCGACGCCCTCGGGGTAACGCAGGTTTCCGTGCTCCTTGACGATCAGGGCGCGGCGCAGCGGGATCATGAAGAGGACGCCGAGGATCCCGCCGACCGCGGCCAGGACCGAGATCGTCATGTAGCGGAAGTAGTCCTGGCCCTGCGACAGGAAGAGGAGCGCGGGCATCGTGAAGACGACACCGGCCGCGACCGACTCGCCCGCGGAGCCGATCGTCTGGACGATGTTGTTCTCGAGGATCGTGGACTTGCCGATCTTCTTGAAGACGGCGATCGAGAGGACGGCGATGGGCACCGACGCCGAGACCGTCAGGCCGGCCCGCAGCGCGAGGTAGACGGTCGCCGCTCCGAAGAGGATCCCGAAGAAGACCCCGAGCACGATCGCCTTGGTCGTGAACTCCGGGACTTCCTGCTCCGGGGCGATGTAGGGTCGGAACCCTTCTGCCGACTCGTGAGCCATTGTTCCTCCAGAGACTTAACGGGTTTCTAACACGGCCCGGGGCATGGAGGAAGAGTTTTCCTTGAATTCCAATTGGTGATTGGTGATTTGTGATTTGTGATCAGGGCGGAAAGGCCTTTGCCCGGCTAAATCCTTTTCGCCCTATTCACAAATCACAAATCACAAATCTCTTGGCGCCCCGACGGGGCGCCCTACACTCCTCAGGTGCCCCCGAAGCCGATCGTCACCTTGCCGCCTTCGACGATGACCGGGACGCGGCGCTCGCCCGAGAGGCGGACCATGCGGTCGAGCTCCTTCTTGTCCTGCTTGACGTTGATGTAGGTGAACGGGATTCCGCGCTTCGCGTAGTCCTCACGGGCCGCGGTCGTGTAGGGTCAGGTGTCCTTGCCGAAGATCTCGACTCGGTCGGCGCTCATCGTCTCCTCCTCGCCACCCTTCCGATCCTAGCAGCGGGCATGCCGATGCTATGATTTTTTGACCCACGCGCCATGATCAACCTCGCCCTCTCCTTCCTCCTGGCTCTGCTGCCGCCGCCTCCGCCGGGGGGCGCGACGGTCGCCGGAAAGGTCCTGCTGGTCCGCTCCGGGGCCGAGGTGCCCGACGCCTCCAACGCCGTCGTCTGGATCGAGGGGGCCCGGGGCGGAGGAGGTCCCGCGCCGTCCGCCGGCACCATGAAGAGCGAGCAGAAGAAGTTCGCGCCCCGGGTCGTCGTCGTGCGCCGCAGCGCGACCGTGCAGTTCCCCAACGCCGACTCGATCTACCACAACGCCTTCTCCGTCTCGGGCCAGAACCGCTTCGACCTCGGCCTCTACCGGAGCGGCGCCTCCCGCGAGAAGAAGTTCGACGAGCCCGGCCTGGTGCGCGTCTACTGCAACATCCACCCGCAGATGGTCGGCTTCGTGATGGTCGTGGACTCGGATTTCGCCGCGATCACGGGCGCGGACGGCTCGTTCCGTTTCGAGGGCGTTCCTCCGGGCCAGCACGTCGTGAAGGTCTGGCATGAAGAGGCGGGCGAGCCGAAGTCTTCTCCCGTCGCGGTCCACGCGGAAGCGGACCCCCCGGTGACGATCCGCCTCGACGTGACGAGCTTCCGGCCCCTCCCGCACAAGAACAAATACGGCAAGGACTACCCTCCGGGCGCGGGCACGGAAGATGAGCGCTACTGAAGCGCGCCTCCCGCCGGGAGCGACGGAGGCCGGCCCGCCCATCCGCGTCGGCCTGAAGCTCCCCCAGCCGGCGCCCCCGCGGTTCTCGCTCCGGCTGAAGATCTTCCTCGCGGCCGCGGCCCTGATCCTGATCGCGATCGGCGGAGCCATCGCCGTGTCCGCCGTGCGCGCGCGGCGCGTCGCCGACGAGAAGATCGCCGACGACCTGAAGAAGTCGGGCCCCGCGTGGGAGTCGTTCCAGCAGAACCGCTACGGCGAGCTGCACCGCGCGCTCGGCGTCGTCGTCAGCAATCCCGGGATCATCAGCCTCATGACGCTGGACCCGCTCTCGCCGGCGACCACGATCGACACGCTCAAGGCGGAGCAGGCCTCCAGCGCCCGCGCCGATTTCCTCCTCGCCGCCGACCGGCAGGGAGTCGCCTTCGCGCGGACGGACAAGCCGCTCGGCTACTCGGCGAACCTCTCGGGGGTGCCGACGATCGGCGGCGCGCTCGCGGGCGACGACACGCAGGGGATCTGGCTCTCCGGCGCGCGGCTCTACCACGTCGTCGCCGCGCCGGTGGCCGAGGGGGGCAGCCGGGTCGTCGGGGCAATCGCCGCGGGATTCCAGATCAACGACGAGGTCGCGAGGAACCTGAAGTCCCTGATGAACACCGAGGTCGTGTTCTTCGCGGACGAAGCGGCTCCGGCGGAGAAACCCCGCCCGGCGGTGGCCGCCACGACGATGCGCGATATCTCGCCGGCGATCGCCGACGCCGTGCGGCGCCGGGGCGAGCTTCTCGAGGCGGTCTTCCGGCAGGGCAAGACGATCGGGCCGCTGCCGCTGGAGCTCTCCGGCGACACCTACCTCGGCTACTTCCTCCCGATCCGCTCCTCCACGAACCAGCTCGTCGGCGCGGCCGTCGCCCTGCGCAGCCGCGAGAAAGAGCTGGCCGCTTTCCGCCAGATCCAGAACACGCAGGTCCTCGTCGGGATCGCGGCGCTGCTCGTCGCGTTCCTCCTCTCCTTCTTCCTCGCCCGGCGGATCACCGGGCCCGTGGACCGGCTCGTCCGCGCGACCGAGGAGGTCCGCGTCGGCAACCTCGAGGACGCCGACCTGCCGGTGGATTCGAGGGACGAGATCGGCATCCTCGCCCGCTCCTTCAAGGCGATGATCGAGGAGCTGAAGGAGAAGTCGGCCCTGGAGCAGTACGTCCGGTCTCTCCCCTTCAACGTCGGCGCGGACGCCGAGACGCTCGTGAGGGGTGTGCGGATCGGCGGGCCCGTGGACACCTCCGCGACGACGGCCCCCCGGGGCGCCGAGCCGCAGGTCGGAGTCCTCTTCGCCGGCCGCTACGAGATCCAGTCGGTCCTCGGCATGGGCGGCATGGGGGTCGTCTACAAGGCGCACGACCGCGACCTGGACGACGTCGTCGCGATCAAGACACTGAAGAGCGAGGCGCTCTCGGCGGACCCGTCGTTGCTCGACCGGTTCAAGCAGGAGATCCGCCTCGCGCGCCGGATCACCCATCCCAACATCCTGCGCACGCACGACCTCGGCGAGACCAACGGCCTGCGCTACCTCTCGATGGAGTTCGTCAAGGGCATCACGCTGAAGGGCATGGTCGATCAGGACCAGCTGATTCCCGTGCCGGTCGCCCTGCGCATCGCCAAGCAGATCTGCGCGGGCCTCGCCGCGGCGCACGAAGTCGGCGTCATCCACCGCGACATCAAGCCGCAGAACATCATCATCGAGTCCACCGGCGGCCTGAAGATCATGGATTTCGGAATTGCCCGGCTCACCCAGGAGCGCGGCATGACCGCGACCGGCACGGTCGTCGGCACTCCCGACTACATGTCGCCGGAG
>DATFWF010000123.1:0-3009 GCA_035259605.1 Thermoanaerobaculia bacterium
CAGCGTAGGCCCTGGGATCTCCGTCCACTACCTTCACACTGGCGAAGACGCTGTGGCTTCGATGCTCAAGATCGAGATTTGGAATCGGCTGAAGCTGTACGCCACGGTGAATCCGACAGACGGACCCGGCGCGGGTTTAGCGCCTTTTGAAAACTCCCAACCGGACGACGAGCGCCGCCGGGAGTAGGGACCTCGACGAATTCGCCGATCGCGTGAGCCGTCCCTCCGGTGTCCGAGAAGTGTCCGAGTCCTCCTCGGAAAATCTCCCGAAAACTGAAGTCGCGCGTCGGGGGTGAGACTCCAAAAACCCCGGTTTTCACGAGACTCTCCGCTAGGAGACAGGTGCGAAGTGGTGAGCCGTGTAGGACTCGAACCTACAACCTAGAGATTAAGAGTCTCTTGCTCTACCAATTGAGCTAACGGCCCACTAGGGACGCGGGAGGATAGACGATTCGGCGCGGCGCGGCAAGGGTCAGACGGACCGGGCGGGACGGGCAAGCCCCTCCCCTACGACGCGAAATACCTGTCGGAGTTACTTGAGGCCTTCGACGACGAAGAGGTCGGAGAGGAGGCGGGCGTAGCAGTAGGCGTAGCCCTTTCCGTCGGGGGTGATGAGGACGTTGGAGATTCGCTCGACGCCGGCGGGGTCGGCCGGGAGAAGCTCCTTCCAGAGCTCGCGCTTCCCCGTCGCCACGTCCACGCGGAACACCCGGATCGGGACGTCACCGCGCTTCCAGACGTAAAGCGACCGGCCGTCCGGAGCGAAGCGCAGAGGGTACTCGCCCGGCTCGAGGCCGGCGAGCGGCTTCGGTGAAGAGCCGTCGAGCGGGAAGAGCATCGCCTTCTTTTCGGGGCCGATCGCGGCGACCACCTTGCCGTCGGGAGTCAGCGCGAAGCCGGGCAGCGCCGCCGTGATTCCCTCCGGCGTCACGGCGCGGGGCTTTCCTCCGTCCACCGACTGGACCCAGAGGCGCATGCCCCGGTTGGGCTCGCTGCCGGCGAAGAGGATGCTCTTACCGTCCGGCAGCCAGTCGGCCGCCTGCTCGGGGCTGACTCCTTCGATCTTGATCTCGCGGCGGTCCCCGGTGCCGGTCGGGAGCATCAGGAACGGCGAGTTCGGCGCGGGGATGATCGAGAGCGCCCACTTCCGGTCCGGCGAGAGCGCCAGCGCGTTGCCTTCGCCCAGGCGCACGACCGGGGAGTGATCGGACTTGCGCAGGTAGACGGTGTAGTTGGCCCCGCCCGCCTCCCCTTCCTCGTCGAAGAGCAGCGTGCTGGCGTCGTCGGAGAGGTCCGCGGCGAAGGAGTAGTCGAGCCACGACATGTCCCGCTCCCGCGCCTCTCCCTGGAGCATCCCGAGGATCCCGACGCGCGGGCTCTCGCGCGTCAGCATGACCTTGCCGTTGCGCGCGATGTCGTGGAGCTTCAAACCGCCGGGCACGCGCGTGACGACGCGGAGCTTGCCGGACGGCGTGACCGCGTAGAGCGAACGGTTGGCGCCGGCCTCCGTCCCCGTGAACCAGATCTCGTTGCCGGAAGGGGCCCAGGCGAGGCCGTGCTCGCTCGCCCACTTCCCCGTCAGCGTCGTCTTCTTTCCCGAGAGGTCGATCATCGCCACCGTGCCGGCGTCGTCCAGGGGGAACGGGTGATCGAGGAACGCGATCCGGTCCCCCTTCGGTGAGAGGCGCGCGTAGCTGACGTGGCCGGTCGTCTCGTAGAGGACCTTCCCCATCGGGTACTCGATGCGCGCCTTCCCGCCGACGTCCCGCACGATGACCATGCTCGAGCCGTCGGCCGACCAGTCCGAGTCCTGGATCCCCTCGGCCACGTCGCGCGGCGAGCCACCGGTCAGCGCCGCCTTGGCGAGCGTGCCGGCGCAGATGCCCGGATGGGTCGAGCGGCAATCCAGAGCGATCGCCATCTCTCCCGAGGGGGAGATCCCGAGGAGGTTGGCGCTGGGGAGCTGGAGCGGGAGCGAATCGGGGCTGCTCGGGTGCTTGAGGTAGAGCTTGAGCGGGTTGCCGTCCCACGACGCGCTGTAGACGAGCGTCTGGCCGTCCGGAGCGAACCGGGCGGAGCGGATCGTCCCGCTGCCGAAGGTGATCTGCTGGTAGGACGGCGGAGTGAAACCCGCCACCCGCTTCTCGATCAGCATCCCGGCCACGAGCGCCGCCGCCGCGATGAGGGCCGTCATGCCGGCTCCCACGAGGCCGCTCTTCTTCCTGGGCGCGGCCGCGCGAACCGGGGCGACTTCTCCGGACATAGCGACCGAAGCCTCGGAGAGATGATCGCGCAGGCTCCGCAGGTCGCGCGCCAGGTCCCGGGTCGAGGCGTAGCGCTCCTCGGGATCCTTGGCGAGGCACCGCTCGAGGATCCACCGCACCGGCGCCGGCACCGAGGCGTTGACCTGCGCCGGCGGGACCGGCTCCTCGCGGATGATCGCCGTCAGCGTCTCGGCCGAGGTGTTGCGCTCGAAGGCGCGCCGGCCGGTCGCCATCTCGTAGAGGATCGAGCCGAAGGAGAACTGGTCGGAACGGAAATCCAGCGGCCGCCCGCTCGCCTGCTCCGGCGACATGTAACCGACGGTGCCGAGAACCGTGCCCGGCCGCGTCTCCTCGACCATCGTCACGATCGCCGAGCCGGCCCTGGTCTCTCCGAGAACCGGCTTGGCCAGACCGAAGTCGAGGATCTTGACCACGCCGTCCTTCGAGACCATCAGGTTCTCGGGTTTCAGGTCCCGGTGGACGATCCCCGCCGAGTGCGCCTTGGCGAGGCCGTCGGCGCCCTGCACGGCGAGGTCGAGCATCTTGCGCGTGGGCATCACTCCGCCGCCGAGGATCTCCCGCAGCGTCTTTCCGTCCACCAGCTCCATCGCGATGAAGAAGGCGCCGTCGGACGAGCCGATGTCGTGGATCGTGATGATGTTGGGATGGTTCAGCGCCGAGGCGGAGCGGGCTTCCTGCTCGAAGCGCTTGCGGCGGTCGGCGTCGGCGGAAAGCTCTCCCGGCA